>NZ_JBJDQK010000008.1:0-341409 GCF_044903445.1 Streptomyces sp. NPDC019890 | reverse complement strand
TGGGTGGCATAGGCCACCGAGGACAGCGGGTCGGAAGCGAAGATCGGCAGGGCGAGCCGCTTGGGCAGCAGCGTCTCGCCCAGCTCCTCGCTGCGTCTGGCACGGCCGATGACCAGCCGTTTGAGTATCCCGGTCACATTGAGCACGGCGCGAGCGTAAGCCGCCCCACCAGTCCGAAAGCACTGTGAGGGGAGCCTGAGGCCATCAAGAACTCGTTAGGATTCCCCGCAGGCTCGTATATATGGCGCAATGTGCGCCATACCTCCTACGCCGGGCGGCCCGAGTGCAGGCTCTCCAGCCGCCGTTGCAGCACCTGAAGGGCTCCGCGCTGTCGCCCCGGAACGCTGCGCCGCAGCCTGACGAGCACCGGAGCGAGCGCCCGCGCCCGCTCCGGATCCCGGATCTGCTCCCACTGGTGGTGGGCGCGGTCGACGGCGCCCTCGACGTCGGGATGGTCGGACGACTGCTGACGGGTCAGCCGGGCCTCGGCGGCGGCCATCCACAACTCGCAGCTGAATCCGGGATCGCGGGCCAGCCGGGCGAGATCGGCCCGCACTTCCAGCCAGTGAATGGCCTGCACGGAACCAGGCCCGTGGACCCGCAACTCCTGCTCCTCCCAGGCACCGGCCGCGGCGGCGGCCTCGGCATGCCGCCCGGCCTGCGCGGCGGCGAGAATCGCGGGGTGGGGGTCGTCGGCGGGGGGAGCGGCTTGCGCGGCGGTGGCGAACTGCGGCGGGGTGGCCGCGCTTTGCCGGGCCGCGGGCGCGGCTTGTGCCACGGGGGCCTGGGCATGGGTGGTGGCCTGAGCCTGCGCGGAAGCCTGAGTCTGTACGGGGGCGGGCGCCGCGTGCCCCGCCATGGGCGGCGAGACCCGCGCCGCGCCAGGCGCGTCGATCGCCAGTAGCAGCGATTCCTCCGCGCCCGCCCGAGCCGACGCCTGTTCGTGCAGCGTCGCCAGGGCCGGCCGTGCGCCGCTGCGCCAGATTGTCGCGTATGCCTTGAGATAGTCGGGACTCGCCGCGTCCCGCCGCTGCGGGACGGGGGCGACACGCCCGTAGACCCGGACGCCGGGCCCGAGCGCAAGTCCCTTCGATGCGACGTACTGCCATGCCTCGGCATCGGCCACCAGATCGACGACCACCGTCGTCGTGCCGGGATGCCGGATCGCCACTTCGGCGGCGACCCAGTGCCAGGGCAGCGCCGTATAGCGCATGGTCGCCGGCGTGGTCCGGGCGAGTGCGAGGTGCAACAGGCGCTGTTTGCGGTCCAGTTGGAGCTGACCCGCGATGTACAGGAACAGCGGTCCCTCCGCCGCCGCGGCCGCCCGGATGCGGGTAAGGACGGTCTGCGGATCGAGGGGATCGGCAAGCTCGACCACCGTCGCCGCCGGTGTGCCGGTCAGTGCGCTGGGCGGGACCGCGGCGAGCGCGGGCAGCACGGAACTCGCGTCGACGAGACGCCCCTTGCCGACCGGCGCGGCCGCAATCAGCAGCGCGGTCCCCGGCGCCGCTGAGTTCCCTCCCGTGATCACCACACCCAGCACCGTAGCCGACTCCACCGACTGCCCCTGCCCGAAGGCCTCTTCACGCGTGCGTGGCCGTGTCGAACTCCATGCGGTCGCCGCCGACGAACGCTCCGGCGCCGTCTTCAAGGGCGGCACCTGCGACAGGAACGACCCCTGGACCGGCACCGGGCCGCTCAAGCCCGCCGGTGTCCGGGTCCGCGACCGGACCAGGACCCCGGACGACTTCCCGACCGGCTGCCCCCGACCGGCTGGCCATGCCCGGCTGCTCGCCCGGATTCGTTCGTTGCCGGGCTCCGTACGCCCTCCCCGTCCGCCCATGTGATCCCATGGGCGGACGGGGACGCACAGAACAGGAGCAGCAGTGACCAGCTACCGCCAGCCGGGAATCGTTCTCACCGACCGGCGCTTCACCGTCCCGCTCGACCACGCCGACCCGGCGGGGGAGCAGATCGAGCTGTACGGCCGCGAGATCGTCGCGAGCGAACGGGCCGGCGCCGAGCTGCCCTGGCTGGTCTATCTGGAGGGCGGACCCGGCTTCGGCGCCCGCCGTTTCCACGGCAAGCAGGCCTGGCTGGGACGCGCCGTGCAGGAGTACCGCGTACTCCTCCTCGACCAGCGCGGCACCGGTCGCTCGACCCCGCAGAACCGCCAGACCCTGCCCCAGCGGGGCGGACCGCAGGCACAGTCCGAGCACCTCGCCCACTTCCGGGCCGACAGCATCGTGCGCGACTGCGAGACCATCAGGCCGCAGCTCACCGGGGGCGCGCCCTGGACCGTACTGGGTCAGAGCTTCGGCGGATTCTGCGCCACCCACTATCTCTCCACCGCCCCCGAAGGCCTGCGCACGGTGATCATCACCGGCGGTCTGCCCGCCCTCGACGGCCACGCGGACGACGTCTACCGGGCCGCGTATCCCCGCATGCAGCGCAAGGTCGAGGCGCACTACGACCGCTATCCGCAGGATGTGCGACGGGCGCGCCGCATCGCCGCGCACCTCGCCGAGCACAAGACCGTGCTGCCCGGCGACTACACCCTCACCCCCGAAGCCTTCCAGTCCCTCGGCATCCTGCTCGGCGGCGGGGACGGCAGCCACCAGCTGCACTATCTCCTCGAGAACGCCTTCGTACGCACGGGGGGAGGGCATGAACTCTCCGACGCCTTCCAGGAGTCCGTGCGCGCCACGCTCTCGTACGCGGCACATCCGCTCTATGCCGTCCTGCACGAGGCGATCTACGCCCAGGGCGCCGAGCCGACCGCATGGGCGGCCGAGCGGGTCCGGGCCGAGTTCCCGCAGTTCGACGCCGCCACGACGCTGAACGGTGCCGAGCCGCTGCTGTTCACCGGCGAGACCGTCCACCCCTGGCACTTCGACGTGGACCCCGCCCTGCGCCCGCTGCAGGAGGCCGCCGACATCCTCGCCTCCCGCACCGACTGGACCCCGCTGTACGACCCCGCGCGGCTCGCCGCCAACGGGGTGCCCGTCGCCGCCGCCGTCTACCACGACGACATGTACGTCGACACGCAGCACTCGCTCGACACCGCGCGGGCCATCCGCGGACTGCGCACCTGGATCACCGACGAGTACGAGCACGACGGGGTGCGCACGGGCGGTCCGCGGGTGCTCGACCGGCTGTTCTCCCTCGCTCGCGGGGAGGCCTGACGCTCAGTCACCGCTCTATCCTGACCGGATGACCGAGCAGCTTCAGCCCATGCCCGACGACTGGGAGCGCGCGCTTGCCGTCGTCGCCCACCCCGACGACCTCGAGTACGGCTGCGCCGCGGCCGTCGCAGGATGGACCGACGGCGGCCGGGAGGTCTCGTACCTCCTCGCCACCCGCGGTGAGGCAGGCATCGACACCATCGAACCGGCCACCTGCGCCGCGCTGCGCGAGCGGGAGCAGCGGGCGAGTGCGGCGGTCGTCGGCGTGTCGACGGTGGAGTTCCTCGACCACAAGGACGGCGTGGTCGAGTACGGCACCGGGCTGCGCCGGGACATCGCCGCGGCGATCCGCCGGTACCGCCCCGAGCTGGTGATCACGCTCAACCACCGTGACACCTGGGGCGGTACCGCCTGGAACACCCCGGACCACCGGGCCGTCGGCCGCGCGACGCTGGACGCGGCCGCGGACGCCGGAAACCGCTGGATCTTTCCCGAGCTCATCTCCGAGCAGGGTCTTCAGCCGTGGAACGGGGTGCGCTGGGTGGCGGTCGCGGGCTCCACCACGCCCACCCACGCGGTCGACGCGACGGCAGGCCTCGAGCGTTCCATCAGCTCGCTGCTGGAGCACCGCAGCTATATCGAGGCGCTGACGGACCAGGACCCGGAGAGGTACTGCCGGAGCTTCCTCACCGGATACGCCCAGGCCGCCGCCGAGCGCTTCGGTGGCCGGCCCGCCGTCACCTTCGAGCTGTTCGGCCGCTGACGTCGACGGGACGCGCCCCGCCCGGGATCCGATGGGCCGTCATCATCCGCTGAGCGCGGCGGCCGCCCTGTCCAGATCGGTCATGACGAGCTCGTTGTTGATGGTCGCCCCGGCCCGGTAGCCGGCGCTTGCGGCATTGACCACCTGCTCGGCCGGGCCGACCGCGTTGCCCGCCGCCCACACCCCGGGCACGCTGGTCCGCCCGGTCGCGTCGACCGAGACATACGGGCCGAAGGGCGTCTCGTACGTCTCGGCGCCGAGCACGGTCAGCAACCCGTCCCTGGGAGTGAAGCGCGGCGCAACGAAGAGCACGGACCGCTCGATGATCCGTCCGTCGGCCATCCGGACACCCGTGAGGCGGTCCGCCTCGACCGCCAACCCGGCCACCTCCCCCGTCACGACCGCGATGTTCGCCGCGGCCAGCCGCCGCGCGTCCTCGTCCGACAGGGTCTGAACTGTGTGCAGGAAGAGCGTGACGTCCTTGGACCAGTGCGACAAGAGCAGTGCCTGGTGCGCGCCCGCGACCGGCGAAGCGATCACCCCGAACGGGCGGTCCCGGACCTCCCAGCCGTCGCAGTACGGGCAGTGCAGCACATCCCGTCCCCAGCGCTCGGCGACGCCCGCGATGTCCGGCAGCTCGTCGACGAGCCCGGTCGTCACGACCAGCCGCCGCGCCTGGACGGTGCGCCCGCCCGCGAGCGGCACATGGAATCCGTCCGCGCCGTCCGGGACCGCGCCCGTCACCCGGTCCCCGGCCAACTCCACTCCGTACGAAGCGACTTCGCGCCGTCCGGCCTCCAGGAACGTGGCCGGGCTCATCCCGTCCCGGGACAGATAGCCGTGCATGTGCGCGGCCGGGGCGTTGCGGGGCTCGCCCGCGTCGACCACCAGGGTCCGCCGCCTGGAGCGGCCGAGGATCAGGGCGGCGCTGAGCCCGGCCGTACCGCCGCCGACCACGACTACGTCGTATGCGTTCTTGTCCATGCCCGGACTCTCGCCCCGGCCTCGCGTGATTGACAAACTTCCTTGCCGTTTCTGCAATGGATGTATGGATGAGCACGCACGGCTCGATGCCGTACTGAACGAGGTGGGACCGCGGCTGCGCAGGATCCGACGGGAGCGCGGGGCCACGCTCGGCCAGCTCTCGGAGGTGACCGGGATCTCCGTGAGCACCCTGTCCCGGCTGGAGTCGGGCGGCCGGAAGCCCAGTCTTGAGCTGCTGCTGCCCATCGCCCGGGCCCATCAGGTGCCGCTCGACGAGCTGGTTGGCGCGCCGCCCGTCGGCGATCCGCGGGTGCGGGCGAAGCCGATCGTCCGCCACGGCAGGACGATGCTGCCGCTCACCCGCCAGCCGGGCGGCCTCCAGGCGTACAAGGTGGTGGAGCAGCCGGGCGGCGGCGAGCTCGAGCAGCGGACGCACGAGGGGTACGAGTGGCTGTATGTGCTGTCCGGACGGCTGCGGCTGCTGCTCGGCGATCACGACGTGGTGCTGGGTGCCGGGGAGGCGGCGGAGTTCGACACCCGCGTCCCGCACGGGTTCGGCCCCGCCGGCGAAGAGCCGGTGGAGTTTCTGAGCCTGTTCGGCCCGCAGGGCGAGCGGATGCATGTGCGGGCCAGGCCCAAGCGTGGCTGAGAGGGGTCTTCCCGATAAGCAAGCGACCGCTTAGTATGCGTCGCAGCGTGGTACTGCCTACGGTTTGTGGAGGCCCTGAAATGCAGGCATGGCGAGTGCACCGGAACGGCGAGCCGGGCGAGGTGATGCGGCTCGAAGAGGTGGACCGGCCCACGCCCGGCGAGGGTCAGCTGCTGCTGAAGGTCCGAGCCGCGAACATCAACTTCCCCGACGCGCTGCTCTGCCGCGGCCAGTACCAGGTGCGACCCCCGCTGCCGTTCACGCCGGGCGTGGAGATCTGCGGCGAGACCGAGGACGGCCGCCGGGTGATCACCAACCCCGCGCTGCCGAACGGCGGACTCGCCGACTACGTCGTCGCCGACGCCGCAGCGGTGCTGCCCGCGCCGGACGCCCTTGACGACGCCGAGGCGGCCGCCCTGCACATCGGCTACCAGACGGGCTGGTTCGGGCTGCACCGTCGTGCGCACCTCCAGGCGGGCGAGACGCTGCTCGTGCACGCGGCGGCGGGCGGCGTCGGCAGCGCGGCCGTCCAGCTCGGCAAGGCGGCCGGCGCACGCGTCATCGGCGTCGTCGGCGGCGCGGACAAGGCGCGCACCGCACGGGAGCTCGGCTGCGACGTCGTCATCGACCGCCGCGAGGACGACATCGTCGCCGCGGTCAAGGAGGCCACCGGCGGCCGCGGCGCGGACGTCGTCTACGACCCGGTCGGCGGCGACGCCTACGCCAAGTCCGTGAAGTGCATCGCCTTCGAGGGCCGGATCGTGATCGTCGGCTTCGCCAGCGGCACCATCCCCAGCCCGGGCCTCAACCACGCCCTGGTGAAGAACTACTCGATCGTGGGGCTCCACTGGGGGCTCTACAACCAGATGGATCCGGCGGCGATCCTCGGCTGCCACGAAGAGCTGACCAGGCTCGCCACCGAAGGCTCCATCAAGCCGCTGATCAGCGGACGCGTCGCCATGAAGGACGCGGCCGACGCCGTCCAGCGGGTCGCCGACGGCACCACCACCGGCCGCCTGGTCGTCATTCCGGAAGGAGAGAGCCGATGACGGACGCCGCCGAACTGCGCCGCCGTACCAAGGAGTTGCTGGCCGCGCACCCCCCGGCCGACACGGACCGTACCGATTTCCTCAAGGCGCGCTTCGATGCCGGGCTCGCCTGGGTGCACTACCCGAAGGGCCTGGGCGGCCTCGACGTCCCGCGCACACTGCAGGCCGTCGTGGACGCGGAGCTGACGGCCGCGGGCGCGCCCGACAACGACCCGGGCCGTATCGGTATCGGCCTCGGCATGGCCGCCCCGACGATCCTCAAGTACGGCTCCGAAGAGGTGAAGCAGCGCTTCCTGCGGCCGCTGTGGGTCGGCGAGGAGGTGTGGTGCCAGCTGTTCAGCGAACCGGGCGCGGGCTCGGACCTCGCCGCGCTCGGCACCCGCGCCGTCAGGGACGGCGACGACTGGGTCATCAACGGGCAGAAGGTGTGGACGTCCAGCGCCCATGTGGCCCGCTGGGCGATCCTCATCGCCCGCACCGACCCTGATCTGCCCAAGCACCGCGGCATCACGTACTTCATCTGCGACATGACCGACCCCGGCGTCGAGGTGCGGCCGCTGCGCCAGATCACCGGCGAGGCGGAGTTCAACGAGGTCTTCCTCACCGATGTGCGCATCCCCGACACACACCGGCTCGGCGACATCGGCGAGGGCTGGAAGGTCGCCCAGACCACCTTGATGAACGAGCGTGTCTCCATCGGCGGCAGCCGGCTGCCGCGCGAGGGCGGCATGATCGGCCCGATCTCGGCGACCTGGCGCGAACGCCCCGAGGTGCGCACCCACGACCTGCACCAGCGGCTGCTGACGCTGTGGGTGGAGGCGGAGGTCTCGCGCCTCGCCGGGGAACGACTGCGCCAGCAGCTCGCCGCGGGCCAGCCCGGTCCCGAGGGCAGCGGCATGAAGCTTGCCTTCGCCCGCCTCAACCAGGAGATCAGCGGCCTGGAGGTGGAACTCCTGGGCGAGGAAGGCCTGTTGTACAGCGACTGGACCATGAGCCGCCCCGAATTCGTCGACTTCACCGGGCGTGACGCCGGCTACCGCTATCTGCGCTCCAAGGGCAATTCGATCGAGGGCGGTACGAGCGAAGTGCTGCTGAACATCGTCGCGGAACGCGTACTCGGACTGCCCTCCGAGCCGCGCAACGACAAGGACGTCGCCTGGAAGGATCTCGCGCGATGACTGACCTGCTGTACTCCGAGGCCGAGGACGACCTCCGCGCCGCCGTACGCTCCCTGCTCACCGACCGCAGCGACACGACGTCCGTGCTCGTGCGCGCCGAGGACGGCGCGCCGTACGACGCCGAGCTGTGGAAGGCGCTCGCCTCCGACATGGGCGCCGCCGGTCTGCTCGTACCCGAGAAGCTCGGCGGCCAGGGTGCGAGCCACCGCGAGGCGGCGGTGGTGCTGGAGGAACTCGGCCGCGCGGTCGCCCCCGCGCCGTACCTCACCAGCTCGGTGATCGCGACGGAGACGCTGCTGGCTCTCGACACCGCG
Organism: Streptomyces sp. NPDC019890; assembly: GCF_044903445.1. Taxonomy (NCBI): domain Bacteria; kingdom Bacillati; phylum Actinomycetota; class Actinomycetes; order Kitasatosporales; family Streptomycetaceae; genus Streptomyces; species Streptomyces sp. NPDC019890. The sequence continues at coordinate 333,287 of NZ_JBJDQK010000008.1, read as the reverse complement.
CCGGAGGTCGCCGAGCTGCTGACCGCGCTCGCGACCGGCCGCAAGGCCGCCGTGCTCGCTGTGCCGCTGTCCGCATCGCCGAACGGCCCGCTTCCCGTCGACGCATCCACCATCACTGGGGTGGCGGACGCTGCCGTCGCCGATGTGCTGCTGGTGCTGAAGTCGGACGGGCTGTACGCGGTCGAGACGGCAAGTGTCACCGTCGAGGCCCAGACCCCGCTCGATCTGACCCGCCCGCTCTCCGCCGTCACCCTCGGTGACACGGCGGCCGCCACCCGCCTGGCGGATGCGGGGGCCGCCGAGCGGGCCGTACGCCGCGGACTGCTCGCCGGTGCGGGGCTCCTCGCCTCCGAGCAACTGGGACTCGCCGAGTGGTGCCTGGAGGAGACCGTCCGGCACACCCGCGGGCGCCACCAGTTCAACCGGCCGATCGGCTCCTTCCAGGCGCTGAAGCACCGTATGGCGCAGCTGTGGCTGGAGGTCGTCTCGGCCCGCGCCGCGGCCCGCAACGCGGCCGACGCCCTGGCCACGGACAGCCCGGAGGCCGCTCTCGCGGTGGCCGTCGCGCAGGCGTACACCTCCCGGGTCGCCGTGCACGCTGCCGAGGAGTGCGTCCAGCTGCACGCCGGCATCGGCATGACCTGGGAACACCCCGCGCATCTGTACCTCAAGCGCGCCAAGTCCGACGAGATCGCGCTCGGCACGCCCGGCCACCACAAGGATGCCCTGGCCGAACTGGTCGACCTGCAGGCTCCTTAGGCTTCACTGGCCGAGCACCCGGCCGCCGCGCCAGCACCGGCGCGGCGGCCGTTGCATGTCATGCACGCTGACGGTCCGTCACGACTGAGTGCCAGGTGACGGATGGCCGAACTCTTCGCGCTGCTCTGCCCATTGGGCTGACCGGGACGCATACTCACCGATGTCCCTCCCGACCCGCAGAGCCCGGAGGCACCATCGTGCTGACCACCCGTCGCAGAGCCGTCACCACCATCGCCGCCGCACTGGCCGGCAGTGTCGCCGTGCCCGCCTACGCGCGGGCCGCCGAGAAGAACGGCGGGCGCAGCGGCCCACGACCGTTGCGCCGGGCCCACGCCCACAACGACTATCTGCATGAACGGCCCCTGCACGACGCCCTGTCGCACGGCTTCACCAGCGTGGAGGCCGACATCTTCCTCGTCGACGGGGAACTGCTCGTCGCCCATGAACCGGCGGACCTCGACCCGGCCCGCACCCTGCGCTCGCTCTACCTCGACCCGCTGCTCACCCGGGTGAAGGCCAACCACGGCTCCGTCTACCGCGGTTACCACCGGCCGGTCCAGTTGCTGATCGACATCAAGACGGACGGCGTCGCCGCGTATCTCGAACTCGACCGCCGGCTGCGGCACTACCGGCGGATGCTGAGCAGCTACGCGTACGGCCGTGTCCACCTCGGCGCCGTCACCCCGGTCATCTCCGGCGACCGGGCCGCCCGCGTACCCATGGAGGCGCAGCGGGTGCGGTACGCGTTCTACGACGGCCGCCTCGAAGATCTCGGAACCGCCGCCCCCGCCTCGTTCATCCCGTTGATCTCCAGCAACTGGACGCAGAGCTTCAGCTGGCTCGGTACCGGCCAATTCCCGGCCGCCGAGCGGGAGAAGCTGCACGCGATCGTCGACGAGGCCCACGGCAACGGTCAGCGTGTCCGCTTCTGGGCCACGCCCGACGTGGCCGGTCCCGACCGCGACGCCATGTGGAGCGAGTTGCTCGCCGCCCGCGTCGACCACATCAACACCGATGATCTCGTCGGCCTCGAGCGCTTCCTCCGCTCCCGCGGCCACTAGCCAAACCCGGGCAGAGAGCACCCGTACGGCGGACACGCCAGTCGGCCGTACGGGGCCTCGGCTGCGCCAGACTGACCGCCGAATGCCGCAATCCCGGCGCGGCGGAGGAGGTTGGTGATGGCCATTTCGATCTCGGTGGTGCTCCTGCTCACGGTTCTCGCAGTGATCTTTCTGCGGAACGGTGGACTGAAGCTCTCCCACGCGGTGGTCTGCGCCCTGCTCGGGTTCTATCTCGCGAGCACGAGCATGGCGCCGACCATCCAGGAGGGAATCGCTGCCACCGCCAACGTGGTCGGCAGCCTCAGGCCGTGACGTCTGCGGGCAGCTCGAAATAGCTGCCGCAGTCGTCGTCCACGTGCACCACATGCCTGCCGACGCGGACGATCTGAGCCGTCCCCGCCCGCCACGATCCGCAGGCACCTTCGCTGTCCGGCAGCGGCGTCCACACTTCGCGGAACGTACTGCCGTCCGGGTTCACACCCGTCTCGATCATCCCGGCACCCGAGGGCTCGAGTCTTCCCACGTCCTCGCCGGGCTCCCCGACGTCATGGTGGAAGCGCACCTCGCTGCCTTCGTACGTCGTGACGCCGGCGAAGCCGCGGCTGTCCGCGTAATAGGCGTCGATCTGAAGCCAGACCACGTGCTCGTTCTCCAGCAGTGGTCCGCCGTTCCGGCTGATTCCGGCGCGCAGCCAAGCGCCGCGGGTGGGGGCGTTCACGCACACCAGGATGTCAGGCACGCTCGACACCCACGGACCGAGGTGATCAGCCGTCGGCCATATGGGACCGGATCAGGAATCGCACGCCCTCCGGCGCCTCCAGCGAGAAGCCGCTGCCCCGGCCCTCGACGACATCGACGACGAGCCGGGTGTGGCTCCACAACTCGTACTGGCTCCTGGACATCCAGAACGAGACCGCCTCGTCGACGCCCGCCACCCGCAGGCTCTCGAGCAGGACGTCGGACTGGCCCGTACGGAACTCCCCGTCCGGGTAGCACATGGGCGCGCTGCCGTCGCAGCAGCCGCCCGACTGGTGGAACATCAAAGGACCATGGGCGGCCCGCAGCCGCCGCAACAGTTCAGCGGCCGCCTCGGTCAGCTCCACGCGCGGGGACTGTGTCATCCGGTCAGCAGAGCACCGGCGAGGTTGCAATGCCGTTGCAGCCCCCGCGCGGAAGATTCTTCTACCGATGTGTCGATGGGGCCCGATCCCGTTCGACATACCTGTGAAGGCGCCCGCGGGGGCGCACCGCGCACCAGGAGGAACGGCCATGCGAAAGCTCATTCACTGGGTCCACACCTCGCTCGACGGACACATCGACGGTCCCGGCGGAGCCTTTGACTGGCCGGTGCTGGGACCCGAGCTCGCTGCGTACGGCGACGCCCTCCATGAGCGCGTCGACACCTTCCTCTACGGGCGCGTGGTCTGGGACATGATGTCCGGCTTCTGGCCCAACGCCGAAGCGATCTCGGACGATCCGCACGACCTCGCCTTCGCACCCGTCTGGCGGAGCACACCGAAGATCGTCTTCTCCAGGTCGCTGCCGCAGCCCGAAGGGGACGTCCGGGTGATCCGCGACAACCTCGCCGAAGAAGTCGCGGCCCTCAAGCAGAGCCCGGGCAAGGAGCTGCTGCTCAGCGGCGGCTCGATCCTGCCGGCCGCCCTCACGGAGCTCGGCCTGATCGACGAGTACCACATCGTCGTGCACCCGGTGGTCCTCGGCGGCGGCAGGCGGCTGTTCCAGGAGTCCATGGATCGACTGACCTTCGAGCTCGTCGAGTCCCGGACCTTCGACTCGCGGACGGTGCTTCTGCGCTATCAGCGCCCGGCGGGATGATTGCCCGGCCCCAGTGCGTTGCAGGGGGACAAGCGTCTTCGACGACGAGTGATCGACGAAGGGACGGCAGGAAACCATGCCTCTCGAGGGTGAGTACGAGCCGAGTCCGGCGAAGTGGGTACGTGACCAGGTCGAGCTGTACGAGAGCTCCGGCGGCACCAAGGGGACGACGCTGCGGGGCATGCCCGTCATCGTTCTGACCACCAAGGGCGCAAGGAGTGGCAAGATCCGCAAGTCGCCGCTGATGCGCGTGGAGCACGACGGCGCGTACGCGGCGGTCGCCTCGCTGGGCGGCGCGCCCAAGCACCCTGTCTGGTACCACAACGTGGTCGCCGACCCGCACGTCGAACTGCAGGACGGCCCGGTCCGCCAGGACATGACGGCCCGTGAGGTGACCGGGGACGAGAAGGCCGTGTGGTGGAAGCGCGCGGTCGAGGCGTACCCCGACTACGCCGCGTACCAGAAGAAGACGGAGCGCGAGATCCCCGTGTTCGTCCTGGAGCCGGCGGCACAGTAGCCCGGAGCGCGGACGGGCCTTGGACCGGCACGCCGGTCCAAGGCCTTTGGTCTGCCCACCGCGCGGGTCAGTGGCTGGCCGAGATCGCCGCCACTATGGCGTTGGTGAGCCGGCTGACGTACGCGTCGTCGGTCTGCCCACCCACGGCCAGCATGCGGAAGTACAAAGGAGCGCCGAACAGGTCGATGGCGAGGCTCTCGTCGATGTCGGGCGGCAGTTCGCCACGGTCCGCCGCCCGGCGCAGGAGCATCGAGACCGCGGCGCGGCGGGGTGCGAGGACCGTCAGATGGAGCGCCTCGTGCAGAGCTTCGTTGCGAGCCGATTCGGCCAGCAGATCAGGGATGATCCTGCTCGCAAGGGGATGCCGCAGAGAGCCCATGGTCTCTTTGACGAACCTCTCGACATCGCCGCTCAGTGAGCCTGTGTCCGTGGTCGTGGGGATGTGTTCGGCAGCCGCCTCGGACACCAGGCCCACCACCATCGCCTCCTTGGAGGGCCAGCGGCGGTAGAGCGCGGCCTTGCCGACGCCCGCGCGGCGCGTCACGGCCTCCATGGACATACGGGCGTACCCGGCCTCCGCCAGCTCGTCGAACATCGCCTGACGGATGGTCATGGTGACGGACTCCCGCAGGAGGGCGGCGCCGGTGCGGGGGCGACCGAGATCGCTGTCGCTGCTCGTGTCCATGATCAGAGATTAACACGGAACGGAACGGTTGCGTTCCGCCATGCCCAGGTGTACGTTCCGGCCAACGAGGCGGAACGGTTCCGTTCCGTTCTGGGGAGAGGGGGGTCCGTGGTGAAGTTCCTTTTCGACGACAAGGCTTTCTCCTTCCAGGCCCTGCGGACGGCGGGTCATGCCGCATACGGGGGCGCCGATCTCGGCGAGGTGCTGGTCACATGTCAGAACATCGCCGAGGGAGACGAGGCGGCCTGGTGCCGTGAGTGGGCGGCCACCGCGGAACGGCTGCACCGGATCGGCGTCGAAGCCCTCAACGCCGGCCACAGGGTGAGCGCGCGCGAAGCCCTGCTGCGTGCGTCGAACTACTACCGGACCGCCGACTTCTTCCGCGTGGCGGACCGGGACAACGATCCCGAGTCGGCTCGCCTCGCCCGGCAGTCACGCACGACCTTCGCCCGGGCCGCCGAACTGCTCGACATCCCGGCGCAGCGCCAGGAGATCCCGTACGAGGGCACCACCCTGCCCGGATATCTGTTCCTCTGCGGACCTTCGGGCGAGCCCCGGCCCACCCTGATCCACCACGGCGGGTACGACTCCACACTGGAGGAGCTCTACTTCATGGTCGGCGCGGGCGCACTGCGCCGGGGGTACAACGTGCTCGCCTTCGAAGGGCCCGGCCAGCAGTCGGTACGACGCGAACAGGGACTGATCTTCCGGCCCGACTGGGAGAAGGTGGTCACGCCGGTGGTGGACCACGCGCTGACCCTGCCCGAGGTGGATCCCGCGCAGCTGGTGCTCTTCGGCACGAGCCTGGGCGGACTTCTCGCCGCCCGGGCCGCCGCCTTCGAACAGCGCTTCGCCGCCTGCGTTCTGCACAACGGGATGTACGACTTCTACGAACTCCTCGTGAAGGCCTTGCCGCCGTTCCTCGGCGAATGGATCGCTGACGGCCGCGACGACGTGGCCGGGCCCTCTCTCCAGCTCACCATGGCCCAGAGCACTCAGACCCGGTGGTTTCTGCAGCACGGTATGTGGGTCTTCGGCGCCAAGTCGCCGGCCGAAGCCCTGCGCGCCTGCGCCCCGTACCAACTCGACGGTGTAGCCGAGCGCATCGCCTGCCCGACGCTCGTGCTCGACGCCGAGAACGACCTCGTCTGCCAGGGCGAAGCCGAACGGGTCCATGGCGCACTGCGCGCGCGGAAGGAGCTCATCCGCTTCTCCGCGGCCGAGGGCGCCGGGGAGCACTGCCAGGAAGGCGCGGCCCTGCGCTTCCATCAACAGGTCTTCGACTGGCTGGACGAGCGACTGGGCGCCGGATGACACTCGAAGCCGATACGCGCCCGGACGGCGCGGCCGTCGCCACCCGTCGGCGCGCCCGTACCGTCCTGGTCGTCCTGGCACTCTTCATCGTGATCAACGCGGCGGACAAGGCAGTCCTCGGCCTCACCGCGGACCCGGTCAGGGACGATCTCGGCCTCACCGCCACCGAGTTCGGGGCCGTCGCCAGTAGCTTCTACCTGCTGTTCAGCCTCTCGGCCGTCGCGGTCGGCTTCCTCGGCGACCGGATCCGCACCCGGCCGCTGCTTGCCGCGCTCGCGCTGGTCTGGGCCGCGGCGCAGCTGCCGATTCTGCTCCCCGCAGCGGGCTTCGGCGCCCTCGTCGCCACCCGTGTGGTGCTCGGCGCGGGCGAGGGACCGGGCTATCCCCTGGCCAACTACACGGCGTTCACCTGGTTTCCGGAGAAAGAGCGTTCGCTGCCCTCTGCCGTGGTGGTCGCCGGGGGCGCGGGCGGCACCGTGGTGGCAGCCCCGCTCGTCATCCTGGTCAGCAACACCCTGGGGTGGCGCGCCGCATTCGGTCTGCTCGGCGGAATCGGGATCGTGTGGGTGATCGTCTGGCTGCGGCTCGGCGGAAGCGGGCCCTACGCCGCTCGCCTCGACGGCGCCGCCCCCGTCGAGGCCGCCCCGGTCGACGATGCCCTGTTGGGGGCCGAACCGCGCGTGGCCGCCGGCGAGACGCCGTTCCGGCGCATCGTCACCAGCGGGACCTGGCTCGGAGCCACGTTCTCCGCCTTCACCGTGATGTGGACCCTGGCCCTCGGCTTCGCCTGGCTGCCGCTGTTCCTGGAGGAACAGGCGGGGTTCAGCGATGCGGAGATCAGCGGGATTGTCGGGTTGCCCGCCCTGTCGATGGCTGTTCTCGTCCTCGCGGCCGGGGCCTTCGCCCAGCGGCTGCTGCGCCGAGGCAGCACCGCACGCCTCGCACAGGGCCTGGTGGGCGCGGTGCTGCCGCTGCTCGCCGGGGCCTGTCTGCTGCTGACCACCCGGGTGGGACCTGCCGCGCTCCTGCTGCCGCTGCTGGTGGTGGCGTTCTCCGCCGGCAACGGGCAGACGCCGCTGACCAACTCGGCCATCGCGGACATCTGTCCGCCCGGACGACGCAGCGCCGCCCTCGGCCTGTCCTACGCACTCGCCGCCCTTTCCAGTCTGCTCGCGCCGTACGTCACCGGCCGGATCATCGACGCGGCGCCGACCGAGGCGCTCGGCTACGGGCGGGCGTTCGACCTCGCGGCCCTGCTGCTGATCGCCGGCGGTGTGGTCTCGATGCTGCTCATCCGGCCCGACCGGGATGCCCTCTTGATACGTGCCACAGCGAAGGAGTGAGATCTGATGCTGCCCGACATCGCCGTCGTCCAGGGAGCTCGTACGCCCGTGGGGCGGTACAAGGGCGCGCTGCGTTCCGTCCCCGCCCACCAGCTCGGCGCCCTGGTGATCCAGGAGGCGATCCTTCGCGCGCGCGTCGAGCTGGGCGCCGTCGACGAAGTGGTCCTGGGCTGCGTGGGACAAGTGGGGCCGGACGCGTTCAACGCCCGGCGCGCCGCGCTCGCGGCCGGGCTGCCGGTCCAGGTCCGTGCCTACAACGTCAACCGGCTGTGCGGGTCCGGCCTTCAGGCCGTCTGGTCGGCCGCGCAGACGCTCGCCCTCGGCGAGGCCGACACCATGGTGGCCGGCGGCAACGAGTCGATGACCCGCCAGCCAATGCTCGACTACAGCGAGCGGGCGGCCGACGAACTCCTCGGGCAGCCCCGGATCGACGGCACCTTCTCGCTCGTCACCGACCCGTTCAGCCACGGCCCGATGGGCCTGACCGGGGAATGCGTCGCCGGGCGGTTCGCCATCTCCCGGCACCGCCAGGACCGATGGGCCGCCGAGAGTCAGCGCCGGGCCGCCGTGGCTCTCGCCGAGGGGCGGTTCGCCGGCCAGATCGTGCCCATCATCACTCCGGACGGCGCGGTCGAGCAGGACGAACACCCGCGCCCCGGCACGACGGCCGTGACCCTCGCGGCGCTCGCTCCCGCGTTCGCCGAGGACGGCACGGTCACCGCGGGGAACTCGGCCGGGCTCAACGACGGTGCCGCCGCCGTGGTCCTGAGGCGCGGCGCCGATCTCGCCCCCGGCACAGTCCCGCTGTGCTGGCTGCGTGACACGGTCGTCACGGCCCTGGAACCGGAGATCATGGGATTCGCGCCTGCCGGAGCCATCGGGAAGTTGCTGCAGCGCGCCGGTCTCACCCTCGACGACATCTCGGTGATCGAGCTCAACGAGGCTTTCGCCGCCCAGGTCCTCGCCGTGATGGACGACCTCAAACTCGACCCCGACCGGGTGAACCCGAACGGCGGCGCGATCGCGCTCGGTCATCCGATCGGCGCCACGGGCACCATTCTGCTGCTCAAGGCCGCGCATGAACTGCGCCGAACCGGCGGGCAGTTCGGCGTGATCGCCCTGTGCATCGGCGGCGGTCAGGGCATCGCCGCCCTGATCGAGAACCCGGCAGGTGCCTGATGGCCGAGTATGTCTGGTCCCCGAGCCGCGAGTTGACCGAACACAGCAATGTCGCCGCGTTCTGCCGCGCCCACGGCATCGACGGCTACCGCGAACTGCACGCCCGTTCTGTCGCCGATCCGGAGTGGTACTGGTCCCGGGCCGCCCGTGACATCGGCATCGTCTGGCACACCCGCCCCCAGCGCACCTGCGACGACCGTGGCGGCATCGCCACCACACGCTGGTTCCCGGGCGGGCGCACCAACCTCGTCGACTCCTGCCTCGAACGCCATGTGCGGCAAGGGCGCGCCGACGCCGTCGCACTGCGCTGGGAGCGCGAGGACGGGACCGGGGGCCGACTCGGCTACGGCGAGACGGCGCAGCTCAGCGCCCGGATCGCCGCCGGACTGCGCGGCCTCGGCGTGGGGGAAGGGGACCGGGTGGCGGGCTTTCTGCCACCCGGTCCCGAAGCGTTTGTGCTGCTCTTCGCCTGCGCCCGGATCGGAGCCGTACTGGTGCCGATGTTCTCCGGCTTCGGCTCCGAGGCGCTTGCCGTACGGCTCGCCGACGCCGAGGCGCGGGTGCTGGTCACGGCTGCCGCCACGACACGGCGCGGCGCCCGGTACGACATGGAGGCCGTCGCCCGTACCGCGGCGGAGAAGGTACCGGCCGTACGCCACCTCGTCGTCACAGGAGAGTTGGCCGACGATTCGGTCGAAGGGATGTCTTCGGCCCGTCCGGCGACCACGACCTGGAACCGGCTGGCCGCCTCGGAGCCCGCCGCGATGCTCTCGCTCCCCGGCAGCGCTCCGTTCCTCCTCATGCACACGTCCGGCACCACGGGACGGCCCAAGGGCGCGGTCCACACCCACGGCGGCTTTCCGTTGCAGGTCGGCTCGGAGGTCCGCTACAACCTCGACGTCCGGCCGGACGATGTGGCCTTCTGGGTCACCGACCCCGGCTGGATCATGTTTCCGCTCGTCGCCATCGGCTGCACCCTGGCGGGCGCAACCGTCCTGACGTACGAAGGCGCGATCGACCATCCCGACCCCGCCCGGCTGTGGCGGCTGCTCGACGAGCAGCGGGTCACGGTCTTCGGCAGTTCGCCCAGTCTGTCGCGGACGATGATGGCGCGCGGCATGGTCCCGGCCGCCCTCTCCCGGCTGAGGATCCTGGGCTCCACGGGTGAGCCCTGGACCGAGGACGCGTGGCAGTGGTACTTCGCCGAACTCGGCGGCCGGCGCTGCCCCGTGATCAACATCAGCGGCGGCACGGAGGTCGGCGGCTCACTGCTCGGCTCCTCGCCCACGGTGCCGCAGTCGCCCTGCAGCTTCGCCGGCCCCTGCCTGGGCATCGATGCCGCCGTCGTGGACGCGGACGGAGAGGAGGTCGCCGAGGGAGAGCTGGGGGAGCTCGTGGTCCGGCACGCCTGGCCGGGGATGACCCGCGGGTTGTGGCGGGCACCGGAGCGTTTCGCCCGTACGTACTTCAGCCGCCGGCCGGGCAGCTGGTCCCACGGTGATCTCGCCTCCCGTGTCGGCGACGAGTGGTTCCTGCACGGCCGGTTGGACGACATCATCAAGGTGGCAGGCAAGCGGCTCGGACCCGCCGAGGTCGAAGAGGCCGTCCTCGGGGACCCGGCAGTGGCCGAGGCCGCGGCCGTCGGGGTCCCGCACCGCATCAAGGGGGAAGTCGTCTGGTGCTTCGTGGTGCCCGCGCACGGGGCGCTGGATGCGGCCGATGCCGAACGCATCCGCGAGCGCGTGGCCGACGCGCTCGGGCACGCCTTCCGGCCCGGTCGCGTGGTCGCGCTGCCCGAACTGCCCAGGACTCGCACCGGAAAGGTGATGCGGCGGCTGATCCGCGACTGTGTCACCGGCCTTCCGCCCGGAGATCTGTCCACCCTCGTGAATCCCGGGAGCCTCGAAGCGCTCCGCGCCGCCGTACCCGGCGCGGAGGACCACTGACCTCGCCAGCGACACAGCGGGCGCACACCCCGACACCAGCCAGCGACAAGGGAGTTCCATGCCGACGATCGACATTCTCCTGCCCGGCTTCGCCATCGACACCGACCAGGGCTATCCCGCCTTCTGCGGAGTGTTCCTGGTCCGGGGGACCGACGCCGCGGGACGGGTCCGCAACATCCTCGTCGACGCCGCGCACGTCGGGCGGCGTCCCCACCTCTGGGACGCGCTCGCCGCCCGGCAGCTCACGGCGGCGGACATCGACACCGTGGTGCTCACACACGCCCACTGGGACCACGTGCAGAACATCGATCTGTTCCCGCACGCGACCCTGCTGATCCACGCCGACGAACGCCGCTACGCCCACACGCCGCACACCAACGACTGGGCGACCCCCGCATGGACCGGACTGCTGCTCGAACAGCTCCCCGTCCGCGAGATCGCGGACGGGGAGGAGATCATCCCCGGCGTCACCGCCATCGGTCTGCCGGGGCATTCGCCCGGCAGCATCGGGGTGCTCGTGGACACCGACGCCGGGCGCAGTGCCATCACCGGCGACGCACTGCACTTCGCCTATGTCGCCCAGACCCGCCACAACCCCCTGGTCTTCTGGGACGCCGAGCTGGCAACCCGCAGCATCGAACGGGTCGTCGAGCTGGCCGATGTCATCTACCCCGGCCACGACCGCCCCTTCCGGCTCACCGCCGGAAACGAGATCGACTACCTCGAACCGTTCGCGCTGACGCTGACGGGGCTGCGGCCCGACACCGACGGCCTCGCCTTCGCGGACGGTTCGGCACGCCCGCTGTGGGTCATGCCCGGTATTCGGGACCAGCGCACGATGTACGAGAAGAACGCCGAGGAGATCGACCGACGGATCACTCGGGTCCCGCGCGTCGTCCGCCCGGCTCCGTGATCAGTTCCACCAGGGAGCGGTTGAGTACGTCGAAGAACGGCGCGGGCTGCTCGCGCGGAAAGAAATGTCCGCCCGGCACCGTGGACATCCGAAAGCGCCGGGCGTACCGCTCCCAGGACCGCACGGCCTCCGGGTCCACCAGCGGATCGTCCTGACCCGCGAAGGCATGGATGTCGAGCGGGAGCCGAGCCCCCTCGTCGTCCGGATCCGGCAGCCCCGCCCGCCGATGGCTGGCACAGATGCGCAAGTCGTCCCGGACGATGGGCAGCAGGGCCCTCAGCCAGTCGTCCCGGCCGAGGAACTGCGGGTTCAGACCTCCGACGTCCACCAGGAAACGGGCGAGGTCCGCGTCCGCGTACCGGTCGGCCGGCGGCAGCGGGGGAGTCAGATGCGGGGCGCCGTAGGCGCCGACGTACAGCGTCCGCGGTGCCCGGCCGCCGCCCCGCATCCGGGCCGCCACCAGCGCGAAGGCCACGAGGGCGCCCATGCTGTGTCCGTAGACGGCGTACGGCCGGTCCAGCCACGGGGCGAGTTCGCGCTCCAGAGACTCGGCCAGCCGCCCGGCGTCGCGGAAGCGGCGTTCCCGGAAGCGGGACTCGCGACCGGGCAACTGCACGGGTACGACGTCCACTTCGGGTGGCACCCGGTCGCGCCACGAGGCGAAGAACGAGGCGCCCCCGCCCGCGTGGTGGAAGCAGAACAGCCGCAGCGGGATGCCCTCACGGGGTGCCCGGACGAGGCAGCTCGGCATCGCGGTGACCGTTGTCATGTGCGGGCCACCACGTCGTACATCTGCCGGAAGGTGGCGGCCTCCAGCAGTTCGGCCACCGGGATGCGCCGGCGGGTGACACTCTCCAGGACAGTGACCAGGCGCAGCAGATGCACCGAGTCCCATTCGGGTACATCGTCCAACGGACGGTCGAGATCCTCGGGCGTGATGTGGAAGCCGAGTTCCTCCCCCAGGAGCGTGCAGAACTGAACGGGGTCGGCGATAGCGGTGGTCATGTGCACTCTCCTACGAGGGCGGTGTGCAGTCGCAGATGGGCGGGGGCGGGGGCGACGTCGCCCAGGTCGTGCCGGAAGAACGCGCCCTCGGGGTCGTACGGGTCAGGACCGGCGGGGACGAAGCCGTGATCGGCGTAGAAGGAGGCGAAGGCGGCGTTCCTGGGCGTGGGCAGATAGCGGCCGGCCGCGCTGCCGGCGCCGGTGGCACGGGCGTGTTCGAGCACCGCGCTCAGGCATGCGCTCTCGATGCCCCGCGAGAAAACCCGGCAGCTCAGTACGTAGTTGTCGATGCGCAGTTCCTCGCCCTCGCGGCGCAGAAACACCGCACCGACCAGGCCGTGGTCGCCGAACCGGTCGCGGGCGGAGACCACGAGCACGTCGGCGCCGGGCTGTTCGGCCCACGCCTGCACCTGCGGCACCTGCAGGCGCTCGGTGGCGAGGTGGAACTGGTTGGTGCGCAGGGTGAGTTGGGAGACGCGCGGGATTTCCGCCGGGGAAACCGGCCGTACGGTGACCTCGATGCCGAGGCCGTCCAGATAGTCCTGGTAGGAGCCGACGTCCTCGCGGAACTCCTGCCGCCGGGTTTCCGTACGGTAGCGGCCCGCCCGCTCGCGGTCCTCCTCGGTGAGCCGGTGCAGATTGAACCAGCCGTCGGCGAGCAGCGCGGTCGGGTGCAGGGCGGGCTCCTCGTCGACGCGGATCACCGCGACCTCGGGCAGCTGCTCCCTGACCAGGCCGCATTCGAAGAGGCTGTCGTCGACGAAGACGAAGCTGTCCAGGCCGAGGCCCAGCCGCTCGGCGATGTCGCGCAGATTGTCGTGCTTGGCCGACCAGTTGGCGTTCACGCAGACGAAGTCCTCCTCGCGCAGCCGCATGGCGGGGTGGTCGCGCAGCGCCTCGCGCACCGCGTCCGCGTTGTTCTTGCTACTGACCGCAAGCAGCACGCCCTGCGAGCCCAGCTGGGCGAGCACCCGCTGGAAGTCCAGGAACGCCTCCCCGCGGAATCCGGTGCCGAGCTCGATGCCGTCCGGGCCCTCCTCGCCGAGCACTCCGCCCCACAGCGTGCCGTCCAGATCCAGTACCAGGCATTTACGGGTTCTGCCCAGGCGCCCCAGGACGAGATGGCCGACCTCGCGGGCGTAGTCGGCGAGCAGCCCCTCGGACAGCCTGGCCCTGGCGTACAGGCCGGTGCGTGGTTCGTACGCGGCTGTGCCCAGGCTCACCAGGGGGTCGAGGTCGATGACGGCCAGCCCGGGATGCTCGTGGGCGAGGGCGAGCAACCCGCTGTTGAACTCGCGCCACACGGCGCCGAGCCGGGCCCGCGAGCGCAGGTCGACCAGCTGGTGCGCATGGCGGTGCAGCAGCGGCACGGTGTTGAGTACCAAGGGCCCCCGCCCGCTGTCCTGGTGGGTGCGCACGGCCTCGGCCAGGAGCGCCAGTCTGCGCCGGGCCGCTGCCTCGACGTCCTCGACCGTCCAGGGGACGGACACCTCCTCGAAGACCGTGTGCGGGTCGAGGATGCACAGCGTGAGCGCGGGCTGCCCGGCACTGTCGCCCGGCGCCGCGGGACTCAGCAGGTCGTGCAGATACGAGCCGTAGGGAGATACCACCGGGTCCAGCACCAGTCCGTGCCGGGCGAGTTCGGCGGTGAGCGGGGCGACGAGCGGGGCGACGGTGGACTGGCCGGTGACGGTGACGGTGACGACCGGCAGATCGGGGCCGTGCCGGCGGATCGCCTCGAGGTCGAGGCGGGCCAGCAGCTGGCCCGCCGCCGGCAGATCGCCCTGGGGCATACGGGCGAGCAGGGCGCGGACGGATCCGTACTCCGCCTCCAGCCGGCCCTCTGCGGACAGGCCGCGCAATGTGCGCAGCGCCGCGGGATCCTGCCAGGCACCGCTGTCGCCCGCGGCGGCGACAGCGGCGGTGGCGGCGGTGGCGGCGACAGCGGTCGTCGTGGCGAGAGCGGTGTGTTCCGTCGTGGTCATGTGCGCTCCAAGGCGATGCCGGACTTGATCCACTTGCTCGATTCGATGGCGACCGTGACGGCGCGCCCGGGCCCCTGCCACTGCTCGGTGAGCTCGGCGAGCTGGAGGAACGGGAGGGCATTGCCGTTGTTGCCGACGGTGCGTACGACATTGATGCGCCGGGCGCCGGGGGCGGGCATCCCCTCGGAGATCCGGTCGCTCATCCGGCCGGAGAGCTGGGGCGGGAGCAGGTAGTTCACCTGGTCGGGCGTCCAGCCCAGGTCGGCGAGGAGTTCCCAGAACATCTGCGACGCCAGGGCCGGCACCGCCGCTTCGATGGCCTTGTAGTCCTCGGAGACCACCGTCCGGTCCGTGTGCCGGTCGGCGAGGCCGAACCAGTCGATGACCTGTCCCGGCTTCTTGCCGAGGCCCACCAGCCGGTTGAGCACCTGGCGGATCTCGATGCGCTGGCCGAAGGACTCGGTACTGAGCACGGCGGCGCCGGCGCCGTCGCCGAAGAGGACATAGTTGACGAGTTCGGCGGAGCTGCGGGAGCCGGGGTCGAAGTCGGTCTCCAGATGTTTGGCACACACATCGCCGCCGATCACCAGCACGGTCGCACAGCGTCCGGCGAGCAGCAGAGTGCGGGCCACGTCGAGTGCCTGAATGGCCCCCGCGCAGCCGGACTGGAGCTGATAGGTGGGGACGTTGTCGATGCCGAGACGGTCCGCGACGAGGTTCACGGTGGCGGGCATCAGCTGGTCCGGGGTGGCGGTGCCCATGACGATGCAGTCGATGTCGCCGGGGTCCAGGCCCGCCTGCGCAAGGGCCCGGTCCGCGGCGGTCGTGGCGATGTCGGTGAGGCTGTGCCGCACGTGGCCGGTCGCCAGATCGACGGCGAAATACCTGCTGGTGTTGCCGATGAGCATCTCGGCCCACTGCTCGTCGACGCCGACGAGCTTGGCCAGTGTCGCGTTGTCGACGGGTTCTCCCGGCAGACAGGTACCGACCGAAGCCAGGTGCGCCGTGGGTACGGTCATGAGCGCGTTCCTTCCGGTGCGGACGGCGTCAGGAGGCGGTCGCGCAGATAGCCGGTGAGGTCGCCCACCGTCTCCAGGCTCGCGAGCAACTCCTCGATCGGGAGAGTGCCTACCTGCGGGAGTTCGTTCTCGATGCGGGTCTTGAGCTCCATCACCTGGATCGAGTCGAAGCCCAGGTCCTCGTGCAGGCGTGAACGGCTGTGTACGTCGGACGGTTCGTGCCCGCCGACCCGGCAGACCAGACGGTGCGTCACCTCAGCCACGAGGTGCGGGGGGTCACCGGGGCGGGCCGGCGGGCACGATTCTCCGCGATCCGCCGTGGGCGGTACCGCGGCTGCCGCGTCCAGTGAGAGGGGTGTGGACACGGGCAGTTCGGGGGCGTCGGCGGTGCGCCAGGCGCGGAAAGTGGTGTCGAAGACATACGGCGGCAGACGGCGCGGCACCCGGGCTGTCTCCTGGTACAGCGCGTCCCAGTCGGGGGTGAGTCCGGCGCACCACAGCTCGCCGATGAGCTGGTGCACCGGGTGCTGCGGCGCGCGGCGTCCCGGGTGAGCGGCGTGGCAGCTCACCGGGTGACCGGTGGCCGGCTTCAGCCGGGCGAGCAGCGGGGTGAGGGCGGCGCGCGGGCCGATTTCCACGATGTGGGTGGCTCCGGCGGCGAACAACCCGGCTGCCGCGTCGGCGAACCGCACCGGCGCGGTGATCTGCTGCGCCCAGTAGTCCGCGTCCATGACCTCGTCGTCGGCCAGCCGACGTCCGTGCACGGTTGAGAAGAAGGGCACGGTGGGCCGGTGCACCGGCATGTCGGCCTCGCGGCGGAAGTCCTCCACGACGGGCTGCATGAGCGGCGAGTGGAAGGCGTGCGAGACGGTCAGCGGGCGCGAGGCAATGCTCCGCTCGGTCAATGTGGCCCGCAGCGCCTCCAGTTCGGTGAGATCGCCGGCGACGACCGTGCTGTCGGGCCCGTTGACCGCGGCAATGCACAGCTGTGCACGCTCAGCCAGCAGCGTCTCCACTGCGGGTGGGCCGAGAGGCACGGTGAGCATGCCGCCGCCGTCGGGGAGCGCCTCCATCAGGGCACCTCGGCGCGCGACCAGCCTGGCGGCGTCCGCGGCATCGAGCGCACCGGCCGTGCATGCGGCCGCGAACTCGCCGATGCTGTGGCCGATGACGAACGAGGGCTTGATGCCGGCCTCGACGAGGGTGCCCGCCATCGCGTATTCCACGGCGAACAGAGCCGGCTGTGCCAGGCCCGTACGGTCGATGCCCGGGTCGCCGTCCAGCACCGCGTCGCGCACCGAGAGCCCGAGGTGGGCGGCGAGCATCTTGTCGATCTCGTCGAACAGCCGCGCGTAGACGGGGGACGAGGCATACCAGGAAGCGGCCATACGGGGATGCTGCGCGCCCTGGCCGGTGAAGGCGAACGCCACCGCGGGTGCCCCCCGCCGGGCGCTGCCGGCCGGCCCGTCGTCGGCGCGCTCCGCCGCCTTGCGCAGCCCGGCCACCAGCTCGGGCAGTCCCGCGGCGGCGACGGCCACGCGGTGCGGCAGCCGGGACTTGACCCGGTTGCTGGTCCAGCACAGCTGCGGCAGCCGGTCCTCGGGCACCCGGGCCAGCGCCTCGGCCTGAGCCAGCAGGTTGGGGCGCAGCTGTCGCGCGGAGCGGGCGGACACGGTGAACACCCCCGGCGCCCCGCCACCCGACGGGTGTGCCGAGCGAGGCGCGGAGGACAGGACCGCGTGCGCGTTGGTGCCGCCCATGCCGAAGCTGCTGACGGCGGCGTGCACAGTGCCGGACGGAAGCCGCAGCGGGGACTTGAGCAGCGACAGCCGTCGCTCGGCCAGTTGGAGCTTCGGGTTCTCGTTCTCGGCGAATCGGCTGGGCGGCACCGTCCGGTGCTGCAGGGCGAGCACCGACTTGACGATCCCGGCGATCCCGGCCGCTCCCTCCGCGTGGCCGAAGTTGCTCTTGACCGAGCCCAGAGCGATGCTCCCGCCGCTGCGGCCGGTGGTCAGGTGACCGAGCGCCTGCGCCTCCATCATGTCGCCGAGGAGGGTGCCGGTGCCGTGCGCCTCGATGAAGTGGATGTCGTCCGCGGTGACATCGGCCGACTGCCAGACTCTCTCGATGAGTTGCTGCTGGGCCCACCGGTTGGGGGCGGTGATCCCATTGCTGCGACCGTCCTGGTTGACCCCGCTGCCGCGCAGCACGGCGTACACGGGTTGGTGGTCGGCCAGGGCGTCACTGAGGCGGCGCAGTACGAGGACCGCGACGCCCTCGGCCCGTCCGATGCCGTCGGCCGCGGCGCTGAAGGGCTTGCACCGTCCGTCGGGCGCGGAGAGGCCCGCCTGGGAGTAGAAGATGTTGATGACGGGCGTCATGATCAGATTGGTGCCCGCAGCGAGCGCGTAGTCGCAGTCGCCCGCCCGCAGCGCGCCGGCCGCGAGATGGACGGCGACGAGTGAGGACGAGCAGGCCGTGTCCACCGCCAGGCTGGGGCCTTTGAGGTCGAGGTGGTACGAGACCCGGTTGGCGCCCATGAAGTAGCCGTTGCCGGAGCCGTAGCGGGCGGTGATCCTGTCGTAGTCCGACAGCTGCAGATACGCCCACTCGTTGGCCATCACTCCGACGAACACTCCGGTGTTGGTGCCGGCCAGGTCCTCGGGCGGGACCGTCGCGTCCTCGATGGCGCGCCAGGAGCACTGCAGCAGCAGCCGCTGCTGCGGGTCCATGGCGGCCGCCTCCCGCGGGGCGATGCCGAAGAACTGGGGGTCGAAGGAGTCGGGATCGTCGAGGAAGCCGCCGCGCACGGTATTGCTGCGGCCGGGCGGCCGGGCCTCGGACGTACCGGTGGGACCGGTCGGGGGCGCCGTGTAGTAACGGTCCGCGTCCCAGCGCTGTTCCGGGATGCGAAGGGTGCCGTCCCGGCCTTCCATGAGGAGTTCCCAGAACTCCTTGGCGTCGCGGGCACCGGGGAAGCGGCAGTCGAGGCCGACGACCGCGACCGGTTCGCGCTCGGTCATGACGCCGCTCCGGCTTCGCCGTTGAGGCGTTCGGCGAGGTGCGTACTGATGGCACGTACCGTCGGGAAGTCGTAGGCGATCGTCGCGGAGACCGAAAGCTGATGGCGTGCCTCGATCTCACCGCAGATGCCGATGGCCGCTACCGAGTCGATGCCGTAGTCGGCGAGCGGCGTGTCCGGATCGATCTCTTCGGCGGGCCGGTGCAGATGGAAGGCCACGCGATCGGTGAGCCACTGCTCGAGCTCCGAAGCGGTCAGGTCCGGCAGTACGAGGTCCAGCTTCTCGGCACGGGTTTCGGGGGCGATGGGCATGGCGTACCTCTCCCTTGAGGGGTTCGGGTCTCAGCGACCGGGGGCGGCGAGCGAGGCGGACTCGGGGCTGCCGTCGGCGCCGCCGTCGATCAGGGCCGCGACCGGTCGTTCCAGGCGTTGGTGCAGGGCGGGCAGAGCGCCGTCGAGGAAGAGCTGCCGCATCAGGGTGCGCTGTGTCTTGCCGCTGGTCGTCTTGCGGATCACGCCGGGGCGCACCAGGACCACGTTCGCGGCCGGCAGCTGGAACTGGCGGCTCACCAACTCCCGTACCGACACGGCGAGTCCCGGCAGGTCAGGCTCGTCGTAGGCGTGTGGGCGGATTTCCTGCACCACGACCACGTGGTCGCGTTCGGCCTCGCTGCCGGCGACGGTGAACACGGCGCCACCGCCCTTGCGGAAGGCGGGTCCCGAGTCCTGCACGGCATGCTCGATGTCCTGCGGATAGAGGTTGCGGCCGTGGTGGATGAGCATCTCCTTGATCCGCCCGGTGACATACAACTCCCCGCCGAGCAGGGCGCCGAGGTCGCCGGTGCGGAAGTACCCGGTGCGCCCGTCCGCTGTCGACGCCTGGAAGGACTCGGCGGTCTCCTCGGGTCGGTTCCAGTAGCCAGCGGCCACCGACGTGCCGCGCAGCCATATCTCGCCGACCCGGGCTTCCGGCAGGACCTCGAGGGTCATCGGGTCCACGAGGAGTACTTCGGTGCCCACGGGGCGGCCGCAGCCGATGAGCGTCCTGGTCGCCCGACCGTCTCGTGCGGGCTGCAGCTCGTCCTGCTCCAGGCAGTGGGCGTCTACCGTCAGTTCGACATGCTGCCTGGCGGTGTCGCCTCCGGAGACCAGCAGTGTGTTCTCGGCCAGGCCGTAGCAGGGCAGCATGGCCTCGGGACGCAGCCCGTTGGCCGCGAAACGGGCGGTGAAGGCCCGGAGCGTGTCGGCGCGAACCGGCTCCGCTCCGTTGAGGGCCACTCGCAGGCTGGACAGGTCGAGCCCGGCGGACTGTTCCTCGGTCGTCCGGCGCGTGCACAGCTCGTAGCCGAAGTTGGGGGACGCGGTGCCCTCGACCTGGTAGTCGTGAATCATGCGCAGCCAGCGGTGCGGCTGTTTGATGAAGGAGATGGGTGACATCTGGACACTCGTGCCGCCCATCCACAGAGGGTGCAGGGTCATCCCGATCAAGCCCATGTCGTGGTAGAGCGGCAGCCAGCTGCCTGCGACGACGCCCTGTTGGGTGTTCATCGCCCGCCGGATGGCTTCCTGATTGGCAACCAGATTGGCGTGCGTGACCATGACTCCCTTGGGCGTGCTCGTGGAGCCCGAGCTGTACTGAAGGAAGGCCACTTCCTGGTCGCGGACCTGCGGCGGGAACCAGACGTCGGGGTCCCCGGCGAAGTCACCACCGGCCTCGAGACATGCCACTTCCTGTTCTCCGGAGGCGGCCAGCCATGCGGAGAGAGCCTGACGGTGCTCGGGAAGCGTCAGCACCGCGCCCGCCGAGGCATCGCGCAGAATGCCGCTCACGCGGGCGAGCCGCTCGCCCGGTTCATCGGGCAGTGGCGCGGGGATCGCCGTGCGCCCAGCGTAGAAGCAGCCGAGGAACGCGGTGACGAAGTCCAGTGTGGGCGGGTAGAGCAGCAGTACCGGGCTTGTGTCGCCCTTCTTCGACGCCTCGCGCAGACGGGTGGCCACGAGGCGGGCGCGGCGGTCCAGTTCCGCATAGGTGAGCCGCTCGGGCCGCATGATCCGGTCGTCTTCGTGCAGATACACGAACGCGAGGCGCTCGGGGTACTGCTCCACGCCGGCGCGTACGGCGTCCGTCAAGGTCCTGCGCATCTCATCCCCTGTCGATCGCTGTCGGTTGCTCCGCGGTACGGGATACGGGCTCGCACGGCACCAAGTGCCATCCGTTGCGCCCATCTTTGGAGAGCGGTGAAAAGGAGGCGTAAAGCCGTGCTTGATGCGCACGTCGCAGGTCCGGCGTTTCCCGTACGGCGTCGCTCAAAGGCGCTAGAACAGTGGGTGCGCGCTTGAGTACGCCACGTGTTGGCACGCGGTGCCGCTCGGGTGTGACGCGGTGTAGGCACAACCCACGGAGAACGAAGGGAGGGTGGCGATGGTGGAACCAGGCTCGGTGCCCATCTCTGCCGGTCCACTCCTGCCCGATTCCGGGAACTGGGCTGCCGTCCGCGCGAGCGTGCGGCGCCATGGGTACGCGGTGTGTCACGGCCGACTGGCCGACTGGGCGTCCGTCCCGTGCACGCCCTCGCCTGAACTACTGGGCGCGGACTGGCCGAGGTATCGGGCGACGCGTGAACCCGTGTCGAGGGCGCGGCTGTTCGGCTCCCGGCTGCTGTTGCGCCATGCCGTCGCCGCCGCGGGTGGCACCGACCCGGCGAACGTGATGCTGGAGCGGGGCGCACGCGGGCGCCCCGGCGTACGCGAGCCGGCCGGCTTCGACGGAGGCATCAGCCACACAGCCGGTCTGCTGCTGGTGGGAGTCGCCCGAGGGCGCCGGATCGGCGTGGATGTGGAGGAGTGCGACCGGTCGCTGCTCACTCCTGGACTTGCGGAGAAGGTCTGCCACCCGCAGGAGCTCGCCGCGCTGCGCTTGCTTCCATACGCCGATCGCAATCGCATGCTCGTACGTCTGTGGACGCTCAAGGAGGCGTATGCGAAGGCTCTGGGCATCGGGCTGGGACTGGACTTCTCGGGTGTGTCCTTCCAGCCGCGGTCGGTGGGCCGGGGCACGTCCCTCTGGCGCTGTCCGGCCGCACCGGGCTGGCACTTCCAAAGCGGCACCGTCGGGGGCCACTTCGTTGTCGCGTGCGCCGTGGGGCCGCGGTCCGGGTCCTGATGGCGAGATGCGAGCCAAGGTTGTTTCGATTCAAGGATGTTTCGATACACCATTGACTCGGTTGTGAGTCGGGCCTAGCGTCGAAGTGCACGGCATCAGACGGCAGTTCACGCAGCACCCTCTTCTTCCGAGGAGCGGAATCCGTGACGACGCAACCCCAACTCCGTACCGTCGAGCCGCCCATCGCCTACGACACCCGCCGCTGGTGGGTACTGGGCGTGCTGCTCGTCAGCCTCCTGCTCGTGGTCCTCGACACCTCCATACTGAGCGTGGCGCTGAAGACGCTCGCTCAGTCCGAACCCGTCGGCCTGGGCGCCTCGCAGAGCGCGCTGCAGTGGTCGGTCGACTCCTACACGCTCGTCTTTGCCGCGCTGCTGTTCACCACCGGTGTGCTCGCCGACCGCTGGGGACGCAAGCGCACGCTGCTTGCCGGGCTCGTCGTCTTCGGCGGCTGCTCGCTGTGGTCCGCCTACGCGGGCAGTGCCGACGAGCTGATCGTCGCCCGCGCCGGTCTCGGGGTCGGCGGTGCGCTGGTGATGCCCGCGACTCTGGCGATCATCATGGACGTCTTCCCGCCCGCCGAGCACGCCAAGGCCATCGGCATCTGGGCCGGTGCGGCCGGCCTCGCCGTCGCCGTCGGACCCATCGCCGGCGGTGCGCTGCTCGAACACTTCTGGTGGGGCTCCGTCTTCCTGATCAACATCCCGATCGTGGTGGTGGGAACCGTCGCCGCCGTCGCCGTCGTACCGGAGTCCAAAGACCCACGGCGCGGCGGCTTCGACCCGGTCGGTGTCGCCCTGTCCGTCGTCGGTCTGACTCTGCTGGTGTTCGGAGTCATCAAGGGCGGTGAATCGGACGACTGGGCGGAAGCCCAGGTGTGGGGACCCGTGCTGGGCGGGCTCGCCGTGCTGGCCGCATTCGTCGCGTGGGAGCGGCGAAGCCGCCGTCCCGCCCTGGACATCGCCCTCTTCCGCATCCCCCGCTTCTCGGCGGCCGTGACCGTCATCGGCCTGGTGTTCTTCGCGCTGCTCGGTGGGACCTTCTTCCTCGTCTTCTATCTGCAGAGCGTGCGCGGATGGACACCGCTTGAGGCCGGGTACTGCCTGCTTCCCCTGGCCGTGGCCCAGTTGGCCTTCTCCCCGCCGGCCACTCTCGCGGCCAAACGGATCGGGGTCCGCCCCGTGTGCGTCACCGGCACGCTGCTGACCACGCTCGCGTTTCTCGCCGTGGGCACCGTCGATGAGCACACCGAGGTATGGGTCCTCGAAGCCATCCTGTTCGTCCTGGGCGTCGGCATCGCATGTGTGATGCCACCGGCCACGACCGCTGTCATGTCCGCCCTGCCGCGGGAGAGGGCGGGCACCGGCTCTGCCGTCAACACCACGTTCCGCCAGGTCGGCGGCGCTCTCGGCGTCGCCGTGCTGGGCTCGGTCCTGTCCACGGCCTATCGCTCCAGCGTGACGGACCGGCTGGCGGCCCTGCCCCGCGGAGTCCGGGACACGGCGGAGGACTCGGTCGAGAGCACGCTCGCCGTCGCCGCCTCGCTCGGCCCGCGCGGCTCCGGAATGGCGGCCGCGGCCGTCGACTCCTACGTGTCCGCCATGCATGTTGCCGCTCTTGTCGCTGCCGGGGTCACGTTTCTCGGCGCCCTCGTCAGCCTGCTGCTCCTGCCTGCCCGTACGAGCGAAGCCCGTCCGGACAGGGAGGCAGTGGGAAGAACCAGTCACACCACGGAGGTATGAATGCCACCACACGTTGAGCCGGAGGCCGAGGGCGGTTTGCCCGACGGCCTCCGGCCCATGTCCGTATCCGGGTCCGGGGACCGGTCCCGCTCCGGGGGCCGGTCCGGGACGACGGCCGCTCGGGGGCGCACCGCCCGGGGCGGCCGCCAGCGTGATCCCGCTGCCGACCGGGCGATCCTGGAGAGCACCCTCGGCCTGCTCGGCGACGGGTGCAGCTTCAGCGCCCTGTCCATGGACCTGGTGGCGCAACGGGCCGGGGTCGCCCGCGCCACCATCTACCGCCGCTGGCGCAACAAGGAGGAGCTGGTACTCGCTGCCCTGGGCAGCCTCGACCTTCCCGTTCCTCCGCTGGGCGAACTCCCGCTGCGGGACAGGCTGGTGACCCTTGTCGACCAGATCCGGCACCGTGGTCAGGACACCAACCTGCACCGCCTGCTCGCCGGACTGCTCGGCGAGGCAGCGCGCCGCCCGCAACTGGTGGAACGGTTCGAGGACTCGGTGGTCGCCGCCCGGCGGGACGCGCTGCGCCAGGCGCTGCGCGCAGGCATGGCCGACGGAGAGCTGCGCCCTGGCCTGGATGTGGACGAGGCCATCGAACTGCTCACCGGACCGATGCTCTCCAGGCTGATCCTGAGGCAGCGGCCACTGGAGTCGGCCGCGTTCGCCGAGTCGATCGTCGACACCTTCCTCAACGGCACGAGGACGCACCCCGAACCGCGGTAGGCGTCCCGTGCGGCACGAGCAGCCGCAGCCGCACCAGCCACCGCACCCGCACGTGCACCTGCACCCGCTCGACGTACGGCCCTGTACCACCCCCTCACTCTCAGGAGCCGCAACCATGAAATTCCTCTTCGACGATCCAGCCTTCGACTACGAGGCGCTGCGCGCCGCCGGATACGCCGACTTCGGCGGCGCACAGCTCGGCGAGGTCATCGCCGTCGCCTCGCGCATCCCGAACGGCGACACCGATGCCTGGCGGCGCGAGTGGACCGCCCTGGCCGAGCGCGTACACCGGCTGGGCACGGTGGCACTCGGCGAGAAGCGGACCGTCGACGCCCGTGCCGCGCTGCTGCGCGCGCACAACTACTACCGGACCGCCGAGTTCTTCCTGCGCGACGACCCGGCACACGACCCCGAGGCCGGCCGACTGATACGGCTCTCCCAGGACACTTTCGGGCAGGCCGCCGAACTGATGGAACGCCCGCCGCAGCCCGTCAGCATCCCGTACGAGAACGGATCGCTTCCGGGCTACTTCTACCAAGCGGACGACTCCGCAGGGCCACGACCCACCATCGTCCACCACGGCGGGATCGACTCCACACTCGAAGAGGGCTACTTCTTCGTCGCGGCCGCCGCGCTGGCGCGGGGGTACAACTGCCTCTGCTTCGAGGGCCCCGGTCAGGGCTCGGTGCTGCGCGAGCAAGGGCTCACCTTCAGGCCCGACTGGGAGAAAGTGGTCACGCCGGCGGTGGACTTCGCCCTGGCGCAGCCGGGGGTCGACCCTGAACGCCTCGTTCTGGTCGGCACCAGCCTCGGCGGCCTGCTGGCCGTACGAGCCGCGGCATTCGAGCACCGGCTGGCCGGATGCGTGGCCCACGACGCCGTGTGGCAGCTCGGTGATGTGGTGGCACTGCCGCCGTTCGTGCTGGAGTGGGTCGAGCAGGGATGCGACGAGTTCGCCAATCCCGTCATGTACGGGATCGCCATGCAGCAGACCTTCACCCGCTGGCTGCTGCGGCAGGCGCTCTGGACGTTCGGCGTACAGACCCCCGCCGAACTGCTGCGTCGCATGCCCGCTTTCAGCCTCTCCGAGGTCGTGGGGGACGTGCGCTGTCCCGTGCTCGTGCTCGACGCCGAGGAGGACATGTTCTTCGCCGGTCTTGAACACGCGAAGAAGGTGTACACGGGGCTGAACAGCGCCAAGTCACTGCACGTCTTCACCGCCGACGAAGGCGGGGGCGCGCACTGCCACTCCGGCGCCATGACCCTGTACCACGAGCGGTTGTTCTCGTGGCTGGCCGAGATCCTCGCACCTGAGCAGGTGTCCGTCGCCTGATGTGACGCACCGGCCCGACGAGAGGCGGCCCGCGCGGGGGGAATCCCCGAGCCGGCCGCCTCTTACCGCTCTGCCGCCAACATTTCAACAATTCAATTCCGGCTGATTCAATGGCCGGAATTAGACATTCGGGCCCCGCTGCGGCTGTTATCTTCCATTTAATGACCACGTAACTACCGCAGGGCTATGGTGTTTATAGAAAAGCGTGCTCCGTCAGGTATCCGAGGTTAAACGGGGGATTTCGAACTAGTTGAATGCGTCGCGCGCATTCAGGGGGTTTCTGTGTCCCTGCACTTCGCACAATCCGGCCAACCGCTGCGCTATCAGGTGCTCGGCCGGCTGAGGGTGACCCGCGGCGATGTCGACCTGACGCCTGCGCCACCGAAGATCGCCAAATTGCTTGCACTGCTGACCGTCCGAGCGGGGGAGGCCGTACCGGGAGACAAACTGGTCGCCGAGTTGTGGGAGCAGCGACCGCCGCGCTCCGCGACCGCGAGCCTGCGCGTATATGTTTCGCAATTGCGAAAACTTCTCGGTGAACCCGGAAGCGGGCCGCCGCCGATCATGACGGTATCGCCCGGCTACATTCTGGATGTGGGGAGGGCTCAACTCGACGTACGGCTGTTCGACGAGCTCTACGAGAACGGCAGAGTCCGGTACTTCGCCGCCGACTACCTCGGCGCCTCGGAGCATCTTGGACAGGCCCTCGCTCTCTGGCGGGGGCCTGTTCTCGACGGCATTGCGGGTTCTCTGGAGATCAACTCGTTCGCGGCCGTCGAGGAGGAAAAACGGCTCAACTGCATCGAGCTGAATATCGAGTCCGCCCTGGCGCTCGGCCGCCACTACGCCGCGATCGAGGAACTCAAGGGCCTGGTGGTCCAGCATCCGTTGCGGGAGCCCTTCTACCGGCAGTTGATGGCCGCCCTGTACCGGGTGGGCCGGCAGGGCGACGCACTGGGCGTGTACCGCAGGGCGCGCAAGATCATCAGGGATGAGCTGGGGATCGAACCGGGCCCGCCGCTACGGCTCGCGCAGGAAGCCATCCTCCGGGCCGATCCGGCCGGACTCGTGGCCGGAGGCATGACGCATTCCCTCCGCTGAGGGTGCGGGCAGGGGGAGAGACCGGTGCGGCGGTCAGTGGTCGGTGAGCATTCCGGTCCGGAGCTTTTTCAGGGTGCGGGCGAGGAGGCGGGAGACATGCATCTGGGAGATGCCGAGTTCCTCGCCGATCTGGGACTGGGTCTTTTCCTGGCCGAAGCGCAACTCGATGATGTGGCGTTCGCGGTCGTCGAGCCGGTCGAGGAGCGGGGCGAGGGCTTGGAGGTCTTCGACGAGTTCGATCGCGGGGTCGCTGTCGCCGAGGATCTCGGCGTAGGCGGGGGCGTTGCCGTCCCCGTCGTCGGTGGAGCCGCTCGGCGTGTCGAGGGAGCCGGCGGCGTAGCCGTTGGAGGCGATGAGGCCTTCGACGACTTCGTCCTCGCCGAGACCGAGATGCTCCGCCAATTCCGTCACGCTGGGCCGGCGGTCCAGGCGTGTGGTGAGGTCTTCCTTGGCCTTGGTCAGGTCGATATGCAGTTCCTGGAGGCGACGGGGTACGTGGACGGCCCAGCTGGTGTCGCGGAAGAACCGCTTGATCTCCCCGACGATGCAGGGGATGGCGAAGGAGGTGAACTCGACTTCGCGAGACACATCGAAGCGGTCGATGGCCTTGATCAGGCCGATGGTGCCGACCTGGATGATGTCCTCCATCTCACCGTTGCCCCGGTTGCGGAAGCGGCGGGCGGCGAACCGGACCAGGGACAGGTTCATCTCGATGAGGGTGTTGCGCGCGTACTGGTACTCGTGGGTGCCTTCCTCGAGGACCTGCAGTCGAGCGAAGAACAGCTTCGACAGCTCGCGCGCGTCCTGCGGGGCGATCTTCTCCGTGTCCTCGATCCACGGCAGTTCACCGACCCTGCCCTGGAAGCCGACCAGGGGCTGCGACTCCGTGTTGATGCGTCGTGTGGACGGTGTGGCTGTCCTCGACATGCGTCGTCCTTTCCAGAGTGAAGGTCCCGTGTGAACGCGCGTTCCCCGACCGCGCACGAGCATTCCCGCCGGCCGGCCGCAACATCGCAGCGCACCATCACTCCCGCACCATCACTCCACCCGGAGGCCGACGACGCATGTGTCGTCATCCGTGTCTGCCCGGCTGTGCGTCAGCAGCCGGTCCAGTTGTTGTTCCAGGGACTGGGTGGCCACGCTCGCGGTGGCGATCAGATGCTCAAGAGAGTCGTGGATGGAGGAGTCCCTCCGCTCGACCAGTCCGTCGGTGTACATCAGCAACGTGTCGCCCACCTCGAGCCGTACTTCACCTTCCTCGTAATCCGCCTGTGCGACGGCGCCGAGCAGTATGCCGCGGATGAGCGGCAGTTTCGTGGTCTGCTGCTCGGTCACCAGGACGGGCGGCAGATGACCGGCACGGGCCCAGCGCAGGGTGCGGCGGCCGGGATCGTAAAGACCGCAGACCGCAGTGGCGGTGACCGGGTCGGTCAGGTGATGAGTCACCAGGTTGAGCCAGGTCAGCAGCTGTGCCGGGCCCGCGCCGGTCACAGCGAGGCCACGCAGGGCGTTACGGAGGACGATCATGCTGGTCGCCGCCTCGATGCCGTGGCCCGCGATGTCACCGACGCATACGAGGACCTGCCCGGACGGCAGAACGAACGCGTCGTACCAGTCGCCGCCGACCAGGTGCTGGGTCTCCGCGGGCCGGTAGCGCACTCCGATGCTGAGCCCGGGCGCGTCGATCGGACCCCGGGTGGGCGGCATGATTGCCTGCTGGAGTTGCAGAGCAAGGCGGTTGCGCTCGGCCGACTCCTGCTCCGTGTGCGCGAGTTGGTCACGTGTCGCTGCCAGCGCCACCTCGGTCCAGTGCTGCGACGAGATGTCCTGGAAGGCACCTCGGACAGCGAGCAGCCGATCGTCCGCGTCGAGGACCGGCTCAGCGACGACGCGGACGTGCCGCGTGACGCCGTCGGGACGCTGCAGGCGAAAGGCAGTGGAAGCGGCCCGCTGGTGCTGCAACAAGGTACGCAGGAAGCGGCCGATGGCGACTGCGTCGTCGGGGTGGGCGTGCGCGGGCAGTTGCTCCAGGGGGATGGGTGCAGCGGTGGGCGGCAGACCGTGGAGGCTGTGCAGTTGTTGGTTCCAGGTGATCTTGCCGGTTGCGGTGTTCTCCTCGAATCCGCCAATGCGGCCCAGGCGCTGGGCGTGCTGCAACAGGCTGGCCAGTCGCCCGGCTTCGTCTTCTATCCGCCAGATGAGCAGTACAGCAGCGCCATGCCTGCTGATGCTGATGTCGGCGACGGCTTCGAGCGGCACCTGATCGACCAGCGCGGTGAGAGTCATCCGCTCGGCGTAGAAGGGTTCACCGGTGGCATGCACCCGCTCCACCTTCTCGAACAGTTCACTGTCGACGGCGGCCATGGGGTAGGCCTCCAGAAGCATCGCTCCGCTGACGGCGCTGCGCGGTCGCCCGGCGGGATCGACGAAGTGCCGGTTTGTGTGATGGATGCGGAAGTCGCTCAGGTGCCCGTCGGCCTCGAGGTGAGGCAGCAGCACCAGCGCGGGGTCATAGAGGCCGTCAACGAGGTCGACCAGTTCGGCGAGGTCCTGTTTCAGCGCGTTGGGTGCGTCCGGGAATCCGACGACTGCGGCTGTGTGTGTTTCCAGCGTGTGGGCACACAGTTCAGCGAGGGCTTCCACTTGACGCTGGATCTGAGGTGGTTGCGGCGCAAGACGGTGCGGCCAGCAGATTTCCAGGACTCCGATGATCCGGCCGCCGGCGCCGGCCGGCACGGCCACCCGGCCGCCACCGGTTGCCTGATGATCGCTGATCGATGGAAGGCCCGCTTCCGCGAGTGCCTGGAACCACACGGTCCGGCGCTCGGTCAGCGCCCGGCGGGCCACGGTCTCCACACCGGGCGGCACATAACGCCATCGCCCGGCTTCCTCCGCAGCGAACCCGGCGTTGCCGGCAAGGGTGAGAGACGCGTCATGTCCTGCCGCCCAGATGGCGACCGCAGTGGCACCCAGCGGGGCGAGCGCATGGTGCAGCACGGACTCGGCCACGGCCTGCGTGTCGTCTGCGGCCAGTGCGCCGCTCTCGGCTGCGCGCAGCCGCACCGCCACGGATCCGCCCGTCCCGTCGGACGTCTCGCCGGCACCGTTGGTCCGGGAAATGAAGTCGCGAGCCGCCTCGGTGAAACTGTCACGTGCGGACTGGTTGATGATGTCGGCGGCCAGCTCAAGCTGTGACATGCCCGCTTGCTCCGCCAGCCCGGCGAGGTGCCCGGCTGCCTCGGTGGGGCCGCAGTGGAACCGCTCGATCAGGACGCCTTTGGCCAGCTCGATCAGGGCACGGCCATCGGCGGCGGCATGGGCTGCCTGGACTTCACGGCGAAGTCGTTCCACCGTCGCGGCCAGCCGGCCGACCGCCGACGCGCCGCCGGCCGGGTCGGTGCCGACCTCGGCCTGGGCGTCCTTCACGACGGCGGAGAGCCCGGAGCCCTCGTCGTTGCTGCCCTCTTCCGACCGGGGCGGGGGCACGTTGTTGACGCGCGCGTACTGGCGATCGGAAGCAGCTCCCAGCGGCCCGTCATCCCGGACGGGCTCTTCGGGTGGCTGGGGGGTATTCACCGTAGTGCTGCTCCTGACGGGATGGTCGACGCGCGAGAGTGGCTGGCAGGGGGCCCCGGCTACGTGTTCACCCAGCGGCGGACGCACGCGATGAGTTCATCGGCGTCCAGCGGTTTGGTGACGTAGTCGCTGGCTCCTGCGGCCAGGCACTTCTCGCGGTCACCGGGCATGGCCTTGGCCGTCACGGCGATGATGGGCAGAGCGCTGTGGGCCGGCCTCCGCCGGATCTCGGCGGTGGCGGTATAGCCGTCCATCTCAGGCATCATCACGTCCATCAGAATCAGGTCGATGGCGGGGTTCTCGGAGAGAGTGTCGATGCCCCTACGGCCGTTCTCGGCATGCAGAACGTTGACGCCGTGGAGTTCCAGGATGCCGCTGAGGGCGTACAGGTTACGGGCATCGTCATCGACGACGAGGACGGTACGCCCGGCCAGGGTCTCGTCGGTGTCCTGGGGCGATGCGTGTGCGGCTTCCTCGGGGCGCATGAGTGGCAGTACGTCGCCCGGCTGCTCGGCGGAGAGGTGCAGAGTGATGCGTTCCCGCAGCTCGTCCAGGCTGGAGAGCAGCTCCAGTGGTTGGGTCTCGACACGCGACTGCAGTTTCCGTTCCTGTGCCCGATCCAGCCGACGGTTGTTGTGGGCCAGGACGGGCACGCTGCGGATACCCGCGTCGCCGTCCATGGCGTCAAGGAACCGGAGGGCCTCGCCGTCGGACATGTCAAGGTCCAGTACGACGCAGTGGCAGGATTCCGCGGCGAGCGCGGCGGCCGCTTCCTGGGCTCCCAGGGCACTGACGACCTCCACTGCGGCACGCGGGTCGGTCAGGTCGCGGCGGTCGGTGAACTCGGCGACGGTGCTTTCGGCGACCAGCGTCATGAGGCCACGCGGCCGTTCCTCGATCACCAGAAGGCGTCGTTGCCGCGGGGACGCCTGAAGGGCGGGGGGCGCGGCGGGACGAAGGGTGTCGTCGGGTGCCGTTTCACCGCCGCCGATTTGAGCGCTCTGCGCCGGTGCGGCGCGGTGTTCGAAGTCCGGGCGGCACGCGGGCAGATAGAGGGTGAAGGTGCTTCCCTGGCCCAGTGTGCTCTCAGCGTCGACCGCGCCTCCGAGCAGATGGGCGATCTCCCTGCTGATGGACAGACCCAGCCCGGTTCCGCCGTAATTCCGGCTCGTGGTGCCGTCTGCCTGCTGGAAGGCGCCGAAGATGGAGTCCAGCTGCCGCTCGGCGATGCCGATGCCGGAATCCTTGACGCGGAATGCCACGGTGGGCCCGAACCGGCGCATGGTCGGCGGCAGTTCGCTTTCCGCGGCCGGCTCAATCCGGAGTTCGACACTGCCGCGTTCGGTGAACTTGACCGCGTTGGACAGCAGATTGCGCAGTACCTGACGCAGCCGCGCATCGTCGGTGAGCAGGTCGGCCGGCACTCCAGGGGCTGTGGTGATCGTGAAGCCCAGGCTTTTCTGAACGGTGAGCGGCTGGAAGGTGGCTTCGACGTACTCCAGGAGCCGGCGCAGCGGGACTCGCTCGGGATGGATGTCCATCTTGCCGGCCTCGACCTTCGACAGGTCCAGGATGTCGTTGATCAGTTGCAGCAGATCGGAACCGGCCGAGTGGATGATGCCCGCGTACTCGACCTGCTTGGGCGTGAGGTTTCGCGTGGGGTTCTGCGACAGCAGCTGCGCGAGGATGAGGAGACTGTTCAACGGAGTCCTCAGCTCGTGGCTCATATTGGCCAAGAACTCCGACTTGTACTTCGAAGCGAGGGACAGCTGCTGAGCGCGGGCTTCCAACTCGCCGCGGGCCTGTTCGATCTCCAGGTTCTTGGCCTCGATGTCGCTGTTCTGCGCGGCCAGCAGCGCTGCCTTCTCCTCCAGCTCGGCGTTGGACCTCTGCAACTCCTCCTGCTGCACCTGCATTTCCTCCGAGCGCGCCCGGAGCTCGCTCGCCAGGCGCTGCGACTCGCCGAGGAGTTCATCGGTACGGGCGTTGGCCACGATGGTGCTGACGTTGACGCCCACGGTGCCCATGAGCCGCTCGAGGAAGTCGCGGTGGACGGGCGCGAAGGAAGTGAAGGACGCGAGCTCAATGACACCGAGGACCTGGTCCTCGACGAGAATCGGCAGCACGATCAAGCTGCCCGGGGTGGTGCGGCCAAGGCCGGACGACAGGGTGACGTAGTCGCCCGGAACCTTGTCCGTGGCGATGACGCGGCGGCTGCGCGCAGCTTGGCCGACCAGGGATTCGCCCAGCCTGAACCGTGTGTCCGGGTCGGATCCCGCGGGGCGGCCGTAGGAGCCGACAAGCGTCAGTTCCACGCCCTGCTCGCCCTCCACGGCGAGATAGAAGGCACCGTACTGAGCCTCCACCAGAGGGGTCAGCTCATCCATGATGTTCTCAGCCACCACAGCCAGGTCACGATGGCCCTGCATCAACGCGGAGAGGCGCGCCAGATTTGTCTTCAGCCAGTCCTGCTCCTGATTGGCCCGGGTCGTCTCGCGCAGCGACCCCACCATCGAGTTGATGTTGTCCTTGAGTTCGGCGACCTCGCCGGAAGCGTCCACGGTGATGGAGCGGGTCAGATCGCCCTCGGCAACAGCGCTGGTCACCTCGGCGATGGCCCGTACCTGCCGGGTCAGATTGCCTGCCAACTCGTTGACGTTCTCGGTGAGACGCTTCCACATACCCGAAACGCCCTCGACCTCCGCCTGGCCGCCGAGTCTCCCCTCGCTGCCGACCTCCCGGGCGACCCGCGTGACCTCGGCCGCGAAGGACGACAGCTGGTCGACCATCGTGTTGATGGTGGTCTTGAGCTCCAGGATCTCGCCGCGGGCGTCGACGTCGATCTTCTTCGACAGATCGCCCTTGGCGACGGCGGTGGTCACGAGGGCGATGTTGCGTACCTGACCGGTCAGGTTGTTCGCCATCGAGTTGACGTTGTCCGTCAGGTCCTTCCAGGTCCCGGCCACGTTGGGGACGTGCGCCTGGCCACCGAGGATGCCTTCGGTACCGACCTCACGCGCCACGCGCGTGACCTCGTCCGCGAACGCCGACAACGTGTCGACCATGGTGTTGATCACCCCGGCGAGCGCGGCCACCTCGCCCTTGGCCTCAACGGTGATCTTCTGCGACAGGTCGCCACGCGCCACGGCGGTCGCCACCTGGGCGATGGACCGCACCTGGCCCGTCAGGTTGGAGGCCATGACGTTGACGTTGTCGGTGAGATCCTTCCAGGTGCCCGACACACCGCGCACGGTCGCCTGGCCGCCCAGATTGCCCTCCGTGCCGACCTCGCGTGCGACGCGGGTCACCTCGTCGGCGAATGCGGAGAGTTGGTCGACCATCGTGTTGATGGTGTCCTTCAGTTCGAGGATCTCGCCCCGCGCGGTGACGGTGATCTTCTGGGACAGGTCGCCCTTGGCTACCGCGGTGGCCACTTGCGCGATCGACCGCACCTGAGCGGTGAGGTTGTCGGCCATGAAGTTCACCGAGTCGGTCAGGTCCCGCCAGGTGCCGGAGACTCCCTTGACGTCCGCCTGCCCGCCGAGCCGACCCTCGGTGCCGACCTCGCGTGCCATGCGCGTGACTTCGTCGGCGAATGCGGAGAGTTGGTCGACCATGGTGTTGATCGTGTTCTTGAGTTCGAGGATCTCGCCCCGGGCGTCGACGTCGATCTTCTGGGACAGGTCGCCCTTGGCCACCGCCGTGGCCACCTGCGCAATGTCACGTACCTGCGTGGTGAGGTTGCCGGCCATGGCGTTCACCGAGTCGGTGAGATCTGCCCAGGTGCCGGACACGCCGGGTACCTCGGCCTGGCCGCCCAGGGTTCCTTCGGTGCCCACCTCGCGGGCCACGCGGGTCACCTCGGAGGTGAACAAGGAGAGTTGGTCGACCATGCCGTTGAAGACGGTGGCGATCTCACCGAGCAGGCCGTCGGCCTCACTGGGCAGGCGGGTGCCGAAATCACCGTCGCGGACGGCGGTCAGCCCGGCAAGCAACTGCCGCAATTCCAGCTCACCGACCTTGGCGCCGCCGTGTGCAGCCGTGCTGCCCACCGCAGGCCGTGATCCGGTCGTGTCAGCCATGTCTACCTCACTCGAATTCGGCCGCTACGAGAGCAGTACACGGAGTTGCGAAGTGCCCACCAAATTCGCCAAAGACTAGCCCACGAGCTGCGATGCCGACAAAGATCGGCGGAAGCGCACATTCCGTCGGTGATGGGGTGTATGTCCCCTGCGGGGGAGCGAGGCGCCAGATCTGGTTGGAGGGTGCGCGTTCTGCCCAACCGGATGGGCGCCGAAACGTCGTCGGAGTCTCTCATCAACCATGCCGGGGCGGCGGCCGGTAGACCAACTCGATCTCGTGGCTGCTGTTCGAAGAGACGCGTGCCGGGTATTTGTAAAACTTGCCGGAAATGGAGAAGTGCCCGGGGAATGCAACCTTCGCCGGAATGAACGCCGCGCAGGGCGGCCCCGGACATGGATGTCCGGGGCCGCCCTGCGAATTCGGGTCGGGCCGCTACCAGCGGTACCAGCGGCCGCGACTGCCTCCTGTTCCGGCGGATCGCATGACGAAGCCGAGCAGCCACACCGCGAGCACGATCACCGCTACGATCCACAGTGCCTTCAATGCGAATCCGGCACCAAAGAGGATCAGGGCGAGCAAGAGAACGAGGAGTAGGGGAACCATAGTTATCAACCTCCAGGAACTCGTGTGCCCAGGGATTGGCCCTCCATGCGCGCGTTTTCCGATGGTTCGCCTTTCGCCCGTCACGTATTCCTTACTGCGTCAGAACTTCGTGCGCCGTCCCTGATACCGACTTATCGGCAGTACGGGACTGATGCGCTGCGTCCGGGCCGTCCGGGCTGGGCCGGGGCGCGCCTTTGACGGGAGGATCAGGGCAGGCAGCAGCCGGTGCTCCATCGCGAACACCGCCGCACCGGCCCGGCTGCGTCCGGTGGCGAGCACCGCGGCGGCGGCTCGGGACGCTCTCGGCCTCGCGGCGCCGTCGTGGTCACCCGAGCGCGGATGCCCTGATCACCTAGACTCGGCGGATGGCGAAGTATTTCGACGTGCACCCGGAGAATCCTCAGCGGCGCACCATCAGCAATGTGGCTGACAGTATCCGGTCCGGTGCGCTCGTCGCGTACCCGACGGACTCCTGTTACGCACTGGGATGCCGGCTGGGCAGTCGTGACGGCATCGGCCGGATCCGGTCCATCCGGAACCTCGACGATCGTCACCACTTCACCCTTGTGTGCCAGAACTTCGCGCAGCTGGGTCAGTTCGTGCACGTCGACAATGACGTGTTCCGCGCGATCAAGGCAGCGACGCCCGGCAGTTACACCTTCATCCTCCCCGCGACGAAGGAGGTGCCGCGCCAGCTGCTGCACCCGAAGAAGAAGACCGTCGGAGTCAGGATTCCCGACCACGCCGTCGCGCAGGCCCTGCTCGCGGAACTCGGTGAGCCGCTGGTTTCCAGCACCCTGCTCCTGCCCGACGAGGAAGAGCCGATGACACAGGGCTGGGAGATCAAGGAACGGCTCGACCACGTGGTGGACGCCGTGCTCGACTCGGGCGACTGTGGCACCGAGCCGACCACGGTCATCGACTTCTCCGGCGGCGAACTCGAGATCGTACGCAGAGGGGCGGGCGACACCGCGCGGTTCGAGTAGCCGCCTCGATGGCGTCACCACCAGCCCGGCCCGCCTGAGCTCACGCGGTTACGGGCACGGGTGCTCCTTGCCCTTCGGCCCCCACGTCGTGCGTTCATCACCGCGCGCCACCGTGCCGCACAGCAGCTCGGTCGCCGGCTCGTCGCTGCTGCCCCGCAGTACCGCAAGCAGTTTGTCCTCCGTCAGCCGTCCTCCGCCCGCCGCGCCGTGCGCGTCGATACGGCCGGTGGCGCCGTCGAAGCCCCCGCCGCCCAGGCCCTGGTAGAGCACGCCTTGCAGCAGCCCGCGGTCGAGGCGGTCGTCATGTCCGCCGGTGGTGCGCCAGGCCTGGTCGATGCCCTCGGCGAGATAGCGCAACGCGTCCCAGGCGAGCGCGACATGGCCGTCCTCGCGCATGGCCTTCGTCCTGGCGCTGTGGTCGCCGCCGTACGCACGGTCGTACGCGGCGAGGAAGGCCGCGGCCTCCGGGCTCCGTGCCGCCAGCGTGGGGGCGTAGCCGTGCGAGACGTAGAAAAGGGTGAGGCCCTTGAAGTCGTCCCAGGGGCGCCGCTCTTCCGTCAGCGTGTTGGTGACGTCGTCGCCGCCGAGCACGCTGATCTTAGGGCAGTCGCCTGAGATACGGGCGATCTCGGCCAGGAACAGCTGGAACTGGCTGGCCCGCGCCGACCACACCACCGCCGTCCGCGGCTCCTCACTCACCGCACGGCAGACCTCGCGGGCCAGGTCCTCCACGGTGGGCACGGGCCGCCCGCCGAGCGCACCCGGCACCGGTCCCGGTTCCGGTGCGTCGGTGGGGGTGTAGAGGAGTACGTCGGTGCGCCCCGGCCCGTACGAGGCACGGAAGGACGCGGCAAGGCTGTTGCTGTAGGCGTCGGTGGCGTCGGCAACGAGACTCACCCGGCGAGCCTTCTGCCCGCCCGCGGTCATCCCGGCGCTCGAAGCGAACGCCGCCATCAGCTCGGCGGCCCGCGCATCGGTGGGGGCTGTCTGGTAGTAGTGCTCGCCCTGGCGCAGGAGTTCATCGGCGGTGCCCGAGGTGCCGACCATCGGGATGCCGGCCTTGTCGAGGGTGCGCATCGCGTTGTA
Organism: Streptomyces sp. NPDC019890; assembly: GCF_044903445.1. Classification (NCBI taxonomy): domain Bacteria; kingdom Bacillati; phylum Actinomycetota; class Actinomycetes; order Kitasatosporales; family Streptomycetaceae; genus Streptomyces; species Streptomyces sp. NPDC019890. The sequence continues at coordinate 296,307 of NZ_JBJDQK010000008.1, read as the reverse complement.
CGTATTGCGGCGGCTCTGCCCGAAACCGACGACGCCCGCGATGGACGGATCGCTCGCGGCGAGCTCCACGATCCGGTCGGCGACCGCGGGTGCGTCCTTGAAGCGGTCACCCGCGTTGGCGGCGAGCACCCGCAGCGGGACGCGCTCGCCGGAACGCAGCGCCTGGGCGTTGATGTGCTGCTGCGCCAGCGCGATGCCGCGCAGCTCCGCCAAGGTGCCGCCGCGCACCGGGTCTTCGGCGTCCTTGCCGCCGGTGAGCGGGCCGAAGTAGACGACGGTGCGGCGACCGGGGCGCGGGTCGTTGCCGGGCCGGCCCGCGAGCTCCTTGTCGACCTCCTCGTTCTGCCGCTCGATCTGCTGGAGCACGGCCCGTACGGCCTGCTCGCTGGGCTCCTTGCCGAAGCCGGCCGCGCCTTCGGCAACGCCGACGCAATGCCCGTCCGTACCGAGGAAGGTGGAGCCCTGGCAGGGGTCGTCCTTCTCGCGGCCCCCGATGTCCGGTACGAGGACGAGGCCGGCGGCGAGCGCGAGCGCAAGCCCTCCGACGCCGAGCACTCCGGCCACCTCGGCGCCGGGACCCCAGCGCGGCGACGGCGTCACCAGCGTGGGCCAGCGGCCGAGCCAGTACACCGCGGCCTGGTCGTCCTCGGGTCCCTCGGCAACCGGCACTACGATGCCGGTCGGCTGACCCGGCGTCATCCCGCGCCGCTCGATGTTGATCAGCTCGGCGCCGGCGTGGGCGAGGCCCGACGCGTCGATGTCGGGGATGCGCGAGGCCAGCGAGCGTACACCGCCCGCCACCGCGCACACCGAGGTGCAGCGCAAGTCCTCCATGGCGGAGCGGAGTTCACGAAGGAAGCGCTGTACGCGCGAGTCGGCGGGCCCCGCCTCGTCGAAGAGAAGCACGAAGCGGGAGGCGCGGCGTCGCCGCCAGGGGTTGAAGAGACGCGTCCGGCACGCCTGGTCGAGGTCGGCGAGCAGGGCGTGCATGAGCACCCGGTCCATACGCTCCGGCTCATTGGCAGCGTCGCCGTGTACGAGGTCGAGCGCGGAGCGGAAGAAGTCGGTGGGCGGGCTGCCGTGCTGACGGCGCACCCACTCCGCGTACCAGCTGCGGCTGCGGGCACGCCCGAGCATGCGGCGGTTGGCGCGCCAGCCGTACCAGGCACGCGGCAGCCGCTGGAAGAGCGGGCCCGCGACGAAGTTCCACAGCAGCTCGAGCAGCGTGCCGCCGCTGGCCTGGTCGCGGCCGCCGAGCCACCACAGGGTCTGGGCGGTACGGGACCAGTTGCGGTACTCCGCGTAGCAGTGGTTGCGCAGCTCGGCGTGGCGGCGCTCCATGAGCCCCTCGACGGCGGGCGCGGTAACGACGGAGCGCAACAACCGGTAGCTGTGCAGGCGTAGTTCACCCGTGCCGGGCGGCATGGTCTCGGCGAGCTGAAGGGTCAGATGCTCGAAGAGTTCGAGCGGCGGCGGCTCGGCCCCGTCCGGGATCTGCGGGATGTACGCGTGCGGGGCGAGGACCTCGCTGCGGCCGCGCATCCGCGAGCGGAGCCCCGTGACGATCCGGCGTCCCGCATTGCCGCCGTCCGGCTCACTGAGCAGGACGACGGGCACCCTGCTGCGGCTGCGCCGGGGCTGTACCACCAGTTTGTCGAAGGCGTCGATGAAGCGCTCGACGCCCGGATAGGCCGGAATACGGCTCTGTGGATCCCCCGCGGTCATGAGCAGGCCCCCCTTGTTTCCCCCTGAGAAGTAGGAGCTATTCCCCCTACCGGCCCTAACCAAGCGCGGAGTTGGATCACAGGGCAAGCACAGTTCTGCCGCGGGCGGTGATGGTCGGCACAGGGCCTGCCACTCACTCATGTCCGGACGCCGTCCTCGGCCACGGCCTTGACGAACCGACACCGACACTTAACCAGTCTTTGGTCGCACTCCTGAAAGCTCCCGCGGGGGATTGCTGGCCCACAACTCCTCGATGAGCATCGATATGGTGACCGTGTGGTTGGCGTGAAGCAGCAACATCGCGAGCGTGCGATGGAGCATCGGGGCAGACGGCGTGATGTCCGCTTCTACGTCACGGACTGTCAACGACCCCAAGATGGCGAAGCGCATCATTGTCCTCATGTCTGTGATCGGGGGCGCGGAACTGCTGAAGCCGTTCGACCTGGAGGGGGTTCCGCGCAGCCCTGGCCGGGAAGCAGCCGTGCCGTATCCCCTCGAGGGGCACGGAACCTCCCGACCGCATCCTCGACAGCCGCCCGCAACGCCCGCACGTCGGTGATCAGTCGATCGCCGGTGGGACAGATCCGCCAGTGCGGGCCCGGCCCCCGAACGCGGTGCAGGGGCGGCACAACCAGATGCTGTGTCATGCCGAGGGGACGGGTCTCCGGGACGTCCCACCCGGCTGTCGAACCCTTGCGAACGAACCAGTAGACGGCGGGCTCGCGGGGGTCCTCGATCACGGCGCCGCTGCGGTGCCCCAGGATTTCCAGCACATGTATGCCGATGCTGCGCGGCACGCGGACGGCGTCCCAGTCGAAGCCGGCGGCCTGCAACTGGCAGTCCGCCGTGGTTGGCAGGGCGGACGGCCGGGACGGCTCAGAGCTCATGGGTCATCGGCTCCTCGCCGTCCCCCGACCGGTGCCGCAGCAGGGCCGGGACCGACGGGCCACAACGGCGCGCGCCGCCCGCCGCGGGAAGGAGCACCGCGACGACTACTGACGCGATGGCGCGCGGTCCGCTCCTCAACTGGGGTCGTCGTCGCACGGTCACCTCTCCCTTCACGGCCGTCCGGCTACAGCTACCGGGCGTCCCGTCAGATGGTCAGCCTTCGGGCCGTCCCTCCGCAGCCCCAATCAGGGCGGTTCTTGGGGCAGTCGGGCCGCACGAAAGTGCTCCCGCTTGCCGGCCGCCGGGGCGCCCGCACTGACCTGCGACCGATCCGAGCCGCCCGGGGCCGCTCACGCAACCCCGCCCAGATAGGCCTGGACGACGCGGGGGTCGGCGGACAGGTCGGCCGCTGTGCCCTCCAACACCGTCTCCCCGTTCTCGATCACATATCCCCGGTGCGCGATCTTCAGCGCAGCCGTGGCGTTCTGTTCGACGAGAAGCACCGCCGTGCCGCCGAGGTTGACGTCCTTGATCACCTCCATCACCGCGGCGACCATGAGCGGGGCCAGGCCCATTGACGGTTCGTCCAGCATCAGCAGGCCGGGGCGGGCGACGAGGGCCCGGCCGATGGCGAGCATCTGCTGCTCCCCACCGGACAGCGTCCCGCCGTGCTGAGACCGCCGTTCGGCCAGCCGGGGCAGCAGCTCGTAGACCTCCTCGACCCGCCGCGCGAGTTCGGCGCCGTCGCGCAGCAAATAGCCGCCCAGCAGCAGGTTTTCATGCACGGTCAGTGTGCTGAAGATCCGCCGTCCCTCGGGGACGTGCACCACTCCTCGCGCGACGATCCTCGACGGAGCGGTCCTCGTGATGTCTTCACCCGCGTGCACGATCCGGCCCGCGGCGGGTCGGACCAGCCCGGACACCGCCGACAGAGTGGTGGTCTTGCCCGCGCCGTTGTTGCCGAGCAGGGCGACGGTCTCCCCTTCGGCAACGCTGAGGTCGAGCCCCCGCAGTGCCTGTACTCCTCCGTAACGGACGTCGAGGCCGTAGATCTCAAGCATGGTGTGCCCCCTCCCCGTCGAATCCGGCGCGAGCGGCATGGACTTCGTCGTCGTCGGCCGCCCGGCCGAGGTAAGCCTCGATGACGGCCGGGTCCTGCCGTACCTCCTCCGGCGAACCGTCGGCGATCTCCTTTCCGAAGTTCAGCACCACCACTCGCCCGGACACCTCCATGACCAGGCCCATGTCGTGCTCGATGAGCGCGATCGCCATGCCCAGCTCTTGGATCCGCCGGATGAGGGCGAGCAACTCGGCCTTCTCGCCGTGGTTGAGCCCGGCTGCCGGCTCGTCGAGCAGCAGCAGCTTCGGCCGTCTGGCGAGGGCGCGGGCGATCTCCACCCGGCGCTGCTCGCCGTACGGGAGGTGACGCACAAGACCGGCCCGGTCCCCGCGGAGTCCGACGAAGTCCAGCCATGTGTGGGCCTCGTCGGTGCTCTCGCGCTCGCTGCGCCGGTAACGGGGGGTGTGCAGCACCGCGTCGAGGGTGCTCTGCCGCAGCCACAGATGGGTGCCCGCCCGTACGTTGTCCAGCACCGACAGCTCACCGAACAGCCGCAGGTTCTGGAAGGTGCGGGCGAGGCCGCGGGCGGCGACCGCCGACGGACGCAGGCCCGTCACATCCTCTCCCGCCAGCCGGACAACGCCCCCGGTCGGCTGGTAGAACCCGCTCACGCAATTGAACGCGGAGGTTTTTCCCGCGCCGTTGGGGCCGATGATCGAGACGATCTCGCCCTCACCGACCGAGAAGGTGAGGCCGTCGACGGCACGGACTCCGCCGAAAGCCAGCCGCAGATCCCTTACTTCGAGAATCACTCTTCCTCCTTTGCCGGTGCGCCGGGTGCGCCGGGCGTGCTCCGCGCCGCCGTGTGGCCGGGCTCGCGCGAACGGTGCGGCCAAAGGCCCTGCGGGCGGAGCAGCATCACGACGATGAGCAGCACGCCGAACACGAAATAGCGGTAGTCGGCCAGGCCCCGCAGCAGCTCGGGCAGCAGACTGATCACCACGGCGCCGACCACGACGCCGGGGGTGGAGCCCATACCGCCGAGCACGACCGCCATCAGGACAAGGGCGGACTGCAGGAAGGTGAAGCTGGCCGGGGAGATCGCCGAGAGCTGGCCGGCGAACAGCACGCCCGCGAGTCCGCCCCAGACTGCACCCGCGACATAGGCCGCCAACTTGACCCGGTAGGTATGGATTCCGCTGGCCTCGGCAGCGTCCTCGTCCTCCCTGACGAATCGCCAGGCGCGGCCTATACGGGAGCGACCGAGCCGCGCGGCGAACAGCACCGCGACCGAGACGATCAGTACGGCGGTGTAGTAGAAGACGACCGGGTCGGAGAGCGTGTCACCGAACAGCCCGGGGATGCCGTAGATCCCTGAGGGACCTCCGGTGATGTCCAGGTTGCTCGCGACGATCCGGATGATCTCCCCGAAGCCGAGGGTCACGATGGCCAGATAGTCGCTGCGCAGCCGCAGCGTGGGACCTCCGATCACCACTCCGGCCACCACGGTCACCACGACGACGACCGGTACGGTGGCCAGGAGCGGGACCTTCAACTCCGTGGCGAGTACCCCGCCGGTGTATGCGCCGACCGCGAGGAAGGCGGCGAAGCCGAGGTCGAGCAGACCGCAGTAGCCGACGACGATGTTCAGACCGACGGCGAGCATCACGAAGATGACCGCGCTGGTCATCACGTTCATCGCGTACGGAGTGGCGATGACGAACGGGGCGAGCAGGGCGGTCGACAGCCCGGCCCAGCCCAGCCTTCGGCTTTCCAGCAGCCTTGTGACGGGCGAGGGCCCGCGGCCCTTGACGGGCTTCACCGGTGGGTTCTGGACGGCCGTCATCACACTCGCTCCGTTACACGCTCGCCGAGCAGGCCGGTCGGCCGCACGGTCAGGAAGAGGATGAGGAAGCCGAAGGCGAACACATCGCGCCACTCGCCGCCGAGCCAGTCGGTGCCGAAGGACTCCAGCAGCCCCAGGACGAGGCCGCCCAGCATGGTGCCCTTCATATTGCCGATGCCGCCGATGACGGCCGCGGTGAACGCCTTGAGCCCGATGATGAAGCCCATCAGGAAGTCGATCTTTCCGTAGTAGGCGCCGGACATGACTCCGGCGGCGCCCGCCAAGGCCGAACCGATGAAGAAGGTACGGGAGATGACCGCGTCGACGTTGATGCCCATCAACAGGCACGCCTTCGGGTCGAGCGCGATGGCGCGCATCGCCCGGCCCTGGCGGCTGCGCATGACCAGGGTGTTCAGCGCCACCATCAGCCCGGCGGCGATCGCCATGAGTACGAGCTGCTGAACGGTGATCTTGGCACCGAACACCGCCACGGCGGTGCCGTCGAGACGTACCGGATAGACCCGCGGGTTGGGGCCGGCGACGATGCGGACGCCGTACTCCAGCGCGAACGATGCGCCCACCGCGGTGATGAGCAGCGAGAGGCGCGGCGCTCCGCGCAGCGGCCGGTAGGCCACCCGCTCCAGTGCGACGCCGCCCAGGCCGGTCGCCAGCATCGTCAGCACGAGCACGACGAACAGTGCGAGCAGCGAACTTGAGGGGACGAAGCCGCCCAGCGCGCCGAGCATCGCGAACCCGGAGAACGCTCCGAGCATATAGAGGTCACCATGGGCGAAGTTGAGCAGCTTGATGATCCCGTAGACCATGCTGTAGCCCAGGGCGACCAGGGCGTAGAACGAGCCGACGAACAGCCCGTTCCAGATCAGCTGTGCCATGCGATCTCCTCCGGGCTACTTGAGGGAGTCCCGCAGGACGAACTGCCCGTCCTTGACGGCGAGGATCACGAAGCCACCGTTGCTCAGCGTGTGGTCGGCGGTGAACTTCAGCGGGCCGGAGAAGATCTTGAAGCCGTCCATCGCCTCGAGCGACGCGGTGACCTTGTCGCCGTCAGTACTGCCGGCCTTCCTGATGGCCTCGGCGGCGACCCGAACGGCGTCGTAGGACTGGGTGGAGTACGGGCCGGGTTCGGCGCCGAACTTCGCCTTGTAGGAGGCGATCCAGCTCTCGGCGCCCGGAGTGGTCTGGGGGGTCTGGGTCATGGTGGCGAAGGCGCCCTCGCCGTGTTCGGCGCCCGCGATCTTGACGAGCTTCGGGTCGACCGAGCCGTCGCCTACGAGGAACTTGCCCTTGTACCCGGCCTGGCGGAACTGCCGGATCAGCAGACCGCCCTCCTGGTAGTAGCCGGTCCAGTAGACGTAGTCGGGGGCCGACTTCAGCACGCTGGTCACATTGGGGCTGTAGTCGCTCTCACCCGGGTTGACCGCTTCCTCGACGGCCTTGGCCGGAGCGCCCGCGGTGCCCAGCTTGGCCCAGGTGAGGTCGGCGATGTCCTTGGAGTAGCTGGTGTTGTCGTCCATGACGGCGACCTTCTTGGCCCCGTCCTTGCTCAGCCAGGCGACCGCGGCGGCAGCCTGCTGGCTGCCCGTGCCGTTGATGAGGAAGACATGCTTGAGGTGTTGGCTGACGAGCTGGTTGGAGTTGGCCGCCGGAATGACCATGGGGATGTTCCGCTTGTCGAAGATCGGCAGCGTGGGCAGGGTGGCGCCCGAACAGTAGCCGCCGACCGAGACGGCCGCGTGCGCCGCGACCAGCTTGTTGGCCGCCGCGACCGCGGTCTTCGGGTCGCAGGCGTCGTCCTCCACCTGCAGCCGCAGCTTCCGGCCGAGGACGCCGCCCTTGGCGTTGATCTCGTCGACCGCGAGCTGCGCACCGTTCTTCATGTACGGGCCGGTGTCCGCACTGCTGCCGGACATCGGTATGGCCATGCCGAGCACGATGGGGCCCTTGTCGTCACCCTCGGCGCCTCCGCCGACCAGTCCGTTGCAGCCCGTGGTGGACAGCGCGGCCACCGTAAGGAGCGAGGTCAGCGCCACGACGCGGGACGTGGTGCGAGCGGTGGAGGGCAGAGCGGGGATGGTGGGTCTCTTCACGGGGGGACGCTCCTCTGCGAGGTATTGCGGACGGTCGGTGTGAGGGCCTGGGGGATCGGTCACGGGTCTGAGGACCAGCGGGGATCGGTCGGCGGGCGACACGGTGGGTGGCAGTCGGCTCAGAACGTGGCTCTTCTCTCTGCCGGGTCAGAAGCCGCATGGCGTGCTATGTGGCGTGTGACATTTCACATCGCGCCAGAGTGATCGGTCAATGGCTGGAACCCGACCGTTATCCCGGACGTTGTCCCGGCCGGTCTCTCACAAGCCTCTGCCGACCCGCCGGTCAGGGTGTTGGGGAGGGCGCCGTCATCGCTCGGCGCCGGGCGCCGAGGGCAGCGCCATCGAACCGGGCGGCTCCGGTCCGGAGTGCCTCGGGGCGTGAAGGGGCGGGAGTTCCAGCACCCTGCAGCCGAAGCCAGTGATCCGTCCGACGATTGCGGAGGCCTCGAGATCGTGTACGGACAGGACGAACGGTCCGGGTATCAACAGCACGTCGTAGCTGCCGCAAGCCACCAGGTCCATAAGCCTTTCCAGGCCCGGCAGCGGCCCTCGGGAGCGCAAGCCGTTGTCCAGATGGATCGAGGGCTCAGGTAGTCCGAGTTGTCGGGCATACCTGCCAAGTGCGATCCGATGCGTTTCCATTCCCCAGACATCGAAGGGAAAGCACCGAAGGTATCCTGCGATCCTGACTGTGCCGGGTTCAATAATGTCAAGGCCCATGATTTTCTTTTCCGCCATCGGATTCTCCGGTCATAAGGGGATTTCCCCGGATGTATGTGGCTGGTGATTCCAGGAGACCGAGGGCGTGCGGCCGAGTCCATGGCCGGACGAACACAGTCCGGTCACCGATGGCAGCCCGTACCGGGGATGGCTGGGTAGGGACATCGCCCGTGCAATGGAACGCTAGGTAGTCACTAGGTAGTTGCTAGGCAGTACAGAGCCCACATGTACCTATCGCGTCGGCCGCACCGGCCCGAAGCCAGGGGTAGGGGCCCGGCGGCGCGCATGAGGTACCTCGCGGCTCACGGGTTGTTGGTGGCCAGGGCATCTCGGACCGCGTGGCGACTGGTGACGCCGAGTTTCTTGAGGACGCTGGCCACATGGTGTTCCGCGGTGCGGGGGGAGAGGAAGAGGGCCTGGGCGATGTCGCGGTTGGTGGCGCCGGTGGCGAGGAGGCCGGCAACTTCCTGCTCGCGGGGGGAGAGCTGCTCGCCGTAGCCGCGGCGTCCGACCGGAGGGCGAGCTTCGCCGAGGTCGCGCAGAGTGCGCTGGCAGCGGGCGGCGTCGAAGGTGGCCCCCAGGTGCCGGTAGATCTCGTCGATCTCCGTCAGGTCCTGCGCGGCACGGTGCGGCGTGGTGGGGATCAGGGTGCGGGCGGCGCGTTCGGCGGCCTGGGCCGTGAGGTAGGGGCGGCCGATGCCCTGGAAGGTGGCGCGAGCACGGTCGAAGTGATCGCGAGCCCGGGCCGGGTCGTCGTCGCGCAGCAACAGTCCGAGGCAGAGGTGAAGATGGGCGATGGCGGCGGGCCCGTCCTGGCCTTCGATTGCGCGCTCGAACTCCCTGGTCAGCTGCGTGGCCGACTCGGGCCGCGCGGTGGCGAGGGCGGCCTCAACGGCGACCGGGACCACGGCTGAGGCCCTGAGCCAGGGCCCGTTGTGTCGCAGGCTGTTTGTTGCCGGGGCGCTGATCGCCCACGCTGTCTCGGGCTCACCCTGGGCAAGCCTGACCCGGCCGATACCGGCGGCGGCATCAGCGGTCCAGACCACGTAGTCACTCGCGTCTCTCGCGGTGGTGTACCTCTTCAGTGCCTGGCTCCACTGTCCGCGGGCTTCGGCGAGCGCCCCCAGAACCAGCGATCCCTCAACCTCCAGCATCAGGATGTCCTGGACTTGGGCGAACAAGGATGCGTAGGCGGCCTCCAGGTCGCCCCAGGCGCCCTCGTACCAGGCGAGTTCCTGGCGCAGAATGCGGCAGATGGCGTCAAGATGCGGGGCACCGGTGCGGTGGGCGAGTTCCTGGCTCTGTTCGAGCAGGGCGCCGACCCGATCGTCGTGGCCGAGATCCAGCGCGGCGTCGGCCGCGTTGTACAGCGCCCTGGCGGTCTGCCTCAGAACGGCGAGGTCTCTGCCTTCCCGGGGCAGGCGATCGACCAGCTCCCAGACCGACGGATGCCCGATCTGGGCCAGCACCGCGATCTTGTTGGCGTGCACTGTGGCCCGCGCCGCCTCATCGGGACTGGCCTGCACAGCGCGCTCGGCGCGCTCGATCCAGGCCAGTGCTTCCGCAGCGGGCCGCCCTCTGAACGTCGCCCACAGGGCGAGATGACTCATCGCGTGCGCGGCGGTCTCGGGCCGCTGGTCGCTCAGCTCCTCGATGGCGCTCTCCAGCTCCCGGATGCCTTCCGGGTCGCCGGCCTGACTGGTGAGGATGAGGCCGAGTCCGACGCGGATCTCACCGCGGGTGGTGGCCGGCAGCTGAGGGTCGGACAGGATTCGTTGCAGGACCGCCACCGACGCCGTGTACTCGACGCTGAAGGTGGCGGTGCGGCTGAGGGCCAGCGCTATGCGAGTACGTACATCCTCATCCAGCCCGGGTTCGGCCAGGATGGTGTGCAGAAGAGCGGCGGCGGTGCCCTGGTCACCCAGCGCGAGCGCCTGAGCGGCGGCCGCCTCGGCCTGTGTGAGCCAGCCCTCCCGGTCGCCCAGGGCACGGAAGTGATGGGCGATCTGCACCAGCGGGGGGCTGTCCAATGTGCGCAGGGCCGCGATCGCCCGCTCATGCAGGCGGCGACGCTGCGGACCCGGGATGCTCTGGTAGACGGCCTGCTGGGCAAGAGCGTGGCGGAACCCGTACTGCATCGGCTGGTTCTCGCGCAGCACCGCAGCGCCCAGCACCTCCATCAGGGCTGCCATGCCCTGTTCAGGGTCGAGATCGGCGACCCGGGTCAGTACGGGTTCCGCGGTGGGCACCGCCAGCACCGCGGCGGCCTCCACCACCGCTACCGCCTGCGCCGACAGGCCCTGCACCCGTGTGGTGACCGCCTCCCGCAGTCCTCGAGGCACCACCGCTTGGCCGAGCCTGGTCACCGGATCGACCACCTCAACGCTCAGGTGTCCCCGATGCCCCTGTTCACTCAAGGTGATCAGGTCCTCCTCGACCACCAAGGGCAGGCCCGCACTGCGCTCGAACAGGATGCGGCCCAGTGCGTGAGTGGCGCGCGGGCCCAGGGCGGCAGCGGTCAGGTCATGGATGTCGGATTTGGTCAGCGGAGCCAGGTGGATCTCCGCGCCGCTGGTGCCCGGCGGGCGGCGATAGGCCGCACCCAGGACGGGCGCGCGCGGCGGCAGCTCTTCCTGCCGGTAGGTGAGCACCAGGCCCAGGTGCGGTGGCAGGTCGCGGGCCAGGAGCAGCAGCAGCTCGCGGGTGGCTTCGTCCACCCAGTGCAGATCCTCGATGACCAGGATCGCAGTGCCGCAGGCCTCCAGGACCGCGCGCACCGCCCGTACCAGCTGGTAGCGCTCGGCCCCGGTCTCCTGCACGTCGGCGGGGGCGGTAGGCAAGTGGTCGGTCAGTTCCGGCAGCAGCGGCGCCAGGACGCCGGCCAGCGGGGACATCTCGGAGGCCTGCGGAAGGAAGGGCCCGGCCTGGCGCAGGGCGTCGATGACCGGCCCATAGGGAAAGGGTTCGCGCAGCGGGTGGCAGGACCCGTACAGGACTCGCCCGCCCTGGCCGGCCAAGTCCCCGGTCACCTCGCTGACCAGGCGGGACTTGCCGACCCCGGCCTCTCCCTCGATCAGCACCACTGCGGGTGGATGCTGCAGGGCGCCCCGCAGCAGACCGGACTCCTGTCGACGGCCCACAAAGGCGAAACCTCCGCCGCCCGCGGCGCGCGGGCCGGGATCGAGATTCACCATCATGACGCACCCAGCCGTTCTGGGCGGCCACGGGCCGGGCGGCTGCCCGTACATCCCGCGTCACACCCGCAACCTCGTACACACCACGCTAATCCCGCTCCTCGCGAAGCGAGACTGGGACGGCCGTCAGATGACCGCGGCCTGGTTGATCAAGAAGACTTTCGGTCTCGGCCCGGGCGCAGTGTCCTCGCGCTTGCATCGGGCGTCTGCGTGAATTACATGTGACATTTCACATAAGACTGGGGGTGTCACTCCCCTGTTCGGGAGCTCCCGCGGGTTCATAACATCCGCGCCATGGATCTCGAGGTACGGCATTTGCGAGTGATCTGCTCGATAGCGGAGGCAGGGAGTCTCACCCGCGCCGCCGCGTCGCTGCGCATGACCCAGCCGGGGCTCAGCGCCCAGCTGCGGCGCATCGAGATCATGCTGGGCGGGGCGATCTTCGACCGTGGAAAAGCCGGTGTCGTCCCCACAACGTTCGGCGAGCTGGTGCTCACACGAGCACGTGCCATCCTGCCGGGCATCGACGACCTGCTGGCCGACACCGCCCGCGTCGCACGCTGCCGAACGACAACCGACCGCGTCCGCCTCGGATCGGTGGGCGCCCCGTTGCTTGCCGATCTCATCGTGGCGGTAAGGGATTTGACGCCCCGATCGGAGGTGACGGTCCGATGCCAGTACTCCCCGTCGCCACTGCTCGACGACCTTGCCGCGGGACGACTGGAGGCGGCGGTCCTCGGTGACAACCCTGGCCAGGAGCTCTCGCCACGCGATGGAGTCGTACTGCGCCCACTGGCCGCCGAGCCCGTCTTCGCCCTGCTCCCCTCCGCCCACCCGCTGGCAGAGCAGGAAGAGGTGAGCTTGAACCAGCTCATCGAAGAGGACTGGGCCGTGCCCCACCCGGACACCGACCGCACCCGGGAATACTGGGCGTCTGTCTTCGCCCTGGCGGACCGCCAACCGAAAACGCCCTACGAGGCGGAGGGCCGGCAACTGATCGAGCTCGTACGGGCGGGCCTGGCCGTCAGCCTCTGCCAGGCCACGTTCATCGCGGTGCCCGGCGTCGCCGTCCGCCCTCTCGCCGGGAATCCGATCTGGTACCGCCATGTGCTTGCCTGGCGTCGCGACGGCCCGCTCGCCGCACACGGCGACGAGATCTTCCGCAGGGTCGGCAAAGGCTATCTGGCCACCTGCGCCGCCACTGAGGCGTACGCACGGTGGCGCGAACGCCATCCGCACTCGGTGCGGCTGCTGGACTGAACCGGGTGCTGCTGCGGCGGATGGTGACCGAAGACAGCATGGTCGCCCTCCACCGCAGCAGCACGCCCTACTGCTTGGTGATCGATATGTCGTCGTGGAGAGCGCTGCTGCTCTCGACGTCGATGCGGACTCCGGTGGCGGGATCGGTGAAGGACTGTCCGGGTTGGAACGCGGCCATGTCCAGCGGCGCGCAGCCCGACGGCGGTGTGGCCTCGGGGTTGCCGTTGACGACCTGGATCGGGCCGTCGCCCGTCTGGGTGGACGAGTCGACCTTGTAGATGAGCACGCCGGTGGAACAGGCCTTGGCATCGCCGCCGACAGCCTTGCGGGACTCGGCGACGTACGCGGTGGTCTCGCCCGTGCGGATCACCGCGATCTTGGTTCCGCCGGGCTTCTCGACGGCCTTCAGATGGACGGCGTGGCTGCCGGGCGCGGACAGGCAGTCGACCTGTTCGTCGCGGATCCAGCCGAACTTCCAGCGCTCCCAGCCGACATGCTCCGGGGCGGGCCCGGCGATGTTGCCCATGAGGTCCCAGCCGCGCACGTAGCGGTGGAAGTCGGTTCCGGTGAAGGCATACAGGTCGGGCAGCCCGAAGATGTGGCTGGTCTCGTGGTTGGCGACCTTGTAGCCCCAGCGCCACATGTCCTGTCCGAACGTCACCCCCCACTTGAGGCGCTTGCCGTCGGCGACGATGCCGGAGGTGGCGGGGTCGTACAGGTAGGTCGGGGAGAACTTGACCGCCTTCGCGGCCTTGGTCGGGACGATGTAGACCATGTCGTACTGGGAGAAGTCGGCATGCGGATCCGCGGCCTGGACGGCCTGACGCACGTACAACTCGTGCTGTTCGAAGGTGATCCCGCGGTCGAAGCCGTAGGTGGTGGATTCCTGCGGCATCCGCAGCCAGCGGTTCACCGGGGTGATGTCGAGCTTGACCCGCCCGTAGGAGGCCTTCTGCATCCAGTCGGCAGCCGGGGCGAGTTCGTCGTAGTAGTCGGTGGTGGAATCGGTGGCCGGGGCGTCGGGGAAGTCGACGAACAGCATCAGGACGTGCTTGGTGCCGATGGGCTGCTGGAACTGGTTGTAGTCGGTGTTGTGGCCCTCGTCGGTCCAGCCGGTCCTGCCGGGGAGGGCGCAGTCGGCGGCGGGGGTGGTGGTCGGGACCTCGGAGACCGCACTCGCCACTGGCGTGGCTGCCGCCAGAGGGATGAGCACGGTCAGGGCGACGGCGAGCCGCCGGACCTTGGGTGTGGGTCTGTGCATTTCCTCAGTTCCTTCCTTGCGGTGGCGTCCGGACGTCAGGCGCGCCCGGTGCCCTTGCCATGTGACATTTCACAGAGTGGGGACAAGGTTGAACGCGACCAGTCCTTAACGACAGCTCCCGTATCCCCATAACTTCGCGTTATGCGGATACGGGAGCCAGAGGCATCCCGTGCTATGCGGTCACCACTTGTAGGTCCAGACGGTGTCGTTGTACGCGTCGGAGCTGTTCACGTAGATCCGGATGCGGGCGGTGTCGTCCTGGAACGACTCGCCGGGTTTCCAGGTCTGCATGTCCAGCGTGGAGCAGTTCCCGGTGGGTGCGGCGGCGTTGGGGTTCGTCACGATGCGGATCGGCCCGTTGCCGGTGGTGGTGGAGGTGTTGACCTTGTAAATGACCACGCCGGTGGCGCAGGCGTTGGAGTCGTTGTTGGCGGCCTTGCGGGACTCGGCGACGTAGGCGGTGGTGGCGCTGGTCTTGATCACTGCCAGCTTGTAGCCGGTGCCCCCGTACTCCACTCCGTTGAGGGTGGTGGAGTACGTGTCATTCGTGGACAGACAGGAGACCTGGCTGTCGGTGATCCAGCCGAACTTCCAGGCGTGCCAGCCGAAGAACTGCGGGGCCGGGCCGCTGACCTTGCCCATGATGTCCCAGCCGCCTACGTACTGGTGCAGATCGCCGCTGAAGGCGTAGAGGTCGGGCAGGCCGAAGGTGTGGCCGGTCTCATGGACGGCGACCTTGGAGCCCCAGGTCCACAGGTCCTGACCGAAGGTCACCGCCCAGTGGATGGCCACCCAGCTGTTCGTCGGCCCATTCCAGACCCAGGTCACGTTGTTGGGGTCCTGGATGAAGGTGGGGGAGTGACTGATCGCGGCAGCCGTGCTGGTCGGCACGATGTAGAACGTGTCGTAATTGGCGAGGTTGACGCCCGCACTGGCGGCGCCGGTGAGTGCGTCCTTGACATAGGTCTGGTGCGTGGCCCAGGAGAAATCGCGCTGCCAGTTGTAGGCGGTGGAGTTCTTCGGCATGCGCACCCAGTTGCCGTACGGGGCCTGCAGGTCCAGCCAGGTCTTGCCGTTGGAGGCGTTCCACAGCCAGTTGGCGGCGCCGGAAATCTGGTTGTAGTAAGGGGTGAGAGGCGTGCTGGTCCCGACGGCGTCGGGGAAGTCCACGTAGATCACGCCTACGCGCTTGGTGCCGTTCGGGTTCTGGAACCGGGTGTAGTCGGTTTGCTGGCCCTCATCGGTGTAGCCGGTCGTCCCCTGGAGCGCACACGTGGAGGTGCTCCCGTTGAATGCATGGGCGGGGCCGGCGGGGACGGTGACCAGGGCAAGCAGAGCGAGCAGGGCGGACAGGACGATCAGGGGCGCCGCGGGGAGTAGGCGTCGCGTCCAGGTCGAAGAGCGCAAGGTATGCCTCCGGGGGAGTGGTCCGGGCTCGGGCCCGGCAGCTGCGACCCTCCGGCAGGCGACGTGGCGGCTACCGATGACAGGTGGGCGGGTCGCGGACTCGGCTCGCCGTCTCTTCGCAGCTGTTGCAATGTGGCGGAGGGCAGGTCGGCAGCTCGTTCAGGGGAGCTCTCACCTGCCCGGGGATCGCGCCGGCATCGGAGGTTCGCCCTCCGGATCATCTGGGCGATCGTGGAGCGTACCTGCCCGTCCAGGCCGGGTGCCGCCTGGAATTGCGGCTGAGCAGGATCCGCTTGACTGTCGGTTCGGGGACATGGTGCGGCCCGGTCAGCGCGTCAGGCAGCTCTCGCCTGTTCATCACATAGCGTTATGAACCCGGAAGGCCGCCGCCTCCGGGCCCTTGCCATCGCGGGGACGTGGCCTCGCCGATGCGGTCAGGTATCACCGTGAGTGCATGCCGACAGTGATCACCGTACGTGCATGCCCGGCCACTGCTCGAGAGCCCCACATGACCACCGGAACGCGCTACCCATCGTTCCCTCCACTTAATGGGTGCGCTTACGCGTTGATCTCTTTGTGGGCGCCGGCGTTCTGTGGAGACAGATGTCCAGGACATCCGGGACGCGAAAGGGCGGCAGCATCATGACGATCAATGAAGTGGACGGGCCGCTGACCGGCCGCCTGGCCTACGTCCTGGCCCACCTCACCCGCCTGGTTCCCAGGCCGTACCGAGGTGACAGTAGATCTCGGTGGTTCGATCGCCACCCGGCCTCCGTGGCCGCCGCTCGGAGCTTCACTCGCGACATCCTCGTCGCACAGCCCCTTGAGGAATCGGAAACCGCCGAGCTGCTCGTCAGCGAACTGGTTACCAACGCGGTGCGCTACGGAGCCGGCCCCATCCTGCTCAGTGTGACTGTCCGCGGCACGTCACTGCGGTGCGAAGTCACTGATGCGCATCCGGCTGCCCCCTGTCTCAAGGCGGCCGGCGCCGACGATGAATCCGGTCGAGGCATGCAGTTGATCCATGAACTGTCCCACCGCTGTGGCGTCCGTCCGGCTCGCTGGGGAAAGACGGTCTGGTTCGAACTGCAGGCTCCGGGCCTGACCGAAGCCGCGGTTCCGGCTTCCGTCCCCGCCCTCGGCCGCTTCGCCCACGCGTAGGCCCCGCCGCCGCAGTGCCAGTCGGCCGTCGGACAACTCCGCGTTATGGGCTTTCGAGATCTCCCCGACGGCACACCAGAGGCCAGATGCTGAGCGGGCCACGCCGCTCGGACACCGTGCCTCCTTGCCGGCACCCCGGACGCTCGTACCTCGTGATGGGAGTAACCGATGAGGAGGCCCTTGACAGACGTTCAGAACACTGCCGAGGCATCCCGATCCTCGGACCCGCACGACTCCGCATGCCATTGCGGGCAGTCGTTGGTCTGCTGCGACGGTTGCGGGGCCATGCGTTGCCTTGACTGCGACCCCTACCGTTCCGATGACTGCAACTTCGGCCTCTGAGCGTTCCCGCGACGGCGCCGCTACGCGTGCTGGTCACTGAGAGTCCCACAGGCTGCTTCCGGTCCCTCATCGCGTGCGTGCTCGCTGGAGAGCAAGATGGAGGGCATGGCGAAGCCGACGATCCTGACCGTCGATGACGATCCGGGCGTGTCCCGGGCCATCGCCCGCGACCTGCGGCGCCGGTACGGCGACCGGTACCGGGTGCTCCGCGCACCCTCCGGTGCAGAGGCTCTGGAGGCGCTGCGGGAGGTCAAGCTGCGGGGCGAGCCGCTTGCCGTGATGATCGCCGACTACCGCATGCCGACGATGAACGGAGTGCAGTTCCTCGAGGAGGCCATGGACCTCTTCCCTCTGGCCCGGCGTGTGCTGCTGACCGCCTACGCCGACACGGGCGCGGCCATCGACGCCATCAACGTCGTCGACCTCGATCACTATCTGCTCAAGCCCTGGAGTCCGCCCGAGGAGAACCTCTACCCGGTCCTGGACGGGCTGCTGGAGCTGTGGGCGGCAGCGCCCCATGACGAAGCCGGCGAGACGCGGATCGTGGGCCACCGTTGGTCGGCACCGTCCTTCGCCGTAAGGGAGTTCCTCGCCCGCAACCTCGTCCCCTATCGCTGGCTCGCCGCGGACGAGCCCGAGGGCATGAGGCTGCTGGACGCGGCCGGGCTGACGGCGGGCGACGTGCCGCTGGTGATCACTGCCGACGGCGAGACACTGCAGGCGCCGAGCGAACCCGAACTCGCCGCGCACGTGGGACTGACCACCACCCCCGCCGCCGCCTTCTACGACGTCGTCGTGATCGGTGCGGGCCCCGCCGGGCTCGGTGCCGCCGTCTATGCGGCTTCCGAGGGACTGCGCACTGTACTGGTGGAACGCAGCGCGACGGGTGGGCAGGCCGGCCAGAGCAGCCGGATCGAGAACTATCTCGGGTTTCCCGATGGAGTGTCGGGCGCCCAGCTGGCGGACCGCGCCCGCCGCCAGGCCATGCGCTTCGGCGCCGAGATCCTCACCGCGCGTGAGGTGGTGTCCCTGGAGGCCGCGGGAGCGGGGCGCGTGCTGCGGTTCAGCGACGGGACATCGATCGGTGCCCACACCGTCGTGCTGGCCACCGGCGTTTCCTACCGGCGGCTGGACGGACCGGGACTGGAGGAGTTCACCGGGGCGGGCGTCTACTACGGCGCCGCTTCGTTCGAGGCGGCCAGTTGCCAGGACCAGGACGTCTACATCGTGGGCGGAGCGAACTCCGCGGGCCAGGCCGCGGTGTACTTCTCCCGCTACGCGAAGCAGGTCCATCTCCTGATCCGAGGATCCGGCCTGACCCAGTCCATGTCCCACTACCTGGTGCAGCAGCTGGAGGCCCTCGCCAACATCGAGATCCACTCGCACACCGAAGTAGCGGGCAGCGAGGGCGAAAAGCACCTGCAGCGCCTGATCCTGCGGGACAACAGGTCGGACGCCCTCACCACCGTCCACGCGTCGTACCTGTTCGTCTTCATCGGAGCCGAACCGCCCACACAATGGCTGGACGGCGTCATCTGCCGCGACGCGCGGGGATTTGTCCTGACCGGCCCCGACCTGCTGTCCGAGGGGACCCGTCCCGCCGGGTGGCCGCTGTCCCGGGATCCGTACCACCTCGAAACCAGCGTGCCCGGCGTCTTCGCCGCCGGAGACGTACGCGCCGAGTCGGTCAAACGTGTGGCCTCCGCCGTGGGGGAGGGTGCCATGGCCGTCTCCTTGGTACACCGCTACCTGGAGGCGCAATGAACGCTCAGAGCGAGCGCACCAGGCTCACCCCCGCCGAGCTGCGCGAGTTGTTTCTCTTCGAATCGCTCGACAGCACGAAGCTGGACTGGCTCGCCGAGCGGGGGCGGGTCGAGACCCGGCAGGGCGGAACTCCTGTGTACTCCGAAGGCGAGCCCGCGACCTGCTTCTTCGTACTGCTCGGCGGCACTGTGGCGGTCCAGCGCCGCCTTCACGGCGACGACATCGAAGTCAGCCGCACGGACCAGGCCGGCGTCTATGCCGGCGCCACGCAGGCCTATCTCGGAGACCGGGTGGACCAGGCCTACCCCAACACGCTGCGAGCCATCACCGATGTCGAGCTGTTCGTCCTGCCCGCGGACGAGTTCGCCCAGGCCATCCGCACGTGGTTCCCGATGGCCCTCCATCTGCTCGAGGGCCTCTTCTTCGGCACCCGCGCCACCAACACCATCCTCGCCGAACGCGAGCGACTGGTTGCGCTCGGCTCCCTGGCCGCGGGCCTCACCCACGAACTCAACAACCCCGCGGCAGCGGCCGTGCGCGCCACCGACTCCCTGCGCAGCCGGGTGACAGGAATGCGCCACAAGCTCGCCCTCCTCGCCGACGGCCGCCTCGACGGCAGCCAGCTGCACCAACTGGTCGCCATGCAGGACGCGGCCATCACCCGCGCCACCGCCGACCGTACGCTCTCGGCCATCGAGGCATCCGACGCCGAGGACGAACTCGCCGACTGGCTCGAGGACCACGGCATCCGCCAGGGCTGGGACATCGCGCCCACGCTCGTCGCCGGCGGCATCGACGCCACATGGCTGTCCGACGCCATTGCTGCGTTGGAGGAGGAGCATCAGGAAGCGGCAGTGCGCTGGCTCGCCTACACCATCGACACCGAACTGCTGATGGGCGAGATCGAGGACGCGGTCACCCGAATCTCGGGCCTTGTCGATGCGGCACGCCAGTACTCGCAGCTCGACCGCGCCGCACAGCAGCCGGTCGACGTCCACGAACTCCTCGACGCCACGCTGGTGATGCTGCAGGCCAAGATCCCGTCCGGCGTGAAGGTGGTGAAGCACTACGACCGCGGCCTGCCGCCGATTCCGGCATACGGCGCGGAGCTCAATCAGGTGTGGACAAACCTCATCGACAACGCGCTCGGAGCGATGGACGGAACCGGAACCCTTACCCTCGCATCCCGGCGCGAGGGTGACCGCATCGTTGTCGAGGTGCGCGACACCGGACGCGGTATCCCGCCCGAAATCCGCCCGCGGATCTTCGAACCGTTCTTCACGACCAAACCGGTCGGCGAGGGAACCGGCCTGGGGCTCGACATCTCCTACCGGATCGTGGTCAACAAGCACCACGGCGACATCAGAGCGCACTCACAGCCCGGTGACACGAGGTTCGAGGTCGGCCTGCCCATCACACCGCCGCTCGAAGACCAGGACGCGCCCGCCGGCTCCGCCCGAGACTCCGGCCAAGCGGGGAACTGAGAGACGGAGCGCCGGGTGAGCCGTGTCTCACCCGGCTGCCACGGCTTGTCTATGCAACGAGTTGCATAGAAGGATCGGGATATGGCGCTCGAACACGCGATCCTTGTCTCTCTGCTGGAGAAGCCGGGCTCCGGCTATGAGTTGGCCCGGCGGTTCGAGCGGTCCATCGGCCACTTCTGGACCGCCACCCATCAGCAGATCTACCGCGTCCTCAAGCGCATGGAGAGCGAAGGGTGGGTCGACGTCCGCGAGGTGCCGCAGCAGACCCGGCCGGACAAGAAGGAGTACTCCGTCGCCGCCCTCGGCCGGGCCGTCCTCTCCACGTGGCTGCATGAGCCGATCGAACCCGAAAGCGTCCGGCACGACCTCGCGGTGAAGATCCGAGGCGCGGCCTTCGACGACCCTGCCGCGCTGATCCGCGAGGTCGAGCGGCACCGCACGGCGCACGGCGACCGGCTCGCGCACTATCTCGCGGGGGAGCTGCGTGACTTCACAGGACCAGAGGCCGCCCAGGCCGCCGCAGCGCCCGACCCCGGGCGGGAGCTCCAGCATGTCGTGCTGCGTGGCGGCATCGCGTACGAACGGATGACGCTCGCCTGGCTCGACGACGTCCTCGCCACCCTCCGCCGGCTCGCTGCCGAGCGCTGAACCGTCCCCGCCGCCTCCACCACGCTCACGTACGAACCTCGATCAACCCGCCATCCCTCCCTACCAAGCCGGAAAGGCAAACACCCATGGCCGACCCGCTGCTGTTCAATCCGCGCACCTACGACCCGGCACACTTCGACCCCGAGACCCGCAGGCTGCTGCGTGCCACCGTCGACTGGTTCGAGGACCGCGGCAAGCGCAGGCTGATCGAGGACTACCGCTCGCGTGCGTGGCTGGCGGACTTCCTCGCGTTCTCGGCCAAGGAAGGGCTGTTCGCGACGTTCCTCACCCCGACCGCCGCCGCCGAGGGGCAGCAGGACAGGCGGTGGGACACCGCCCGGATCGCCGCCCTCAACGAGATCTTCGGCTTCTACGGGCTCGACTACTGGTACGCGTGGCAGGTCACCATCCTCGGCCTCGGCCCGGTCTGGCAGAGCGACAACGCCGCCGCTCGCACCCGCGCGGCGGAACTCCTGTCCCAGGGCGAGGTGTTCGCCTTCGGCCTGTCCGAGAATGCCCACGGCGCCGACATCTACTCCACCGACATGCTGCTTGAGCCCGACGGTGAGGGTGGCTTCCGGGCCACCGGCTCCAAGTACTACATCGGCAACGGCAACGCCGCCCGCCTCGTCTCCGTCTTCGGCCGCCGCACCGATGTCGAGGGCCCGGACGGTTACGTCTTCTTCGCCGCCGACAGCCGCCACCCGGCGTACCACCTCGTGAAGAACGTCGTCGACTCCTCGAAGTACGTCAGCGAGTTCCGCCTCGACACCTATCCGGTCGGCCCCGAGGACGTACTGCACACCGGTCGCGCCGCCTTCGACGCCGCCCTCAACACCGTCAATGTCGGAAAGTTCAATCTCTGCACCGCCTCGATCGGCATCTGCGAGCACGCGATGTACGAGGCCGTCACGCACGCGCACAACCGCATCCTCTACGGCCGCCCCGTCACCGCCTTCCCGCACGTGCGCCGCGAGCTGACCGACGCGTACGTCCGTCTCGTCGGGATGAAGCTGTTCAGCGACCGCGCCGTCGACTACTTCCGCTCCGCCGGCCCCGACGACCGCCGCTACCTGCTGTTCAACCCGATGACGAAGATGAAGGTGACCACGGAGGGCGAGAAGGTCATCGACCTCATGTGGGACGTCATCGCCGCCAAGGGCTTCGAGAAGGACACCTACTTCGCCCAGGCCGCCGCCGAGATCCGGGGGTTGCCCAAGCTGGAGGGCACGGTCCACGTCAACCTCGCGCTGATCCTCAAGTTCATGCGCAACCATCTGCTGAACCCCGCCGGGTACGCGCCCGTCCGGAGCCGGCTCGACGCGGCCGACGACGCGTTCCTCTTCCGGCAGGGACCGGCCCGAGGACTGGGCTCCGTACGCTTCCACGACTGGCGCACCGCCTACGAAGCGTTTGCCCGTGTGCCCAACGTCGGCCGCTTCCGGGAACAGGCGGACGCCCTGTGCGAGTTCGTCACCACGGCCGCCCCCGACGAGGAGCAGAGCCGCGACCTCGACCTGCTTCTCGCCGTCGGCCAGTTGTTCGCACTCGTCGTCCACGGCCAGCTGATCCTCGAGCAGGCGCGCCTCACCGGCTTGGACGAGGACGTGCTCGACGAGCTGTTCGCCGTCCTCGTGCGCGACTTCTCCGCGCACGCCGTCGAACTGCACGGCAAGGACTCCGCCACCGAGGAACAGCAGCACTGGGCGCTGGCCGCGGTGCGGCGACCGATAGTCGACGATGCCCGCTCGGCGCGAGTGTGGGAGCGCGTCGAGGCGCTGTCCGGGGCGTACGAGATGACGCCGTAGCAAGGCGGCAACCTGAGCGAAGGGGCGTCTGACGGGCTCAAGGCCGGTTCAGACGCCCCTGGCGTACGCCTACCCTCCCCGGCAGGCCTTGCGCCACACATTGGTGATCCGCGCAGTGCATTTCCAAGGAGCTCCACCCGATCGAGTGACAAACTGACAAACCCGCACTCTCCACCGAACACAGCGCATAGCTTCGAAACAGGATCACCGAGTGGCCGTCGATACACCACTCCAGCGGACGTGAGCCCGCACGCTGCCGAACCCCAACAACCCCAATTACCCCAGAAGCACCGTTCTCTTACGGGCCCGGGGTGTGGCTGACGTCGCCTGTTGTTCATCGACATTGAGGGGAGGCCGTGTTTGGTCCGGTCCGAGAACGTACTCCAGTATGTGAATTCCGCCGGGTATGCGAATGATTTTCACGCCGTCCGCAATGTCTGGGCGACGCCGCAGATACTGGGTGGCGCGGGCATGTTCATCTTCACCACCTATGCCACTCTTCCGTTGCTCACCAGCGTGGGATCGGTCGACGGAAGCGGGGAAGCGCTGATGTTGCGCAAGGCCGTCAGCGAGGGGCAGGAGAAGACCACCCTCATACGTCTCCTCGGCATCGGCGACGACGCCGAAATGGCTGGTGGTCTCGCGAATCCCATGGTGCGCCGAATGCTGGCCGGGCTGGGCGACCGCCACCGTAACCTGCGTGGCATGACCGAAGAGTATCTCGACCTCTTCGCCGGCGTGATCGCGATCTCGGGCATACGTATGAGAGCCGCTCTGGAACTTGTCCTGGAAGCCGACGATTACCACCGCTACTGGCGATACATGCGTTACTCCCTGGCGCTGTTCGGTGCCGAGTTGGGCGATCGAGAGACGGTTTCCGATTCGTGCGCGCGTTTCGTCGCCCGTCATGCCGGAGCCGGTCAACGAACCAGGACCTACCTCGCCCATCTGTTCGCTGCCTATCCGGAACACACGTTGGCCTGCGCAGACGCGTTGTTTCCGGAGACCAGGCGGGTTGTCGCCAGCACCCTGGCCGGAGAACTCCCGGCGGGATGGTCCACTCGATGACGCTTCTGCCGCGGACGGGCGGCCGGGCTTGTACCGTGCTCCGCCTGCTTCCCGGATACGGGCGGCACTTGGTGTTCCGGCCATACCGGACTGGGCTGCCCCACATTCCCGGCGGGCGAGTGTGGGAGATCGCCGCGTACGACCTCTTCCTGAACCTCCTGCTGTCGGGCTTCGCGGAGATCACCGGAAGACCCGTCCGGAAAGGAACGGCGCAGCTGCTCATCCTGCTCAACAGGATTGCGTTCCTCGTGGACGACGAGTTCGAGCGTCGGGTCCGGAAGGAATCCGTGGCGTTCGACGATCTCGCCGCGACGAAGGATATCGGCCGTGCGGTGTCGGACCTGCGAATGTACTTGGACAGGACATGTGATCCGGCGCGATGTGACGTGATTCGGCAGCTGCTTCGCCGGACCGTCGAGACCGACTACCGGCGTTACGCGACGGCGATCGAACACCGGGGGACCGTGTCATCGGTCGACGACCTTCTCGAGGACGCCGCCGTGGACTGTGGCGCGGTGATGCGGCAACTCGCCCAGGTTGCCGGTTTGTTCCATGGGTTTACCGCGCCACAGGCCGCTCTGGACGACTTCTATGCACTCGGCCTCGCCTGCAAGTTCGCGGACGACCTGAGGGACTGGCGCCGCGACAGCGATACGGGAAACGGGAACATTCTCCTCACGATCCTCGCCCGGTACCCGAAGGAGAGCCGGCGGCTCGGGCGTGCGCGGGAGTCGGGACTTCAGATGAACGAGAAGCGATGGAATCGACTGTGTCCGGAGGCATTCGACGAGTTCGCCAATCTGTATGGGGGGTATTACTCGCGGATACGCTCCGACACCTTGCGTTTCGCCGCCGATTTGATGATGGAGACGGGCCGCATCGGCCATCTCCCGCAGAGCGGCGGGCAATCTGCCGCACGGGTATAGAAAGGAGGTAGGTGTGGACAAGCCCGCGGCCGCATTGCCCATGACCGTGGCGCTCACCGACGAGCGGGCGACCGACCCGCTGGTCAGCGGGCGGAAGGCGGCTACTTTGGCAAGCTTGCTGAAGGCGGGATTTCCGTGTGCCGACGGCGTGGTCATACCGGCCCAGATCCACCAGCAGTTTCAGGCGCAGGCCCCAAACCGGTCCGACCTGGGCGACATGCCGCCGCACCTCGCGCACGCCCTGGACGAGATCATGGACGTCTACGGTTCGGATCGGCTCGCCGTTCGGTCGTCGGGCGTGGCCGAGGACACGTCCGAAGCATCCTATGCCGGTCTCTATACGAGCGTATTGGACGTGTACGGGACCGACTCACTGAGAACCTCCGTGCTGCGGTGTTGGGAATCCGCCGCGAACGTGGCCTTCTACCGCGGCGAGGGCGCCGCTGACGTCCCACCAGTGGCCGTCCTCGTGCAGCGCCTGCTCGAACCCGACTCCGCGGGCGCGGCGTTCGCCACCGACCCGATGGGCGGCGGTGTCGCCGGTGTCGTGTCCATCTCCGCGGTTCGCGGGCGGGCGGACAAGCTGATGCAGGGTCAGACCGGCGCCGACGACTGGACGGTGACGTCCTCAGCCGCCACCCGCATCCGGAACTCCCACGACGCGATCACGCACGACCAGGCCGTCGCGATAGCCGAGCTGACCCGGCGGGTCTCCACCCATCTGTCCTGTCCCGCGGAGGTCGAGTGGGCCCTGCTGGACGGCGAGATCACGTTGCTGCAGGCCCGGCCGATGACCGCCGTCGCCGACCGACAGGTCACCTGGCCGGCGCCGCCGCGTGGTGAGTGGCGGCGGGACATCCGCCTCGGCGAGTGGTTACCGGAACCGGTGACGCCGCTGTTCGCCACCTGGTTCCTGCCGGCGATCGACCGCCGGTTCCGGCGGGCGCAGTGGCAACGCAGCGGAGTCCTGGTGCCAGGGCCGTCGTACCGACTCGTCAATGGCTGGTACTACCACTCACCACTGGGGGATCGGCGCTCCTCCGTGCTCCTGCGCGGGATGCTCGCGCGTCCCGGCTTCGCCTGCGCCATGCTGGTCGGCCGACGCTGGCCCTCGGTCACGAACAGACTGGTGGTCGAGAAAGAGATCGCCGCCCTCGAGAGCCACTCGCCGCGGAGCCCCGGCGCGCTGCTCACCGTCGCCGACAAAGGCTTGGACACGATGCCCGAGCGCGAGGTAATCGAGTTCATCGACCGCGTGATCGACCTGGTCGGCGCCCACATCTGGCCGATGTTCCTGGTCGGCGGCGCCGCGTGGCGGGCAGAACACGCGTTGGCCCGCTACTACCGAAGGAAGATTCTCCCCGACCTGAACCTGCCGTATCACGGCTTGTTGGTGGATCGGTATCAGGCCGACGACATGGCGCCGCATGCGGTCTCCACCCTCGACTGGTACCGCCCGACCCTCGGTGAGGTCTTCGACGGCTCTCGCCAAGGTCCACGGCCCGAGCCGCGCACCGACGAGGCCGGTCGGCTCGAGCAACTGTGCCTCTCGGTTCTCTCCCGACGGAAAGTGCGCTCGGCGCGGTTCAACGGCCTGCTGAGGCTGGCCCGGGACAGTGCTCGCCGGCGGCGGGTGTATACGCGGAACCTGACCTGGCCGTGGCCGATCCTCCGGCAGGCGCTGGGCCGGCTGGGCGCCGCGCTCGAGGACAAGGGTGTGATCGACCGCCCGGAGCACGTGTATTTCCTCTCCTACGAGGAGTTGCGGGAAGCGCTGTCGGAACGTCCTCCCACCCGGAGGCAAGGCGTCGTCTCGGCAAGGGTGCGGGAATGGAAACACCAGTGCGCACTCCGCCCGCCGCAGGCGCTCGGCAGCGCTGCGTGCCTGTTGCCGCTCCTGCTCACCCGCCCCGCGGGGGAGGCCGACGGGCGAAGCTCTGACGGAGTGCTGCGTGGGATCGGGGTGAGCCCTGGGAGGGTGACCGGCCAGGCGCGCCTCGTCGATCATCTGACGCGGGCAGAGGTGACGGGCCGTGACGTTCTTGTCGTCCGGTCCTTCGTGCCGGCACTGGCCCCGCTGATCAGAAATGCCGGGGCGGTCGCGTCCGACCTGGGCAGTGTGGCCGCGCACATGTCGGTCATCGCACGCGAGTACGGCGTACCGGCCGTTGTCGGCCTGCATTCGGTGACCGAAACCGTCCGGGATGGCGACCTCATCACGGTGGACGGCACAACAGGTTGTGTCTATCCGCCCGGAGCGGCGCTGTAGCGCGGCAGACCAGGAAACGGGACTTCATTGATGTTGGACAGCGTGGTGCGGTATGGCACGGTTTCGCGGATCGTGGCCACCTGCGCGGTCGTGAGGCCGATAACGTGTTTGCTCGCCGCACTGTCGGCGGCGTGCGGCGGCTATTTCACGTCGGACCCGTCCGGCCTGGCGTGGGACCGGGGTGTGCTGTCGATGGTCTGCATGGCTGGGTTGATGGGTGTCGCGAACGCGGTGAATGACATCGTCGACTTTCCCTCCGACCGGGTCAGCAAGCCGCAGCGGCCGATCCCGTCGGGTCGGGTGGCCATCCCAACCGCATGGTCCGTTGTCACCGCACTGGCGATTCTGACGGTGACAACCGCCGCCGCGCTGGGCCTTGCTGAGATGCTCTTCGCCGCGGTGCTCCTGGTCCTGGCCTTCGCCTATTCCTACCGATTCAAGGGCACCGTGCTGGTCGGCAACCTCATTGTCGGAGTGGTCAGTTGCGGCACACTGCTCTTCGGTTCGACGGCGTCCGGCCGAATGACGCTGAGCTCATGCCTTGCCGCGGGGTTCATCCTGCTGTTCGTGGTCGCCTACGAGATCGTGAAGACCTTGCAGGACCGCGATGCGGACAGCGCGGTCGGGCTGCGCACACTCGCCACGAAGTATGAACCCGGGGTGAGTGTTGCTGCCTACACCGCCGTGGCCACGATTCTCTGTTCCGCCGCACTCGGGGTGGGGGCGCGGGTCAGCTCGGAGCCGTCGTCGTATGTCGTATTTCTGGTTCCATGCCTGATCGCGCCCGTGTGTTCGTGCGCCTACATCCTCCGGTCATGGCCGGACCGGGACAGATCGACGGCGCGATCACTGCTCATCCTGCGGTTGGCCTGGTTTCCGGGCCTGGTGTCTCTCACGTTGCTGAAATGAGGTTTGCGGTGGATTTCGGATGAACATGAATCAACTTGCACTTTCTGCGGGCCTTGTCGTCGTCGGCTACTTCGTAGGTTGTATCTCGCCCAGCTACTACGTGACCAAGGTGCGCATCGGACGGGACATTCGCGACCTGGGCAGCGGGAACGCCGGTGCGCAGAATGTCGGCAAGGTTCTCGGCCGCCACTGGTTCGTGATCATTCTGCTGGCGGACATGCTGAAGGGTTATGTCGTCGTCTCCGGGGGCGTCGCCCTGAAGGTGGGGGATGTCGCGCTGACCCTCGCGGTCGTGTCCGTCGTGTCCGGGCATATCTGGCCGGTGCAGCTGGCGTTCCGGGGCGGGATGGGCATCGCGACGTCGCTGGGCGCCGTGCTGGCATTCAACTGGCTCGTCATGGCCGCAATCGTGGCGGTGTTCGCCGCTACCTACTTCCCTCAGCTGTGGACCGGGCAGACAGTGGCGCGCAAGGCGGCGGCGCGCAGCGCGGTTGCCTCCATCAACCTGGTCGCCCTTTCCCTGGTGCTGCTGAAGGAGCCGCTGATGAGCTGGCTTTCGTTGATCATTCTTGGTTTCGTCCACTACGCGGGTTACCGGTCGCGGTTGGCCAGAGGTTGGCCACGACCAGCTCGAGACGAGGCGGCGGCATGAGTGTCGGTCTGGCTGACCATTTCGCTGCTGAGTTACGCGGCATTGGTGACCGGATGTGCGCCGGCTTCGAGTTCTGGCCGTGGGAGCAGCGCGACCGGATGCGGCTTCTGGTCGAACGGCAACTGGCCAGGAAGGGCAAACGACTCCGATCGACGTTCGCCCTGTTGTGCGGCGAGCTGTTGGGCGGCGACACCGAACGGGTGGAGCCGGTGGCCGCGGCGGTCGAGTTGTATCACTCCGCGTCGCTGGTGCTGGATGACGTCCAGGACAACTCGACTTTCCGTGGCCGCGACCAGGCCGTCCACGTCAGTGAGAACGTGAGCAACGCGATCAATCTGGGATGTATCGTGCGGTCGTTCTCGCACTACCCGATCCATTGTTCCGACCTCACCCTGGCCGAGAAGGACGGCGTGCGGCGCCAATTGGATGTGATGGCGACGCTGGTGCCGATCGGACAGAGCATGGACATCGGCTGGCATCAGGGCTGGTACGACTTCAGATCGGTCCCCTACCAAGAGACGATTCGCTTGAAGACCGGCGCGCCTTTCGCCTGCGTCGCTTCCGGCGCCGCGGTGACCAGCCACGCGGACAGCGGGACTCGCGTCGAAATGGAGCGCCTCGGCTACGCGGTCGGCATGCTCTATCAGCTGGTCGACGACTACAACGACATGTTCGATCAGGACACCGTGCCAGGTGACCTCAGTGCGGGAAAGTTCACCCGGCCTGTCGCCATCCTGATCCAACTGCTGTGCGGGGGCGGCGAAGAGGAACTCGCCGGCCGCGTGGCGTCTCGGCTGAGGGTGCCGGACGACGACGGCGGTGTGGAGTGGATCCTGGATCTCATGCTGGCCAACTCCGTCGCTGCGATCCTCGAGGAGGAGATCCGCCGGCGCGTAGCCGACATCGAACGGGACGTCGCAAACCTGGCGCTCGGCGGTAGCGCGGCGACCGCCCGCATGGTGGAGTTCATCTCTGTTGTCGGAATGATTGGCAAACGGCTCTAGCCCGGAGTCGACCTGTCCCTGTCATAGAGCAGGCGTTCCACATAACGACCCATCGGCAGGCTCCGACGGACCTCAAGATCGTTACCCAGAATTCTTTTGGTCCACATGGGTATGAGGACGGCGACCAGGGGTAGTACGCCGCTTCGCTCGCGCGAGTGAAGCGCGACGGGCAGCAGCAGAAGTTGTGAGACAAAGGATCCCAGCCCGGTTTCCCGGCAGACATATCCGATGGCTGGACCACTCAGGATCACCGTGGCGCCCTGCCGGTTGATGCCGAGCAACGCGCCGGTCGCAGGCGTGATTCCGCGGCCGCCCACTCCCCCCATGAAGGGCGACCAGTTGTGTCCGGCGACAACGAGCCCGGCGTGCAAAGCAATCGCGGGCCGGTCTTGGCCGGCAAGCTTGATGGCGACGTACCCCTTCGCCACGTCCAGTGCCGATGCGATCAGGAACGGCGCCAACCCGGACGCGCGGTACACCCCGGTCGCGGACACGGATTCCGGATTGGTTGTGCGCAGATCGACGCCTCCGGCGCACTTCGCGACGATGTGCGCGAAGGGGATCGCTCCGATGAGAAACGAACCTCCCGCCCGGCACAGTTCTTTGCCGGCAGCCGCGCACCGCATCGGTTCACGTGGAACTTTGAAAGGTCTGCGCCACATTTGCGCATGGTAGTCGATTTCGAGCACACGCTTCGAGTTCGAAGTACGACTCCGGCAAGGGACAGAAGATCGGCGTCGTCAGCGCCGAGATGGTCAGCAGTGAGATTCTGGTGGGTTGGGACAAACGGCGTGTTGGCCCCCTGTGGTTCGGGTTGGGAAGGGCCGCAGCAAGAGGGCCTCTGGCCAGCACAGTATCTGCGAGTAGTTGGGTCGATCCGTGTGCCACGCCGGGGTGATGCATAGCGGCGAGGTCCGACAGTCGGCAGGCCTTTCCGACCCGACGCGGTGTCAGGTGGACCAGACAACTGCGCCGTTGTGAAGAATGACGACCTTGCCGTCCGTCCGCAGGACCAGCTGGGCGTTCTCGTGGCCGTGGCTCTTGGAGGCCCAGATGGGGCGGTCGTCGGCGTTGTGGATGACGAGGTTGCCGTCCTGCTGGAAGATTGCCCGGTGGTTGGCGCCGAACGTCATGGCCGCCCAGATGGGCTTGCCCTTCTCGTTGTAGACGACGAGGTTGCCGTCGCTCTGCATGACCATACGGATGCGGTTGGTGGACCATGCCTGTCCGACCTGCAGGACACTGGTCGCGTAGACGGTCTTGGTGCCCCAGTTCGGCTTCGGGGTCGCCTTGGGCCTGGGCTTCGCCTTGGCCTTCTTCTCGGGCGAACTGCTCGGCGAGGGCGTGGCAGGCTGGACGACGGCGACCTTCGGAGCCTCGCTCTTCTTCGGCTTCGCCCTGCTCGGCGACGAACTGGGCTTCTCGGCCACGTAGTCGTCGAGCACGGCGGGGGCGGAGCTCGCGTTCAGGACGGTGTCGGAGTCCGCGGCCAGCCCCTTGGCGGAGTCGGGTCGCTCGTCGTTCGCGCTCCCCGCCAGGAGCAGGGGTATGGCGACCAGGACGGCGCCGGCGATCGCGGCCCCCGCCAGGATCGGCTTGCGGGGGCGTCCTGTGTCGGTACCGGTGGCGGCCTTGACGTCCGGCGGCGCCGTTCCGACGGCCGCCGCCACGGCGACGCCCTCCTCGGGCTCCTCGGCGGGCTTGGCGGCGGCCGGGGGCGGGGCGGCGGCGGTGGCGGTCGCGGCAGCGGTCTCCCCGCTCGGGGCAGTGCCTGACTCCGCCTTGGGGGCCGCGGCGGGGCTCGGGGCCTGCTCGTCCGGTGCCGAGGACGGGGGTGGCGACCCGGCCTCCTCTGCGCGGGCTGCGAACCTTTCCGAGCCGCGAAGTCCTCCCGTACAGCCCTGGCTTGGACGTCCGGGCGGAAGGCATGTGTACGTCGACGGGTCCGATGGCACACCCAACTTAGCCCGTCACAGGGGCGACAGCAGCACCCCCCAGCCCCAACCGCCCCACCGCTTTGTCCACCCACGCCTCACTGGTCCCCAAAAGTTCACCACCGGGCAGCAAACGGGCACGCGGGGCCCCTGATACGGACATGACCCGGTCGCCCACGGGCGGGGCGCGTGTGGCATCCTGTTGGCTCCCCGATCTGATTCAACGTCGAGGTGCGCGCAGGGCGCGCGGCACCCAAGAATTCGTACGGCCCGAAGAGTTCAGGTGAAAATGCGGCCCGGAGAACGGCAAGAGGGCAGGCATGACGGGGGCGTGGGGGACTACCGCGCCAACCCGGCGTACCGGCCCTCGGCCCGGGTGCTCGGCTGGCCGGAGCCCAGCGACGCGGTGGACGCGGCGGCGCAGCGTGCCGCCACCGGTTACGGCTCGGTGGACGAGGCGCTCGAGGCGCTCGCGGAGGCGGAGATCACAGTAGTGCGCGGGCCGGACGGCGGGCCGCTCACGGCCACCGGCCTGGACGGGGCACCGGTGGTGCTGTTGTTCACCTCGCCGGTACACGAGTTCATGTCCGCGGTACTTCGACATGACACGCTTCCCGCACGCGAGTTGGCCCGTTCGCTGAGTGATTCCGGCACCCGGTTGCTGGCGAACGCCGGAGCCGCGGCCCCCTTGCTCGTCCCGGCGGACAGTCTTCTCGATCCCGTACGCGTGCCGGGTGCCGAGGGGGCGCCCGTAGCAGAGCCGGCCTGAACGACCCGGACCACCGCCTGCCCAACGGCGACCGGCTGCACGTGACCGTCGAGCACGTCGATCCCACCGA
The DNA here is from genome assembly GCF_044903445.1 of Streptomyces sp. NPDC019890. Lineage (NCBI taxonomy): Bacteria > Bacillati > Actinomycetota > Actinomycetes > Kitasatosporales > Streptomycetaceae > Streptomyces > Streptomyces sp. NPDC019890. The sequence continues at coordinate 264,030 of NZ_JBJDQK010000008.1, read as the reverse complement.
TGCGCCGCACCTGACCGTGAACCTGGCGGGCCGGGACCAGGCGATGAACCAGACCACCTGGTGGTCCGACGCCGCCCCGGTGCAGATGGTGCACGAGCTCACCCACCAGCTCGGCCTGCGCGACGAGTACCGGGACGCCGACTCCCCGCACCGCCCGCACATCCTCGGCAGCCTGCTGGGCGACCTCGACGGAGCTACCGAAGACGCCTCCCTCGCCCCCGCCGGCCTGCGCGACCGGCACATGGCCCTGCTCGGAGCGCTCATCGGCGACGTGACCCCAGCGCCTCAGCAGAACGGCGACCAGGCCGACCAGAGCTGGGCGGCGGCCCGGAGCGCCGCCGCTGCGGAAACCCGCGAGTCCATCTGGGTCGACCCGGTCTCCCTGCCCCGACCCGCCGACGGCCCGGCAGTCACCGAGGTTCCGGCTCACATGCAGCAGGACTCGGACACGGCCCCCGCCGCACCGGAGCCGGTCCTCCGTCCCTTCAAGTTGGGGAACTTCGAGTTCACCAACCTGAACCAGACGGAGAGGTACGTCGACAAGGCGGTCCGGATCGTCGAGCTGCTCGACGAGCACAGCACCATCAAGAACTACGTCGGTGGCCGCCCTGTCCGGATCACCCTGCACCTGCGCACGACCGAGACCCCGGCCGACGTGCGCGACCTGGGCGACGACGGCGGCCAGATCAACCTCGCCAGTTACTACTTCGAGAAGTACGACATCGGTTACATCATGGGGATGCTGGCCCATGAGATCGGCCTGCACCCCTTGGCCTCGCGGGACACGAACATCCCCGACGAGGAGGGGATGTTCGCGGGGGTTCCGCTGACGGTTCCGGGGCTGACGGACCTGAAGATCCCGCGGATGATGAACACCGAGGGTGCGGGTCAGGCCGACCACATCATGGCTGCCTTCCCGAGCAGTACAAGGCACCGCATCTACCGGGACATCGTGCTGAAAATGGCCGATGTCCTGGCGGAGGATGCGCGAACGGGGGAGGAGGGCGCCAAGCCCGCGGACGTCACCGACCTGATCGACTGCTATCTGATGGACCTGGCCTCAATCGCCCTCACCAACGACCACCGGACGAACGCGGCGAAGGAGCCCAACTACACGGCGCGGGTCTACAACGCCTACAAAGACTTGTTCCAGGCCCAGTTGGCGGGAGCCACTGCGCTCCAGGCCCTTCAGGCCCTCCTGCCGTCCAACAAGAGCATGTTCGGCGTGATGAACGACTTCCGGCGCATCGCCACCCACGTCGCCATCGGCAACAGCGGCGACAGCATCCAGCAGGCCGGTACGACCTGAGGCGCGTGTGTCTCTGACGCACGCGCCTCCTGGCGCACGTTCGGGGCGGGGCGCACCGACACACAGTCCGCCCCGCACCACCACGCCTCACGAAACGGTCCGCACTCCCGCCAGCTCATCCGGCCCGACGGTGTGGCCCAGCAGGTGCAGCGGGCCCGCCGTCACCCCGGCACGTTCCACGGCCTCCCAGAAGGCGAGGGCCGCTGACCCGTAAGGAAATGCTGCGTGCCCACGTGGAACGTACCTTTTTTCGTGCGTCTAGAAGAAGCCCAGCTTCTTCGGCGAATACGACACCAGCAGGTTCTTCGTCTGCTGGTAGTGCTCCAGCATCATCTTGTGGTTCTCCCGGCCGATCCCGGACTGCTTGTAGCCGCCGAACGCCGCATGCGCCGGATACGCGTGGTAGCAGTTCGTCCAGACCCGGCCCGCCTGGATGGCGCGCCCTGCCCGGTAGGCGGTGTTGATGTCCCGGGTCCACACGCCCGCACCGAGCCCGTACAGCGTGTCGTTCGCCGTCCTGATCGCGTCGTCGAAGTCCGAGAAGGACGTGACGGCGACGACCGGGCCGAAGATCTCCTCCTGGAAGACCCGCATCCTGTTGTCGCCCTCGAAGACCGTGGGCTGGACGTAGTAGCCGCCCGCCAGTTCACCGTCGTACTCGATGCGCTGACCACCCGTCAGGATCTTGGCGCCCTCCTGCTGGCCGATGTCCAGATACGAAAGGATCTTCTGGAGCTGGTCGTTGGAGGCCTGGGCGCCGATCATCGTGTCGGTGTCGAGGGGGTGGCCCGGGAGGATCCTCTCGGTGCGGGCGATGCCCGCCTCCAGGAACTCGCTGTAGTGCCCCCGCTGGATCAGCGCCCGTGACGGACAGGTGCACACCTCGCCCTGGTTGAGGGCGAACATGGTGAAGCCTTCGAGGGCCTTGTCACGCAGTTCGTCGTCGGAAGCCCAGACGTCGTCGAAGAAGATGTTCGGCGACTTGCCGCCGAGCTCCAGGGTGACGGGTTTGATGTTCTCTGAGGCGTACTGCATGATCAGCCGCCCCGTGGTGGTCTCACCGGTGAACGCGATCTTCGCTACGCGCGGGCTGGAGGCGAGCGGCTTGCCCGCCTCCACGCCGAAGCCGTTGACGATGTTGACGACTCCCGGCGGCAGCAGGTCGGCGACCAGACTCAGCCAGAAGTGGATCGAGGCCGGGGTCTGCTCGGCGGGCTTGAGGACCACTGCATTGCCCGCGGCCAGCGCGGGCGCCAGCTTCCATGTGGCCATCAGGATCGGGAAGTTCCACGGGATGATCTGGCCGACCACGCCCAGCGGCTCATGGAAGTGGTACGCGATCGTGTCGTCGTCGACCTCGCTCAGCGAACCCTCCTGGGCGCGGAGGGCACCGGCGAAGTAGCGGAAGTGGTCGATGGCGAGCGGGATGTCCGCGGCCAGTGTCTCGCGGACCGGCTTGCCGTTCTCCCAGCTCTCGGCCACCGCCAGCTCTTCCAGATGGGCTTCCATCCGGTCAGCGATACGCAGCAGGACCGTGGCACGGTCGCCGGCCGAGGTGCGGCCCCAGCCGGGCGCGGCCGCGTGCGCCGCGTCCAGGGCGCGCTCGACGTCCTCGGCGGTGCCGCGGGCGATCTCGGTGAAGGGGCGGCCGTTGACCGGGCTCGGGTTCTCGAAGTACTGGCCGCGGGCCGGCGGCACGTACTCGCCGCCGATCCAGTGGTCGTAGCGGGACTGGTACGAGACGATCGCGCCGTCGCTGCCCGGCGCTGCGTATCGGGTCATCTCCATGGCCTCCCGGAGAGGGTGCCGCCCGCCTTTGGACGGCGCTCGCCGCGAGGCTAGGAGCCCGGACGTTGCAAGGAGGTTGCGGTGAGCCCGGCGCTCAGGTCCCCTTGATCATGTCGGCGCACTTCTCGCCGATCATCATCGTGGTGATGCATGGATTGACCGTGGGCAGGAACGGCATGATCGAGGCGTCGGCCACCCGCAGCCCGCTGACTCCTTTGACCCTCAGCTGCGGATCGAGCGGCGAGTCCGCGTCGTCCACCGCACCCATCCGCACGGTGCCCGCCGGGTGGTAGACGGTGTTGTGGGTCTCGCGGATGTAGGAGAACAACTCGTCGTCGGACGTGAGCGAGGGGCCGGGAGCCAGCTCCTTGCCTGCCCAGTCGGCCATCGGTGCCTGCCCGACGATCTCGCGGGCGAGCCGCAGGCCGTAGGTCATCACCCTGATGTCGTGCTCGTGCGTGAAGTAGCGCGGGTCGACCTTCGGCTTGTCCCGGAAGTCGCGGGTGCGCAGGCGCACCGTGCCCATGGACCGGGCGCGGGTGACGTTCGGCGTGAGACAGAAGGCGTTGTCGGAGGTGGGGAATCCGCGCCGGTAGGTGTTCATGTCGAACGGCACCGAACCGTAGTGGAACATCAGGTCGGGCCGGTCCAGGCCCGGCTGCGTGTCGGCGAAGATGCCGATCTCCCACCACTGGGTGGACGAGGTGACCATGGGCTGCTTGGCCTCCCACATGATCACGCCCTCCGGATGGTCCTGGAGATGCGAGCCGACGCCGGGGGAGTCGACGCGCACCTCGACCCCGGTCTCCTTCAGATGCGCAGCAGGCCCGATGCCCGAGAGCATCAGCAGCTTGGGCGAGTCGATGGCGCCGCAGGAGACGATCACCTCGCGGCGCGCGGCGACCGACCCGCTGTGGATGGCGTCCGGCTCCAGGTACTCGACGCCCGTGCAGCGTCCCCCGTCGCCGAACAGCAGCCGCTTGGCCTGGAGCCCGGTGCGTACCTCAAGATTCGCCCGCTTGCCGAGAATCGGATGCAGATAGGACACGGAGGCGGACGAACGGGTGCCGTCCTCACGGGCGTTGATCTGGAACCGGTTTGCGCCGCGCACCACCGTGCTGCCGGCGTTGAACGGCGTGGTGGGGATGTCCGCCGCCGCGCAGGCCGCGAGCAGCGCGGCCCCGCACGGGTCGTGCGGCGGCACGGTGCGGATGGTGACCGGACCCGAACGGCCGTGGTGCTCGCCCGGCGCGTCATTGCTCTCCAGGCGCTTGTAGAGCGGGAAACAGTCCCTGGCACTCCAGCCCGTACAGCCCATCGCGCCCCACTCGTCGAGGTCCTCGGCGGGCGCCCAGAAGGCGATGCAGGAGTTGTGCGACGAGCAGCCGCCGAGCACCTTGCCACGGGCGTGCCGCATAAAGCTGTTGCCGTTCTCCTGCGGCTCCACCGGGTAGTCCCAGTCGTAACAGGACTCCAGCAGGGCCATCCACCGGTCGAGTCGGAGGACGTTGTCGTCGCCGACATCGGACGGCCCCGCCTCCAGCACGCAGACGCTGATGTACGGGTCCTCGGTCAGCCGGGCCGCGATGACGGCGCCGGCCGTACCGCCGCCCACCACCACATAGTCGAACTCGTGGACGGGGCTCTGTGCGGACATCGTGTCTCCAGGATCGAAAGGGAGTCAGGAGGCGCCCGACGGCGACTCGTCCGCGACGACGGCGCGGTGTTCGGCGAGCACTCCCGTACGGTGCCGCTGCACGAACCAGTAGTAGGCGAAGCCGCCGAGAGCGACCACACCGATGAACAGGAACGCGCCCCAGCGCAGATACCAGTGCTGCGGACCGGTGGCGTTGTAGACCTCGGCGCGCGGCCAGGCGAGGTTGATGGACATGGCCACGCCCCACAGCACGGCCAGGATGTTGACGGGCAGTCCGAACCTGCCGAGCGAGAACTTGCCCTCGGCGGGCTGCCATCTGCCGCGCAGCCGCTGGATCAGCATGGGGAAGGTGACCATCAGATAGGCCAGATAGATCATGATGACCGCGATGCTGGTGATCACCGAGAAGATCTGCGGCTGGTTGATGTTGATGACCAGGATGACGACGCCGACCAGCCCGATCACGACCGCCGGTACCACAGGCGTCTTGAAGCGCGGGCTGACGCGCGCCAGCAGCGAGCCGGCGGGCAGGTTGTTGTCCCGGGCCATCGCGAACATCAGCCGGATGCCCGCGGCCTGCACGGCCAGTACGCAGACGGTGATGGCGACGACGACGCACCACAGCACGATCTCGCCGATGGTCGAGCCAAGGGTTGCCAGCACCACGTACTGCAGACCTTCGGTGCCGAGCTGCTTCGCGAACAGGTTGGGCACGGCCATCAGTGCGAAGAGCAGGATCAGACCGCCGATGATGAACGATGCGACGAGGGCTCGCAGGATCGCGCGGGGCGCGTTGCGGCTCGGATCGTGCGACTCCTCGCCGAGCGACGACGCCGTGTCGAAGCCGTACATCACATACGCGGAGGCCAGCGAGGCGGCGAGGAACGCGCCGAGGTAGCCGAGACTCTCGCCGCTGCCGAGGCCGTACGTCTCGGTCAGGACGCTGCTGGGGCCGCGGGTGATATGGGCGGCGAGGAGGACGACGAGGGTCACGGCGGCGATCAGTTCGATGAACACGCCCGTGGAGTTGATGGTGGCCATGAGTTTGACGCCGAAGGCGTTCACCAGGGTGGAGAACAGGATGAGGACCGTGCCCAGCAGAACGGCATTGGCAGCCGCGTCGGTCTTGCCGGTGCCGTCGCCCACGAACTGGAACCAGTCGTCGATCTGCGGCAGCGTGATCTGATAGGCGAGGGCCACGGCGGAGAGCGTCACCATGGTGGCCGTCATCATCATCCAGCCGCCGAGCCAGCCGATGTGCGGACCGCCCATGGTCTTGGCCCAGTTGTAGACGGATCCGGCGACCGGGTAGCGGGCGGCGAGCTCGCAGAAGCACAAGGCCACCATCAGCTGGCCGACGAAGACCATCGGCCAGGACCACCAGTACGCGGGTCCGCCGAAGGCGACGCCGAGGTAGAAGAGCTGGAAGGTGCCGGTCAGGATGGAGATGTAGCTGATCCCGGCGGCGAAGGTGTGGAAATTGCCCAGGGTGCGCTTGAGTTCGGGCTTGTAGCCGAGCACGCCGAGCGCGTCGTCGTCATGCTTGCCCTGTGCGAGGAGCACATCGGCGCGGCTGCCCTGCACCGCGGGCCCGTCGGCGGGCCCTGCCTGGTCCGGCTGCCTGCCGGTGCCGGCGGGACCTGCGCCGTCCGGGTCTCTGCCGGTGTCGCCGCTCATGCGAACCACCTCTGCGGGCGTGGGTCGAGGTTGCGCCACATGTGTTTGGCCTCCTGGTACTCCGCGAGTCCCGTGGGGCCCAGTTCGCGGCCGAAGCCGGACTGCTTCATGCCGCCCCATTCCGCCTGCGGTACGTATGGATGGAAGTCGTTGATCCACACGGTCCCGGCACGCAGCCGGGACGCCACCCGGTGCGACCGGCCGACATCCTGCGACCAGACCGCCCCGGCCAGCCCGTAGACGGTGTCATTGGCGAGCGCGACCGCTTCCTCCTCGTCGCGGAACGTCTCGACGGTGAGGACCGGGCCGAACGACTCGTCCCGTACCACGGACATGCCGGGAGCGCAGTCGTCCAGCACCGTCGGCAGGTAGTAGAAGCCGTCCCGCAGCGCCGGGTCGTCGGGCCGCTTGCCGCCGCAGCGCAGCACCGCGCCCTCGGTGAGTCCCGCGGCCACATAGGCCTCGACCTTGGCGCGGTGCGCGGCGGAGATCAGCGGCCCGGCGCGGGCGTTCGGGTCGAAGGGTCCGCCGAGCCGGATCTGCTTCGCCTGCGCCACCACGGCGTCGACGAACCTGTCGTGCAGCTCGTCCTGGACCAGCAGCCGTGCACCGGCCGAGCAGACCTGACCGGAATGCAGGAACACCGCCAGCAGCGCATAGTCGACCGCGATGTCGAAGTCGGCGTCCGCGAAGACGATGTTGGGATTCTTGCCGCCCAGTTCCAGCGCGACCTTCTTCACGGTGGGTGCCGCGGCCGCCATGATGCGGCGTCCGGTGACGAGGCCGCCGGTGAACGACACCAGATCGACCCGCGGGTCCGCGCTCAGCGGCGCGCCCGCGACGGGACCCGCGCCGAGAATCAGATTGGCGACTCCGTCCGGCAGCCCCGCCTCGGCCAGCAGACGCATCAGGATGATGGCCGTGTGCGGGGTCAGTTCGCTGGGCTTGAGGACAAAGGTATTGCCCGCGCCGAGCGCGGGCGCGACCTTCCAGGCGGTCTGCAGCAGGGGATAGTTCCACGGGGTGATCAGCGCACACACGCCGACCGGCTCGTGCACCACCCGGCTGTCCGCTTCGGGGTTGCCCGTGTCGACGATCCGGTCGTGGCCGCCGGCGGCTGTCAGATTGCCGAAGTAGCGGAAGCAGTTCGCGATGTCGGCCATGTCGTACTCGCTCTCCACCAGCCGCTTCCCGGTGTCCAGGGATTCGGCGCGGGCGAGCGTGTCCTTGTCGCGCTCCAGCAGCCCGGCGACGCGCAGCAGCAGCCGGCCGCGCTCGGCGGTCGGCGTGCCGGGCCATGGCCCGCTGTCGAAGGCGTCACGGGCCGCGGCGATCGCCGCGGCGGCGTCCTTCGGCCCGGCCTCGTCGACGGTCGCGACGAGGGTGCCGTCCGCGGGACAGCGGATGTCGCGCACCTGCCCGTCGACCGCTGCGGTCCACTGACCGCCGATGAACAGCTCCGGCATGAGGGCTCCTCCGGGTTCGGACGGCCGGGGCACGGACACGGGGCCGGCCGGGTCATGCCCTGTGGTGCTCCACCCATTGACAGTAAGGAGATCGGGCCGTGTCCGCAGCGTGGGAGGGGGTCAGCCGGCGGGAAAAATCAATTGCACGGCTGTTCGAATGGCTGTCACGGCCCCTGCCAGCTGTCCAGTTCGCGTACGCGCGCGAGCGCGGACGGACGCTGCTGTACGGGGAGCGCGGCGGCGAGCGCCCGCCACGCCGGAAGATCGTCCTCGCCCCACGGGCTGTACGCCCAGTCGGCCAGCAGTCCCGGATCGCCGCGTGTGATCAGCGCCGCCCGCAGCTGATCCTCCAGACGGCGGCGCAGCCTCGCCACCGCGGGCGCCTGTGACGCGGGCAGCAGCGGACCGGCGTAGGCGCTCAGCGCCCCGGTCACCGCCCCCGAGGCCAGCCGCCGTGTCACCGTGTCGAAGTCCGCGTCCACAGCAACCGCGAGCCGGTACGGGCGTGAGCGCAGCAGTTCCGGTCCCAGCAGCCCGCGCAGTCGCGAAAGCTCGGCCCGCAGGGTGACCGGGGTGACCGACTCGTCCTCGTACAGCTCGACCAGCAGCTCGTCGCCGCCGACGCCCTCGGGGCGGTGGGCCAGCAGCACCAGGATCTCGCTGTGGCGGCGGCTCAGGCGCACCTTGCGCCCGCCGGCCACCAGCAGCGCCTCGTCCCTGCCCAGCGCCGACAGACGCACACTCTCCGCGGCCGGCGGCGGGGCGAGGAGCGCCAGCTGCGACTCGGCCGCCCGCGCCACCGCCCCCACGAACGCGAGGCTGTGCGGATGCGCCAGCCGGTCCCCGCCGGTGATGTCCACCGCGCCGAGCAGCCGCCCGGTGGCCGGGTCGTGGACCGGGGCCGCGGCGCATGTCCAGGCCTGCACGGGCCGCCGGAAGTGCTCGGCGGCGAACACCTGCACCGGCCGGTCCACGGTGATCGCCGTGCCCGGGGCGTTCGTCCCGGCGACCGTCTCGGCCCAGCGTGCGCCCGGCACGAAGTTCATCCCGCCCGCCCTGCTGCGCGTGGCAGCGGGCCCTTCGACCCACAGCAGCCGACCGTGCGCATCGCAGACCGCGACCAGATGCTCGCCGTCCCTGGCGTACGCCCCCATCAACTCCCTGACCAGCGGCATCACCCGCGCCAGCGGATGATTCTCGCGGTACGCCGCCAGCGCCTCGGCGTCCAGCTCGACACCGGGTGTGCCCTCCGGGCTGACCTGGGCACGGGCCGAGCGCCGCCAGGATTCGGCGACCACGGAACGTACCGGCCGCTCGACCCGCCCCGCGGTCAGATACGCGTCGTACGCCCTGCGCAGCTCGGCGATCCGCTCGGTCGGATCCGCGCCGGACTCAAGAGCCACCCATGCGTCGCTCAACTCGGCCTCCTGCGCCCATCGTGGCCCAGGCGGCGAAGCCCGACAAGCGTGCCCGCGTCAGGCGAAGTTCACGAGGCGGATATAGAGCACCCAGTCCCACAGGGGTCCCGGGTCGGTGTGGGTGGCGCCCGGCACCTCGTTGTGCCCGATGATGTGCGCCCGGTCCTTGGGGATGCCGTACCGGTCGCAGACCGAGGCGGTGAGCGCCGCGGACTGTTCGTACAGCGCATGCGTGAAGTACGAGGGCCTGTCGATCCAGCCCTCGTGCTCGATGCCGACGCTGCGGGTGTTGTAGTCCCAATTGCCCGCGTGCCAGGCGATGTTGCGCTCCCGTACGCACTGCGCGACATGGCCGTCCGCCGAGCGCACCACATAGTGCGCGGACACCTGCTTGGCCGGGTTCTGGAAGATCCCGATCGTGCTGTCGAAGGTCTCCTGCGTGACATGGATGACCACATACTGGACGGGAAATGTCGAAGGGCGGCTGGACGCCGTGTAGTTGGCGGTGGAGGCGGGTGTCCAGTGGGCGGATGGATGGTCGGTGTCCGCGAAGGCGGCCTGCGCGCGGGCCGCGGGCAGCAGCACACCGGCGGTGGTCGCGGCGGCGGCGCCCTGGAGCAGTCGTCTACGGTCCATGGGAAGCCTCTCCTGGTGGGGGAGTCAGGGGGTGGCGGTACGGCGGAGACCTCACGCAGGTGATGGCGGAGGCCGCCGAAGTGAGCATCCCCTGCCGGAATCCATTCCTGGCGGATCTCGGCGACGCAGGTGCAGTTGGTGTCGCGGGCATGGGCCGGCGCCTCGCCCGCCCGGGTGACCAATGGGCTGGAAAGAGCCTCGCCGACTCTACGATTGCGGTACGAGCGGCGGCGGGAGCGCCGGAAGACGCCGATCCGCCTCAACGTCCTGTGCGGAGAGGGAAGTTGTGCCGGGCGGAACCGTTCCGCCCGGATGTCGCGGGCCCTTATGCGGTGGGGCTTTCCTGAGGGCGCTTTGACTCCGCCCGCAATCCCTGGATGAGCAGGCGCAGCCCGTACTCGAAGTGGGCTGCGAAGTCGGTGCTGGTGAGCACGTGAGCGGCCGCGGTCAGATGGGGGAAGTGGCCTTGTGCCAGTGCCTGCCGCAGGGACTGGACGTCTGCCGCCGCGTCGTTCGCCCCGTGAGGCAGTGCGGCTTGTTCTTCGAGGGTGTGGCCGATCGTGAAGTGGACGATGGCATAGGCCGCCCGCGCCGCATCGTCGGCAGTGAAGCCCGCCGCGCGCAGAGTGCCGACGAGGGTGTCGGCGAAGCCCAGGGTGTTCTCGCCGGTCGAGTGGGTTCCGGCGTAGACGCGCGCGCCGTCGCGGTGGCCGAGCAGCGCCGTGCGCATCCGGCGGGCCAGATCGGCCAGCCGCTCGGTCCAGTCCTCCATTGACGGCGGCGGGTCGGCACAGGCGGCGAGCATCCGCTCGGCCATTGCTGTCAGCAAGTCCTGCTTGGTCGCGAAATAGCGGTAGAGCGCGCCGGCCTGGACTCCCATGGCGTCGGCCAGCCGCCGCATGGTGAGCGCGTCGAGCCCGGCCTCGTCCAGCAGTTGCAGCGCGGTCTCGACGGTGCGCGCCTGGTCCAGTCGCGCGGGGCGGCCTCGCGGTGCCCGGGCGGTGGCTTCGGTGTGGCGGGGAGTTGACGGGGAGCTCATGGACCTCACTATAGTGAACAACGTTCACGTGAACGCTGTTCACTAAATCTGGGAGGAAGCAACGATGGACATCGATGTGATCGTCGTGGGAGCCGGCCCGACCGGGCTGCTGCTCGCCGGTGAGCTGGCGCTGGCCGGCATACGCGTACGGGTCGTCGAGCGGCGTACCGAGCCCCAGCGGGACTCCAGGGCACTGACCCTGCACCCGCGCAGTGTCGAACTGATGGATCTGCGAGGGCTGGCCGACCGCTTCCTCGCCCTGGGCAGGCACATGCCCGGCTGGCACTTCGCCGGCCTGAACACACGGCTGGACTTCACCGCCCTGGAATCCCGGCACGGATACACCCTCTTCCTGGCCCAGGCGCGCACCGAGGCGCTGCTGGAAGAGCGCGCACGGGAGCTCGGCGTGGAGATCCTTCGCGGTCACCAGGTGGTCGGGCTGCGTCAGGACGCCGAAGGTGTCGAGGCCGAGGTGCGCGGCCCCGGCGGCGTCGAGACCGTACGTTCGAAGTACGCGGTCGGGTGTGACGGCGGGCGGAGCTTCGTCAGGCAGGCCGCCGGCATCGGCTTCCCGGGGACTGACGAGTCCCTGACCGGGATGCTCGGCGACTTTGCGGTTGCTGACACCGACAACCTCGACCGGGCCCGGGGGAGTGGCGTGATCATCGCCCCGCTGGAGGGTGGGCTGACCCGGTTCGTCCTCCTGGATCCGGAGCGGATCCGCACGCCCGCCGCCGAGCCGGTGACGCTGGAGGAGTTCCGTGCCTCGCTGATACGGATCTGCGGCACCGACTGCGCTGTCGCAGAGCCCCGGTGGCTCTCCAGGTTCGGCAATGCCACCCGGCTCGCCGGGAGTTACCGCTCCGATCGCGTTCTGCTGGCCGGCGACGCCGCCCATATCCACTTCCCCGCGGCCGGACAGGGACTCAACACCGGACTCCAGGATGCGATGAACCTGGGCTGGAAACTGGCCGCCGAGATTCAGGGATGGGCGCCGCCCGGACTGCTGGACAGCTACCACGAGGAGCGCCACCCGATCGGGCAGGCGGTCACCGCGAACACCGAAGTGCAGACGCTGCTTGCAGAGTTGACCCTCGTGCCCCAGTACCAGCGTCCCGCGACGGCCCTGCGCGCGCTGCTGGACGAGCTGTTGGGCATCAAGGAGGTCAACCGTCGCCTGGCCGGGCAGGTGTCCGCGCTCGACACCACCTACCCGCCCGCGATCGCCGGCGCCGATCCCCTGGTGGGACGGCGCATGCCCGACATCGCACTGAGCTCGGCCGGTTGCCAGGCGGCAAGGGTCTACGAACTCCTTCACACCGGCCGCTTCGTCCTGCTCCTCCTCGGGGCCGCGGACGGCTACGCCCAACAGACCGCCGGACCGGGGTGGGGTGCCCGAGTCGCCGTCGTTGCCGCCACGAAGCACGACGACCACCCCGACCTCGACGGGGTGGCCGAAGTCCTCGTACGCCCCGACGGCCATGTCGCATGGGCCACCCGCACCACCGATGCGCACGCACGCCACACCGAGCGAGTCCGTGCGCTGACCGCCTGGGCGGGCGCACCCGAAATGAAGCGCCGCCCCTGTTGAGGCGGGCCACCGGATGCCCCCGCCGCTCGGTCAGCCGTGCAGCGGCCGCGGCAGGCGCACGTACGTCACCGTCGTCTCGATGCCGCTGTCCACCAGGCGGCCCTGCGCGTCGAAGGCATCAGGGCCGTCCGTCATGCCGAAGTCGTTGTCGTTGATGAGCGCGAGAGCGTCCCGGCCCACCAGCGCGACGCCTTCGATCTTGCCTGGCACGCCCGCGACCTTGCCGAAGTCGGCCACCAGGCTCTTGCGGAGCACCGGCACGCCCGCCGCCGAAGGGTCATCGAGCTGCTCGTACGAGGGCGAGGTCGCCGGGTCGTCCCATGCACCGCCCAGGATGCCCGAGCCGTGCGGCAACGTGACGCGGTGCAGCCGGAAGGTCCTGTCGGTGCGCTCCTGGACCAGCAGGCAGTGGCGGCCGACGGCCACGAGCGAGGAGATCTTGAGTTCCGAGGTGTCGTCCTCGCCCGGGTCGACGACGTCCACCGCGTCGAAGCGATAGGCGTACTCCGCCGTCACGGCGCGCTTCTTCGGCGAGAAACGCAGCAGCCGCGCGTTGCGGGACTTGTCGCCCGCGGCCGTGTCCGGCACGGACAGCGGGCTCTGCACCGCAAGCACCAGGTCACCACCGGGGAGCTGGGCCAGTCCCTCGAAGCCCCGGTTGGTCTTGCGCTGGAGCAGAATGCCGGGCAGCGACTCGACCACCGGATAGTCGGCGCCCTGGAGGTTCAGGCCCTTGGGTACATGGCGCGCGAGCACCTTGCCGTGGGCGGAGACATGCACGAGGGACGGGCCGTACTCGTCGGCGAGCCAGAAGGTGCCGTCCGCGGCGCGCACGATGCCCTCGGTGTCGAGGCCGTTCGGGTTGTACGTGAGCGGGGTCTTCGCGTCGTACGTGTACGGAGCCTCGTCCCGTGAGGCCTGGTTGGACAGGCCGGTGACGGCCTTGCCGGACTGTGTGGTGATCGCGATCGCCTTGAGCACCTGAACCCGGCCGCCGGCGACGCGGACCTTGACGATCGCGGGATCGAAGCCGGGGACGGGGAAGGTGCGGCGCTTTTTGCCGTCCACCTTGATCTGGCCGTTGGGACCGCGGTCGGTCACCGTCCAGAACTCGCCCTTGCGGCCGGCGGGGTAGATGTCGCTGCCGATGCCGCCGAGGTCGACCCCTCGGTCGTCGGCGACCGAACCGGGCAGCAGCGCATTGCTGAACCGGCCCAGCGCCATGTCCCCGAGCAGCGCGCTGCCCACCACGCGTGGAGCCCGCTCCTGTCCGCCGTCCTCGCTGCCCTCGTGACCCGGCACGCCCGTGGCGGTCCCGGCCACGGCGATCGCCGCGAGCAGGGCGATCGGCAGCCCGACGGCGAAGGAACGGCGTAGGGTGCGCTGCTTGTGCGCATGCGGGGACATGGGGCCTCCTGGCCGACGGATCATGTGACAGGGGCCAGGCTGAGCGCTCCTTCCGAACGCCGTGGGACTTCGGGATGAACGCCGCCTGACGCACTGCCATCACGTACGCGTGGCCGGGCCGTTCAGCCTGTCTCGGCCAGGGCACCCGCCAGTGCCGCCGCAGGATCGTGGTCGGCGGGACCGGCCGGTGCCCAGCGGCCCCGCTCCTTGCGGTAGGGCCACCAGCGGCCGTCCCGCCCGAGGCGCAGCTGCGCATCGGTGCCCACGACCGTCCAGCGGCCGGAGCCGAGTGGACGCAACTGTGGCCGTTCGGTCTCCTCCCATGCCTCGGCGAGCGCCGTCCTCGCCCGGGCGAGGAGCTCCGGCTCGGGCACCCACTCGTCCTCATGTGCCGCGAGCGCGGTGGCGCCGCCCAAGTGCCAGGCGCGTACGGCCAGGTCCAGCTCGGCGCGCCCGCGGCCGGTGCCCGTCGCCAGACGCCCGGCGATCGCCGGTCCCGGCGCCGCGGCCGCAAGGCGCACCGCGTCCGCGACCTCCGTCAACTCCACCTCGGGCGAATGCTGATGATGTGCCGGCGAGAGCGCGTCGGTGAGCATGCGGTGCGCCCGTGCCGCCGCATCCGCGGCAAGGAACTCCAGCGCCGCGGCGTCGAGTCCGGGCGCGGGAGGGGCCTCGGTGTCCAGCGCGGGCGGCAGCCCCGGTTCGTCCGGCAGCGGCGGGGGAGCGGGCAGCGGCGGCAGGATGTCCCGCGCCGCGAACGCCTCGTCGGCCCGCACGCCTTCGGGCGTCCGAGCCGGCTCGGACTTCGGCGCCGTCGCGGTCGCCCGCGCCACGCTCCGTATCTGCAACTCATCGAGGAGATGGTGCTCCGAACGCCCTCGCATCAGCAGCAGCACGAACGGATCCTGATCGAGAAGGCGCGCCATCTGGTAGCAGAGCGCCGCCGTGTGGGGGCAGTGGTCCCATGCCCCGCAGGTGCACTCGGGCTCCAAGTCGCCGATCCCCGGCAGGAGTTCGACCCCGGTCGCCGCCGCGTCCTCCACCAGATGCGGCGGCATCTCCCGGTCCAGCAGGGCCGCGATGTGCCCCGCCCGGTCGACCGCCATGTCCAGGAAGCCGTCCCACTCGGCCTCGCTCAGCTCCTGCAGCAGCACATCGCTGCGCTGCGCGGTGCCGTCCCGGTCCCGTACGACGGCGGTGATCCGCCCGGGGCGCACCGAAACCGCCCCGACCGCGCCCTCGCGCGCCTGCCGCCGGCCCCGCTTCAGCTGCTCGCCGTCGAGCGCCGTGTCCTCGAGAGCCTTGAGCCAGGCCTGGCCCCACCAGGTCTGGGCGAAGCCGCGGCCGCGCGCGGGCGGCAGCGCGGCGAAGGTCCGCTCGTTGTCGTCCCGGCCATGATCCCGCTCGTCTGCGCCGCTCATCGTCCGCTCCCTCGCAGCTCCACCAGATCCGCCAGCTCGGCGTCGGTCAGTTCGGTCAGTTCGGTCAACGCGGCTTCACCGGAGCCGAGGACCGCGTCCGCCAGCTCCCGTTTGCGCGCCAGCATGTCCGCGATCCGGTCCTCGATGGTTCCCTCGGCGATCAGCCGGTGGACCTGGACGGGGCGGTGCTGGCCGATGCGGTACGCACGGTCGGTGGCCTGCGCCTCGACGGCGGGGTTCCACCAGCGGTCGTAATGCACGACATGCTCGGCGCGGGTCAGATTCAGTCCGGTGCCCGCGGCCTTCAACGAGAGCAGGAAGACCGGCACTTCACCGTCCTGGAAGCGCTGCACCATCGCCTCTCGCTCGGCGATCGGCGTGCCGCCGTGCAGAAGCTGCGTCCCCACCCCGCGTGCCGCCAGATGCTGTTCGAGCAGGCGCGCCATCTGTACGTACTGGGTGAAGACCAGCACGCTCGCGTCCTGGAGAAGGATCGTGTCGAGCAGCTCGTCGAGCAGCTCCAGCTTCCCGGAGCGGCCCGCGACCCGCGGCCGCTCCTCCTTCAGGCTGTGTTCCTTCAAATACTGCGCCGGGTGGTTGCAGATCTGCTTGAGGGCGGTCAGCAGCTTCACGACCAGACCGCGCCGCTCCATGCCGCCCGCCTCGGAGATCGCGGCGAGGGTTTCCCGCACGACTGCCTCGTAGAGCCCGGCCTGTTCCGTGGTCAGCGAAACGGCCCGGTCCGTCTCGGTCTTGGGCGGCAGCTCGGGTGCGATGCCCGGGTCGGACTTGCGCCGGCGCAGCAGGAACGGCCGTATCAGCGCGGCGAGTCGCTGGGCCGCGGCGGGATCGTTGCCGCCTTCCACCGCTTGCGCATAGCGGGTACGGAAGGTGCCGAGCCTGCCGAGCAGTCCGGGCGTGGTCCAGTCGAGGATCGCCCACAGCTCGGAGAGGTTGTTCTCCACGGGCGTGCCGCTGAGCGCGACGCGCGCCTTCGCGCCGATGGTGCGCAGCTGCCTGGCGGTGGTGGAGTACGGGTTCTTGACGTGCTGCGCCTCGTCGGCGACGACCATGCCCCACGCCACCTGGCTCAGTTTCTCGGCGTCGAGTCGCATCGTGCCGTAGGTCGTGAGCACGAACTCCCCGTCGGCGAGGGAGGCGAGGCTGCGCGATGCGCCGTGGAAGCGGCGTACGGGGGTGCCGGGCGCGAACCGCTCGATCTCGCGCTGCCAGTTGCCCATCAGGGACGCCGGAGCGACGACGAGGGTGGGGCCCGCGGCCGAGGCGTCCGTCTGGCGGTGCAGATGCAGCGAGATGAGCGTGATGGTCTTGCCCAGGCCCATGTCGTCGGCGAGCACGCCGCCGAGCCCGAGCGAGGTCATCCTGTTCAGCCAGTTGAGACCGCGCAGCTGGTAGTCACGCAGGGTCGCGGCGAGCGCCGCCGGCTGGCCGATCTCCGGCCGGCCGCCCTCGGGATCGGCGAGTTGGTCGCGCAGCCGCGCCAGTCGGCCGGAGGCGTCGACGTCGACGCGGCGGCCGTCGACCTCGATGGAGCCGGTGAGCACCGCGCCGAGCGCGTCGACCGGGGTCAGTTTGCCGTCCTGGCTCTCGCGGGCGCGCCGGGCCTCCTCCGGGTCGATGAGCACCCACTGGTCGCGCAGCCGCACAATGGGCCGACTGGCCTCGGCGAGGCGGTCCAGCTCCTCGCGGGTCAGCCGCTGATCGCCCAGCGCGAACCACCAGTTGTAGGCGAGCAGGGCGTCGGCGGACAGGAAGGACGGCAGCCCCGAGTCGTCCTTCTGCGGGCCGTCGGACTCCTGCGGAGGGCCGATCACGGCGCGCGCAGTGAGCTTGCGTGCCATCTCCTTCGGCCAGTGCACCTGCACACCAGTCGCCGCAAGTGCTCTGGCGGCCTCGCCAAGGAGCTCGGTCACCTCCTCGTCGGCGAGTTCGATCGCGTCCGGCACTGCGGCGTGGAGCAGCGGAGTGAGCGGCGTCCAGGCACGGGCGGCGCGGCGCAGCGCGAGCAGGGCGTCCATCCGCGCACGCGGCCCGAAGGCCGCATCAGCTCCTTCTGCCCAGAGATCGGCGGCGTCGGCGACCAGGGTCGGATCGCTGACGCTGTGCAGCTGCAGGACGGCGCGGAGAGCCGGACCGTCGCCCTCGGCCTGTTCGAGCACGGGCACTTCGATGCGCAGGGACAGACGTACGCCCGCGTCATGGCCCGCGGCGACGTCCGCCGCCCAGGCGCGCTGTTCCGGCAGCCGCCGCGGCTCATGGCCGGCGAAGGCGGTGCCGCCCGCGGCGATCGGTGCGGCAGGTGTGCGTGGCAGACCGTCGGCGACAGCGTCGAGGAACGCCCG
Source organism: Streptomyces sp. NPDC019890 (assembly GCF_044903445.1). Lineage (NCBI taxonomy): Bacteria > Bacillati > Actinomycetota > Actinomycetes > Kitasatosporales > Streptomycetaceae > Streptomyces > Streptomyces sp. NPDC019890. The sequence continues at coordinate 246,258 of NZ_JBJDQK010000008.1, read as the reverse complement.
CAGCAGCCGCTCCGGTTCGGGCAGCAGGAGCGGCTCTGCCCTCGCGTCGAGCGGCACGCAGTGCGCGGTGGGCGGCATCGAGGCCGCGAGCGTACGCACCCGCTCCATATCCCCCGGGGTCAGCGGCCCGACCCGCCACGCGTCGTGATCGGTGGCGGTCAGTCCCGGCAACAGCAGTCCCCGCGCGGCGAGTTGAAGGGCGAGCAGCGCCGCCGCGCCCCAGAAGGCGGCCGCGGGCGAGGCGTCGGCACGGGCCCGCGCCCTGGTGAGCACCGGCAGTGCGTCTCGTACGGGCAGCAGCAGGGCCCGTACGGCGTGCGTGCGGGCGTCGTCGCCGACCACGGTCAGCGGCTCTACGGTGCCGGGCGAGGTGGTGCCGGGTGCGGTGGTGCCGGGTGCGGTGGAGAGTTTGCCGCCGTCGGCACGCCAGAAGGCGATGCGTCCCGTACGCGGCGGGTCTCCGGGCACGAAGGCGGCCGAGCAGTGGGCGAGTTCGGTGAGGACGTCGGTGGTCGGGGAGGGCGTTGCCGCGGGGGGTCTCTGCACAGCGATGACGCATTCCTCAAATTTGACTACTGGGACCGGAGTCGCCGAGGGTACTCCCCGCCGACTCCGGACGGAGGTGACGCGGCTGTGACGTGGCTCACTCGGGCCGGCCGGGGTGGACCAGGTCGGCGAACCGCAGCGGACCGGCGCATAGTGGAACCGTGGAACGTGCGCGCACGTTCTCGCAGCAGGAGCGGCCGCGGCCGCGGAGGAGGCGTCGAAATGTCGACACGTACGAAACTCGTCATAGGGGGAGTGGCCGTAGGCCTGCTCCTGATGCCGTTGATCGGATTCTGGCTGTCGCTGCTGGTGGTCGTCGGAGTACCGGCGGTGGCGTATTTCATGCTGGACCCCAGCCAGCGCCGCAGGCTGCGCCGTGTCTCCCGTAAGGAGATCGGCCGCTGACCTGCACCTCGTGGGCCGTGCCGGGGTAGCGCCGAAGTCGATCACCGGCACGGCACGGCACAGCGCCCGCGGACATCCGCGGGCGGCGCGCCGTCTGTTCCACACCAAATCCGTTGCACGCGTGATCCTTCTGCTGTGCGCACCTGCTCACCGCATGCTCGCACTGCTGCTGACGGGACCGGCGCCGAAACCCTGAGGGGCCCCGGCCGACGGCTCAGGCCGGGCGCACAGCAATCTTGTCGAGCGCTTCGAGCAGCGCGGGCAGCTGCGGCCCGCGGCCCACCGGCAGCACTTCGCGCGGCTCCTCGTCCAGCAGCACAAAGGCGATGTCGTCGGTCCTGGCGACCATGGACCAGCCGGGACCGTCGGCGCGCAGGGTGCGGGCGCCGCCGGGCGCGAAGCTGGAACGGACCCGCCCAACCGGCGGGGGCGACTCCACATAGCCGTGCGCTTCCTTCAGCGCCCGCTGTACGCCTTCGTGCGGTGCTTTGCGTTCGCCTTCGGGGGTGTCCGGCGAGGCCGATGCCTCGTCGTCGCCGATCTGCTGGCGCCACTCCGCCCACTGGAGCGCGATCTCGTCCGCCCCGAGACGGCGCTGTGCGGGCCCCCACTCCTCGGTGCCGGGCGGCGCCAGTGGCGGCCGGTCGCCCTCCTCGGGCGCCGGATCGTGCGGCGCGGGCACACCGGGCGCGGAGACCGCGACGGGCAGCGGCCAGCCGGGGAGTGCGGCGACCACCGTGCGTTCGCTGGGGGACAGCTCGTACTCCATCCCGCAGTCCCAGGACGCGATGGCGACGGCAACGAGCGACACATCGTCGATCGCCACCGTCCAGCGGGCGCCGTCGGAGTCCTGCCCGAGCACCAGGCCGTAGCCCCGGGCGTACGGCTCCAGACCCAGCGCCGCGCAGGCGGCCGGGAAGTCGTCGCCAAGCACGCTCGGGAACTGCGCGGGCGTCAGCAGCACCGCGGTCAGCACATACAGCGCATCGTCGACGGCGTCGTCCGTCCCGGCCACGTCACCCTCCCCATCCGATCGTTCGTCGGCGCACCATAACCAGTGGGTAACCCGGTCGTCGAGGGCTGGCGGTGGCGAAAATTATTCGGCCCTTGGCGCGCCGGGGTCCTGGCATCTCGCCAAGCCCACGGCGTCACCACTTCGGCTGCCTGCCCTGCCGCGCCTCCCTGCCGGGCTGCGCTTCCGCCGGGACTGCTTCGGCTGCGGTCCCGGCTACCGGCCGGGCACCTTGCGCGAGGTCAAGGAGCGGCTCGCCCACGCCGAGCGCATGGGACTGAGCCCCGCCCGGGCGCTCGCCCGGCACGACCTGTCCCTGACCGACGTCAAGCGGCGGGCAGGCCGAGGAGACTACGCGCCACCGACTGCGGCGACTCGTCCCGCTCGCGGGCGAGGGCTATGACCGCGCGGCAGGCCAGTTCGCTGATCCCGAAGGACAGCGCCTCCGGGGACACCCAGGTCGCGGCCTCGTCGATCTGTTCCTGATCGTCCTCCGCGCACCCCGACACATAGACCGCCGCGGCCTCGAAGATGTTGTGCTGCCGTGCGGGTGGCCGGACGGGCGGCGCGTCCGCGGGGCGGTGTGCGAGGAACGTGCGGAGCCTGCGGAGTCTGCTGAACACCCGGACCACCTTTCCCCAGGCGGCGGTCGCCGCCGATCTTCCAAGTCTTGCATCCTCGAGCGGAGTTGGACCTGCGGCGACGGAAGGGGAAACGGCTCGTCACGTCAGCGGTCGCTGCCGAGCGAGCGGATCGTGGCCCGCAGCCAGGTCAGCTCTGCCTCGCTGGTGGCGCGGGCGATGGTGAGGATGCCGCGACGGAAGGGGTCGTCAAGATCCTCGGCCCGCAGCGGCCGTTCGCCGTCGTAGAAGAAGCTGGCGGGCTCCTCCAGGAAGGCCAGCCGTCGCCGCAGTACGGCGGTCTGAGCGTCGCCGTCCCGCAGATGGCGCAGGAACGCGAGCAGCGTGAACCACCGGTTCTCATCGGTGATCTCACCCTGTACAGGCTCGGCGAGCCGACGCAACAGCTCCGTCCGTCCCCCCTCGGTGAGGCTGAGGACATGGCGGGGCGCGGCGACTGCACCGGGCATGGTCTCGCGCGCCAGTAGGCCCGCCTTCTCCAGTCGCTTGATCGCGGGGTACAGCGTGCTCTCGGCGACCGGGCGTACGTGCCCGGTCAGGGCGGTGATGCGTTTGCGCAGTTCGTAGCCGTGAAGCGGGGTGTCGTAGAGGAAACCGAGGATCGCGAGCTCGAGCATGCCTGCATTCTGCCTCATCGGCGGTGTACATCGTGCCCGTAATACCTCGGTGACGATGTATGCTGCGGCGGGCAGGGATCGAAACGAAGAGAGCATCGACAAGCAGGGGGAGCGACAGTGCAACACGCACGGTTCGACGCGCAGGGCAGCCTCATTCGCTGGACGGAGGCTGCGGGTGACGGCCCGCCAAGGGTGTACGTGCACGGGCTCGGGGCGGCCTCGGCGGCGTACCACGCGCATATCGCCGCGCGCCCCGAACTGGCCGGCCGCCGCACGCTCTTCGTCGATCTGCCCGGGCACGGCCTCAGCGACCGCCCGGCGGACTTCGGCTACTCGCTGGAGGACCACGCGGCTGCGCTTGCCGCCGCACTCGACGAAGCAGGGGTGCGCGGTGGCGAGATCGTCGGGCACAGCATGGGCGGCGCGGTCGCCATCGTGCTGGCCCACCGCCGCCCGGATCTGGTGTCCCGGCTGGTCGTCACGGAGGCCAACCTCGATCCGAACCCGCCGGTGAAGGCGGGCAGCAGCGGGATCGCCTCGTACAGCGAGAAGGAGTTCGTCGACGGCGGCGGCTTCGCGCGTGTGCTGGAGCGGGTCGGGCCCGGCTGGTCGGCGACCATGCGGCTGGCCGACCCGCTCGCTCTCCATCGCAGCGCGAGGGGTCTTGTCCTCGGTACGCGGCCCACGATGCGGCGGATGCTGATGGAGCTGCCTGTCCAGCGCACCTATCTCCAGGGCGCACTCAGCGGTGAACTCCCGGGCCACGACGAGCTGGTGGCCTCCGGCGTGCGGGTGGTGACGGTCCCGGACGCCGGTCACAACGTCATGTTCGACAACTCCGCCGACTTCGTACGGGCCGTGGCCGGCCGGCCCTGAGGTGGCTCAGTCCCGGCGGACGGCCAGTGCGAGGAAGCGGGCGTCCTCGTCCACGTACGAGACCATCCGCCAGCCCGAACCGGCCAGCAGGGAGCGGAGGTTGGGCTCGGCACGCAGATCGTCCTCGGTGATCCGACGGCCCTGGCGGGCGGCGAGGGCCGCCCTGCCGATGGGATGGAAGAGCGCCAGCTGTCCGCCCGGCCGGACCACCCGCGCCAACTCCCGCAGATTCTCGCCCGGTTGGGGCAGATGGGCGATCAGGCCTGCCGCGAACACGGCGTCCAGCGACTCGGCCCCAAGCGGCAGCCGGGCCACATCCGCGAGCACCAGCTGCCCGCTCTCCCCGCGCCCCGCACGCAGCGCCGCGGCCAGCATCTCGGGGGTGAGATCCACCCCGATGACAGCTCCCCGCGGTCCCACGGCGGAGCGCAGGGGCGGCAGTGCGCGGCCGGTGCCGCAGCCCGCATCGAGCACGGCGTCACCGGGGCGCAGCTTCAGCTCGGCGACGGCCGCGGCGTAGGCCGGATCGTCGTCGGGGAAGCGCCTGTCCCAGCCGGCCGCCCGGGCGCCGAAGAATTCCTGCACATGCGTGTGGTCGTCGGCGCTGTCGTTGTCGGCGCTGTGGTTGTCGGGCATGGGGACATGATCCCCCAACACCTCGGCCGACCGCACGGTGCGCACGTTCGAGCGCGGCACGATCGTTCAGAAACATCTCTCTGTCATATTCCATCACCTTTCGAAAGGCGCCCCGATCGTGCGCCCCCCACGGGTCTACCGTCCCGGAGCCATGGGACATCTGGACCACGCCGCCTTCGGTTTGCTGACACCCGTGCTGTCGTACGCGATGGCCGTCATCGGCGCCGCCCTCGGACTGCGCTGCACCGTGCGCGCGCTGGCCGCGAGCGGCCGATCCCGCCGCAACTGGCTGATCACCGCCGCATCGGCGATCGGCACCGGCATCTGGACGATGCACTTCGTCGCGATGCTCGGCTTCGCCGTACGCGGCACCGACATCCGCTACGACGTGCCGCTGACCATCCTCAGCCTGCTCGTCGCCATGCTGGTCGTCGGCGCAGGAGTGTTCTGCGTCGGCTTCGGCCGTGACCGCGTCAGATCACTCCTGGTCGGCGGGCTCACCACCGGGCTCGGCGTCGCCAGCATGCACTATCTCGGCATGGCCGCCCTGCGGCTGCACGGCTCGGTGCGCTACGACCCGCTGCTCGTCGTGCTCTCCGTGGTCATCGCCGTGGTCGCGGCAACCGCGGCCCTGTGGGCGGCGCTCAACATCAAGTCGCCGATCGCGGTAGCCGTCGCCTCGCTTGTCATGGGCGCGGCGGTCAGCAGCATGCACTACACCGGAATGCTCGCGGTCAGCGTGCGGATCGACCCCGCCGGAGGCGAGCTGCCCGGGGCCGCGGCGATGCAGTTCATCTTCCCCCTCGCCGTCGGCCTCGGGTCGTACCTCTTCGTCACCTCGGCGTTCGTCGCGCTCTCCCCGACGGCACACGAGCGCGCCGCGTACACCTCGGCCGAGCGGCCGTCCGGTGCAGCCCCGGCCCAGGCCACTGCGACAGGACCCGCGAAGTCCACCACCACTGCCACTGCCTAGCCGGACCGTTCCTGCCGTAAGCCAGCCCAGAAACCGGAACGAGGAGGCCATGCGCACACCTCGCAGGACCCGGGGCGCCGACCCCGCACCGCCGCCCCCACCGCCGCCCGCTTCCGCCTCCGCTTCCGCGCCGGCAGCCCGCGGACGACGCGCGCACGCCGGGCCGCCCGCACTTGAACACACGGGACAGCAGCCGCCGGAGTACGAGATGCCGCACCCCGCCGTTGTACGTGGACGATGGCTGCCGCGCCCCAGAACCGTACGAGCGAAGATCATCTCGCTGCTGATGGTGCCCGTTGTCTCGCTGCTCGCGCTGTGGGGGTACGCCACGGTCAGCACCGCCCAGGAGGTGTCAAGGCTGCGCCAGCTCCAGCACGTCGACACCCAGATCCGCGAACCCGTCGCCGCCGCGGTCACGGCCCTGCAGGCCGAACGGCGCGCGGCCGTACGCCAGGTGGCAGCACCCTCCGACGAGCGCGCTGCTGCACTCCAGCAGGAGGCCCGAAGAACGCAAGAGGCCATCAAGAAGCTCCGTATCGACGAGGGGACGACCGTCGCCGCGGACGGCGGCATCCCGGCGGGCTTGGCGGGGCGTCTCGACCAGTTCGTCACCCGCGCGGAGAAACTGCCCACCCTGCGCACCGCCGTACTCGGCCACAACGCCACCTGGGACGCCACGTACGAGCAGTACAACGCAGTTGTCACCGAGGCCTTCGGCGTCTTCGGGGCGCTCAGCGGCATCCAGGACGCCGGACCCGGCTCCGAAGCCCGCGTCCTGCTGGAGTTCGCCCGGGCCCGCGAAATGCTCGCCCGTGAGGACGCCCTCCTCGGCTCGGCGCAGCTCAGCAACTCCCTTGCCGCCGAGCGTCTGCGGCTGTTCACCGGAGCCGTTTCGACCCGCAGGAGCCTCACCGAATCGGCCGTCGCCGATCTTCGCAGCCCCGAGCGCGCCGCCTGGCGCGAACTCGCCAAGCAGAGCGCCTACCGGCAACTGCGAACGGCCGAGGGCAACGTGCTCACCGCCCCCGCCGGTCGCAAGGCAGCCCAGATCGTCCCGGCCGCCGTCTGGGACAAGGCACACACGGCCGTCGACGACGGGATGCACGCCATCGAGACGAACGCCCGCCGCAGCGCCGCCGAGCGAGCCGACCCCGTCGCGGACGGCCTCCTCACCACGGCCGGGGCCGCCGTACTCCTCGGACTCGCCGCGGTCGCCGCCTCGTTGGTGATCTCCGTACGCATCGGCCGCGGCCTCGTCGTCGAACTGATCAGCCTGCGCAACAGCGCACTCAGGATCGCCAGGCAGCAACTGCCGCAGGCCATGCGCAGGCTGCGCACCGGCGAGGAGATCGACATCCAGGCCGAGGCCCCACCCGGACCTCCCGCGGAGGACGAGATCGGCCAGGTCGGCGAGGCCCTCGGAACAGTTCACCGGGCAGCGCTGAGCGCCGCGGTCGAACGCGCCGAACTCGCTGGCAGCATCTCGGGCGTCTTCGTCAACCTCGCCCGCCGCAGCCAGATCCTGGTCCACCGCCAGCTCACCCTGCTCGACACCATGGAGCGCCGCGCCGACGACCCGAACGAGCTCGGCGACCTCTTCCGGCTCGACCACCTCACCACCCGTATGCGGCGGCACGCCGAGAGCCTGATCATCCTGTCGGGCGCCGCGCCCGGGCGCGCGTGGCGCATGCCCGTACCACTGACCAGCGTGGTACGGGCCGCCGTCTCGGAGATCGAGGACTACGCGCGCGTGGAGGTGCGGCAACTGCCGGAGACGGCCGTCGTGGGCGCCGCCGTCGCCGACGTCACCCATCTGCTGGCCGAACTGGTAGAGAACGCCGCCCAGTTCTCCCCGCCGCACACCAAGGTGCGCGTCAGCGGCGAGCCCGTCGGGAACGGCTACGCCCTGGAGATCGAGGACCGCGGACTCGGCATGGGCAGGGACGCCCTCGACGAGGCCAACCGCAAGCTGGCGGAGTCCGAGGCCCTGGATCTCTTCGACAGCGACCGGCTCGGCCTCTTCGTCGTCAGCCGACTCGCCTTCCGCCGCGAGATCAAGGTCAATCTGCGTACGTCACCGTACGGCGGCACGACCGCGGTGGTGCTGCTGCCGACCGCACTGCTGCAGAGCGCCCTCACGGTCCCGGAGGGCTCCGCCGCCGGCCACGGCCCGGGCGCCCATGACCCGGGCGCTCACCACCCCGGGCAGGAGGCGTCGGCCGCGCCGCCCCGGTCGGCTCCGCGCACCCACACCGCATCCGTCCCGGAACCGGCCCACCGCCCGGTGCTCGCAGTGCAGCCTCAGCTCCCCACCACACCGCCGGGGGTCACCGCCCTGCGCCTGCGCGGCGCCCCGCCGCAGGCCGAGAACGGCGAACTCCCGCGCAGGGTCAGGCAGACACACCTCGTCCCGCAGCTGCGCGCGGAGCCCCCGGCCGAGGAGCCGGAGGACCACGGGGCAGCCGCCGAGGACACCCCGGAACGCACCCCCGAACAGGTGCGGGACCGTATGACGGCGTACCGCAAGGGCTGGACCAGGGGCGGCGGCGCCGCGCCGGGCAAGGCCATCCCCGGCAGCGAAGGAGACAGAGCATGACCGAGTACGAGTCAGCCGTAGCCCGCCACACCTTCGGCGACCTCGACTGGCTGCTGGACGACCTCGTCCTGCGCGTCGGCGAGGTACGGCACGTGGTCGTGCTGTCCGGCGACGGCCTGCCGGTGGGTGCATCGAAGGCGCTGACCCGCGAGGACGCCGAGCATCTGGCGGCCGTCGCCTCGGGATTCCACAGCCTTGCCAAGGGGGCGGGCCGCCACTTCCACGCCGGCGGGGTGCGCCAGACCATGGTCGAGATGGACGACGGCTTCCTCTTTGTGGCGGCCGCCGGCGATGGCTCCTGCCTTGCCGTACTCACGTCCGTCATCGCCGACATAGGCCTGATCGCCTATGAGATGGCCCGCCTCGTCAAGCGTGTCGGCGAGCATCTGCGGACTCCGCCGCGCCTCACCGCGACGTGACGACATGACCGACGGTTCAGACAGAGCCGACGCATTGGACGCGGCCGACGGGACAGGCGGCATGGGCAGCGGCGACAGCCCGGGCAGTCAGTGGTACGACGCCGACGCCGGCCCCCTCGTGCGCCCGTACGCGATGACCGGCGGTCGGACCAAACCGGGACCCGGCAACGTACGGTTCGATCTCATTGCGCTCGTCGACATCGCCGCCGACGCACCCGGCGTCGCCGAGGAGTCCCTGCTGGGCCCTGAACACCGCGCACTGCTCAGCCTGTGCCGCTGCGAGACCCAGTCCGTCGCCGAACTCGCCGCCGACGCCGATCTGCCGGTCGGTGTCGTACGGGTGCTGCTCGGCGATCTGCTGGAAGCGGGCCATGTCAGGGTCCGCCGTCCGGCGCCGCCCGCCCAGTTGCCCGACGAGAGGATCCTCAGGGAGGTGATCGATGGGCTGAGAGCGCTGTAGCCGGGCGGCGCGTCGGCTTTTCGGCGGCGTCCGCGCGGCGAGGTCTCAGCCGGTCTGCCGACGGGCCCGCGTCACCTGCTTCGCCTCCCAGGCGGACCTGGTGAGGGCGTACTCGACATCGCCGAGCTCGGAACCTTCGATCCTCTCCGGCCACTCGTCGAAGAAGGTCCGCATGTAGCGCAGACCCACCTTTTCCATCACACGGCGCGAACGGGCGTTGACGGTCATGGTGTTCGCGGTGACGCGCTGTACGCCGAGTTCCGTGAACCCTTTGCGGAGCAGGGCGTGTGCTCCCTCCGTCGCATAGCCACGGCCCCAGGCGGCCCGGCCGAGCCGGTAGCCGAGTTCGACCAGAGCCGCACTGTGGTCCTCGAGCGGCCGGAACACGAACCAACCCAGGAAACTACCGGTCGTCCGCTCCTCGGCCGCCCAGAAGCCGCGGTTGTCGATGCACGGATAGTGATGAAGGAACCGTGGCAGGGAGTCGGCGCGGATCGCCTCAGGCGTGGTGGGCCGGCCTCCGTTGATGAAGCGCATGACCTCGGGGTCGTTGTCGAGGGCGAGCAGTTGGTCCACGTCCGCCTCGGTGACGGGCCGCAGCGCCAGCCGCTCGGTCTCCAGGAAGTAGGGCATGAACCGATCCTCGGACACCGTCGGCTGCGCCCGCCAGCCAATATGCGCCCTGTCGGCGAGGTGCGGCGAGGTGGCCGTCCCGGTCGGCGAGATGACTGTCCGCGCCCGCGAGGTGGATCGATTTGGCTACAGAAATGGTCTTCGAATGGGCAACGGAACAGTCAGAAGGCTCTAAATACGATCCCTTCCCGCGGGGAAGGGCCGCCCTTGCCATGCTGACTTGTGTACTGGCATGGACCAACACTGAGAATTTGCTGACACCGAGACCTCAAAGACGGTTCTGACCTGCGGTTTCAATAGTCGGACGGATATCTTGAGGCTCACTCCCGAGAGAAGTGACCGATGGCTTCCGAGAGCTCTCAAAGCACTGGTGGGGAGACCACCGACCTCGCGCTGAAAATACTCGTCGCCGGCGGCTTCGGCGTCGGCAAGACCACCCTGGTCGGTGCGGTCAGTGAAATACGGCCGCTGCGCACGGAGGAACAGCTCAGCCAGGTGGGCCGCAGGGTCGACGACACCGGGGGAGTCGACGAGAAGACCACGACGACCGTCGCCATGGACTTCGGTCGCATCACCATCCGCTCGGGGCTGTCCCTCTATCTCTTCGGCACACCTGGACAGGACCGCTTCTGGTTTCTGTGGGACGAGCTTTCACAGGGGGCTCTCGGGGCCGTCGTCCTCGCCGACACCCGGCGTCTTGTGGACTGTTTTCCCGCTGTCGACTACTTCGAGCACCGCCGGATTCCGTTCGTCGTCGCGGTCAACTGCTTCTCCGGCGCGCGCACTTACGGCGCGCACGAAGTATCACGTGCCCTCGATCTGGAACGTGGGACACCTGTTGTGCTGTGCGACGCACGGGACCGCGACTCGGGAAAAGAGGTGCTCGTACGTCTGGTCGAATATGCCGGACGGATGCACACGGCTCGGCTGCTGGATTCGGTGGGCTAGCGGCACCTTGCCCTGTCGTCCCGCGTACGAAAGGCTTACGGAAAACGGGGCCACGGGGAACGTACGAGCGGGGAGGACCGACCATGCCGTTGGACAAGGGACTTGACTGGCTGCTGGACGACCTGACGAAGCGGATCGAGCACATACGGCACGCCTTGGTGCTGTCCAACGACGGGCTGGTGACGGGGGCGAGCACGGGGCTCGCGCGGGAGGACGCGGAACACCTCGCCGCGGTCTCCTCCGGGCTGCACTCCCTCGCCCGCGGGTCCGGCCGGCATTTCCGTGCGGGCAAGGCGCGCCAGACCATGGTCGAGTTCGACGATGCGCTGCTCTTCGTCACGGCGGCCGGCGAGGGAAGCTGCCTGTGTGTACTGAGCGCGGCCGAGGCCGATGTGGGCCAGGTCGCGTACGAGATGACGCTGATGGTCAACCGGGTCGGCGAGCATCTGGGCGTCGCGGCCAGGCAGCCGGGCGGAACTGACAGCTGAACTGCGGGATTTCGGCCAGGGGCGGCGTCTGGTCCTGAGCCCGGTCCGGGGTTATCCACAGGCCGGGCGAGAAGTCCCTGGGTCGGGCTACGGTCGTCACCGAGAGTATTCGCAACTCACGGGGGATCTGACCGACATGAAGGTGACGGAAGCAATGACGCCCGGCCTGGTGCTCAGCCCGGCAAAGACGGGCGAGCCGACCCACAGTCCGGAAGTCCGTAGTCTCGCGCCGGGCCGGGCGGCTCAGGCGCTGGAGCTCAAGCGGGGAGAGCTGGATCTCGCTGTCCAGTTGGGGCATGTCCGGACCACGCCCGGCGCGAGCGGCGGCCCGCCGCGAGTCGACCAGCGTGAGGTGGACCGGCTGCGCGGGGCGGAAGGATTCCCGGACGCTCTGAGGGAGCGAGTGCGCACCGTGGGCACGGTGGAGGGCGCGCGGCTCATCTCGATCACTTCGGCGCGCTTCACCCGGCTCGCGCGCACCGGCCATTTCACGCCGATCCGGTTCTATCTGAACCGCTACCGCGCGGTCGTCTGGCTCTATCTGGCAGTAGAGCTCAGCGATTTCGCGCTCGCTCATCCCGCCCTCCTCACCGGCCGGACCCCACCCGCACTGCGGACGATGCTGGATGCGGGCGAGGACAGGCGCGGACGCAACTGGCGGGGCAGACGGCTGGGACTGCTGCTGCGCGCCACCGAGGACCCTTGGGAGCGGGCCGCGGTGATCGCCTCCGTCCTCGACCCGGTCACGGTGGCCGAGGTGACGACCGATCCCTATGAGCGCTCGTATCTGCGAGTGCTCCGGCCCGGACTGGCCCCCGGCCGCCCTCAGACGCCGGCCGCCGCAGAGGTGGTGGAGCGGCTGCTCCTGGCGGATCATCCGGACGAGATCCTCTGGCACCGGGTCAACCTGGCGGACGCGCTGCGCCGGGCGCGCGAGCTGCGACCCGCACCACGTCCGGGCGCAAAGGCGCCGGGGCTCAGATCCGAAGTCGTACGTGAGCCGGTGGCGCGGTCTCGCCGTCCGCGCGGACGAGGCCTGCTCAGGCGGCTGCGCGCATCGGCGGAGCGTTGTCAGACCCGGCGGCTGCGGTTCCGGTCTGACGGGAATTCAACGGAGTTCACCCCTTCGCTGCGGGGCTTGTGAGGCTGATGGTCCGACAGAAGCGGCTATCGAGCGCCCGGTTCAGTTCCCGGACAACAGGGGCGCATTCGCGCCTGGTGCTTGAGGCGCCCCGAGGCTTCATACTGCCCCTACGACCCGAAGCCTCGCGGGAGCCGGAGACACGGACGGGGTCGCCCTTGCCGCAGCGTGCGGCGTTCGCTGATGTGGCCGACTGTCGAGGGAGGCACAAATGGGGGTTGTGCCTTGAAGATCCTGGTGGTGGACGACCGCGAGGACAATCTCTTCGCGATCGAGAGTCTGTTACGGCCCGTGGGGCGCCCGGTGGTACGGGCGCGCAGCGGGGACGAGGCGCTGAAGACCGTCCTGCGTGGCGGTATCGCGGTGGTGATCCTCGATGTCGTGATGCCGCAGATGGACGGCCTGGAGGTGCTCGCCTATCTCAAGCGCCTTGACCACACCCGGAATCTGCCGGTCGTGCTGATGACGGGCCTCGGCAGGGACGACGACCTGGCCGCCCGTGCGTACGGACTGGGGGTCTCCGACTTTCTGGTCAAGCCGGTCGACCCATGGGTCGTGCGTACGAAAGTCAGGGCGCTCGCCGAGCTGTACATCGAGAACCAGGGCCTGCGTGCACAGCTCAGCGCCCTGACCGACCGCAGAGCCGACGCATCCGCGGCCGACCTTCCGAACCTTGTCGACGCACGGGTACCGCGCCGGCCGGGAGGCAAGGGAGGCCGTGCCCGGAGCATCCGGGGCATCGACTGACACCGGCGGCACGGGCGTGCCGGCTGACCGGCGGAGGCCGCCCGGGCCGGCCCCACGCTCGTGCCGATCGGGCCGGCCTCACCGCTCGTGCCGATCGGGCCGGCCTCACCGCTCGTGCCGATCGGGCCGGCCTCACCGCTCGTTCCGAGCAGCGGGCCGTCAGGGCCCCGCCGGGTCAGACGCAATCCGCCGTGCGGTGTTCCGGGGTCAGCACTCGGCAGAGGCCGGCAGGCCGCCGCGCTCGTCGCCCTTGAGGTACACGGCGCTGATGTAGCCTTCGGCCAGCCGCACCCAGATGTCGTTGGAGTAGCCGTTGTCCTTGATCAGCTGGCCGTGCTTCCAGCACGAGGCTCCACGAGGCTCGCCGGCCTTCACATGGCCGACGATGGCGCTCGCGGTCGTCGCTTCGGCGCGGACGTTGACGTTCTCGTACGGAGTGACGCCATAGGGCAGCCCCAGGGCGGACGCCTGGGCCGTGGCCGCACCGGTCATCAGCAGTCCGACGGAGAGTGCGCCGACAGCGATCGAAGCCATCGCCTTGGTCCTCTTCACCATGGTGTTCCTGTCCTTCCGTTGGTGAACGAGTTCGAGCATCGCGAAGCGGCAGATCGCCTCGCAATCATTTCGATGAGCGTTGAAGGGTGAGCGGAGCTCCGGGCAACGCGAGCGGCGGCCACCCCGTTCGCCGTACAACGTGTTGGTGCTTCCGGGTGTCACTCCCGCCCGAAAATCCCGGCCGGCGTGCCTGCCCTGCCCGCCCCGCATGAAGCTGGGCTGTTGGCCCGCTTAAGAAATCCTCGATGGACTCTGCAGTCACGGCTGGGCAGATTGGTCCAGGTCCGATGACCGGAGCTGTCGAGCCGTCTGGCCTCGGCCCCCACCACGACGCCTGGAGCCGCCCCGATGAAGGCACTTGTCAAGCAGCATGCCGAGCCCGGCCTGTGGCTCATGGACGTGCCCGAGCCGCAGACCGGCCCCGGCGATGTGCTGATCAAGGTGCTGCGCACCGGGATCTGCGGCACGGATCTGCACATCAGGTCCTGGGACGGCTGGGCCCAGCAGGCCGTCAGCACGCCCCGGGTGCTCGGCCACGAGTTCGTCGGAGAGGTCGCCGCCGTCGGCGCTGACGTCCAGGACATCCAGGTCGGCGATGTGGTGAGCGGCGAGGGCCACCTCGTCTGCGGCAAGTGCCGCAACTGTCTGGCCGGCCGCCGTCATCTCTGCCGCAGCACCATCGGCCTCGGCGTCGGCCGGGACGGAGCGTTCGCCGAGTATGTGGCGCTGCCCGCGTCCAATGTGTGGGTGCACCGTACTCAGGTGGACCTCGACATCGCCGCGATCTTCGACCCGTTCGGCAACGCGGTGCACACCGCGCTCTCGTTCCCGCTGGTCGGCGAGGACGTACTGATCACCGGCGCGGGCCCGATCGGCATCATGGCCGCGGCCGTCGCCCGGCACGCGGGCGCGCGCAATGTCGTGATCACCGATGTCAGCGAGTCCCGCCTGGAGATCGCCCGCAAAGCCGGCGCCACGCTCGCGCTGAACGTCGCCGAGAGCGACATCGCCGATGCGCAGCGGCAGCTCGGCCTCAAGGAGGGCTTCGACATCGGCCTGGAGATGTCCGGCCGCCCCGAGGCCATGCGCGACATGGTCGACAACATGACGCACGGCGGTCGTATCGCCATGCTGGGCCTGCCCGCCGAGGAGTTCGCCGTCGACTGGTCGAAGATCGTCACATCGATGATCACGATCAAGGGCATCTACGGCCGCGAGATGTTCGAGACCTGGTACGCGATGACCGTCCTGCTCGAAGGCGGCCTCGACCTCAGCCCGGTGATCACCGGCAGCTATGGCTACCAGGACTTCGACGCCGCCTTCGACGAGGCCGCCACCGCACGCAGCGGCAAGATCATCCTCGACTGGACCGTCTGAGCCTCTCGTCCGAGCTTTTCGTAAGGAGCCCCACCATGTACGCGTCCGTCCGCGACGACCTGCGCAACACCCTCGACGAGATCCGCGCCGCCGGTCTCTACAAGCCCGAGCGGGTCATCGGCACCCCGCAGAGCGCTTCCGTCTCCGTCGCCACCGGCGATGTGCTCAACTTCTGCGCCAACAACTACCTCGGTCTCGCCGACCACCCCGAGGTTGTCGCCGCCGCCAAGGAAGCACTGGACCGCTGGGGCTACGGCATGGCCTCCGTCCGCTTCATCTGCGGCACCCAGGACGTCCACAAGGAGCTCGAGGCGCGCCTTTCCGCGTTCCTCGGCCAGGAGGACACGATCCTCTACTCCTCCTGCTTCGACGCCAACGGCGGCGTCTTCGAGACCCTCCTCGGCCCCGAGGACGCGGTCATCTCCGACGCGCTCAACCACGCCAGCATCATCGACGGCATCCGCCTGTCCAAGGCCCGCCGTCACCGCTACGCCAACCGCGACCTCGCCGACCTGGAGCAGCAGCTCAAGGAGACCCAGGACGCCCGCCGCCGCCTCATCGTCACCGACGGCGTCTTCTCCATGGACGGCTACGTCGCCCCCCTCGCCGAGATCTGCGACCTCGCCGACCGCTACGACGCGATGGTCATGGTCGACGACTCGCACGCCGTCGGCTTCGTCGGCCCCGGCGGCCGGGGCACTCCCGAGCTGCATGGCGTCATGGACCGTGTCGACATCATCACCGGCACCCTCGGCAAGGCGCTCGGCGGCGCGTCCGGCGGCTATGTCGCGGCCCGCGCCGAGATCGTCGCCCTGCTGCGCCAGCGCTCCCGCCCGTACCTCTTCTCCAACTCCCTCGCCCCAGTGATCGCCGCCGCCTCCCTCAAGGTCCTTGACCTGCTGGAGTCGGCCGGAGACCTGCGCGAGCGGCTGAACGCGAACACTGCGCTGTTCCGTACGAAGATGACCGAGGCGGGCTTCGAGATCCTGCCCGGCAACCACCCCATCGCTCCCGTCATGATCGGCGACGCGGCCGAGGCCGGGCGGATGGCCGAGCTCCTGCTGGAGCGCGGCGTGTATGTGATCGGTTTCTCGTACCCCGTCGTCCCGATGGGCCAGGCCCGGATCCGGGTCCAGCTCTCCGCCGCG
Source organism: Streptomyces sp. NPDC019890 (assembly GCF_044903445.1). Lineage (NCBI taxonomy): Bacteria > Bacillati > Actinomycetota > Actinomycetes > Kitasatosporales > Streptomycetaceae > Streptomyces > Streptomyces sp. NPDC019890. The sequence continues at coordinate 230,040 of NZ_JBJDQK010000008.1, read as the reverse complement.
CACTCCACCGAGGACGTGGAGCGGGCGGTGGCGGCGTTCGTCGACGCACGAGCGACAATGGCGGGGTGATCGACCCCCGGCGGCTGCGTATTCTGCGGGCCGTGGCGGACCACCGTACGGTGACCGCCGCGGCTTCCGCGCTGTATCTCACCCCCTCGGCCGTCTCGCAGCAGCTCAACGCGCTCGAGCAGGAGACCGGCCACGCCCTGCTGATCCGCAGCGGCAAGGGGGTGCGGCTGACGGCTGCGGGGGAGATCCTGCTGGCCCACACCCATGCCGTGCTCGCCCAGCTGGAGCGGGCGGAGGCAGAGCTCGCGGCCTACGCGGGCGGCGCGGCCGGCGAGGTCACGGTCGCGGCTTTCGCCACCGGCATCGCGGAGGTCGTCGCCCCCGCCATCGGGGTTCTCGCGGTCAAGCACCCGGACATCCGGGTACGCGTGCGGGACGCCGAGGGCGACGAGAGCCTGCCGCTGGTGCTCGACGGTGAGGCGGATCTGGCCGTCGCGGTCGAGTACCGGGGAGCGCCCCGCGAGGACGACCGGCGCCTCGCCCGCGTGCCGCTGTACGCGGAGCCCTTCGACGCCGTGCTGCGCGCCGACCACCCCCTCGGTCTGGCCGGACGCGTCGAGCTGGCCGAGCTCGCGGACAGCGACTGGATCGGTCCGTATCCGGGCAACCCGTGCCACGACATGGTCCTCCTCGCCTGTGAACTCGCGGGTTTCCAGCCCCGCTTGATGCACTTGTCCGACGACTTCCGCGCCGTGGTCGCCCTGGCCGGGGCGGGCGCGGGGGTCGCGCTGGTGCCGCGCTCGGCGCTGCGCGGGATGGAGCTGAAGGACACGGTCGTACGGCCGGTCGCGGGCCCGGCCGCGACCCGCCGCGTGTTCGCCGCCGTACGCAGCGGAGCCCAGGCACACCCGCTGATCCGGCCGGTGCTCGACGCACTGGCGGACTCCGCCGCCGGACTCTCCACCGACTGATCACGACCGCCGGTACCCCTCTCAGGAGGCGGCGGGCGTCGCCTCCAGCGCCTTCTTGAGGTTGCTCAGAGTGGTGCGTATGTTCGCGCGCTGGAAGTCGGCGAACACCTGCCCGCGGGTGGCGAGCCTGTCGAACGCGTTGGCCAGGGCATCCGGCCAGGCGCGCCGGTCGTCCGTCCAGATCTCGGTGACCCGCGTTCCGCCGTCGACCGCCTCGAAGCGGTACTCCCAGGTGGCGATGCGACCGGGCAGCACAGGCTTGCGCCTGCCCATCCCTCGCACCCGGAAGGCGAACCGCTCACCGGGATCCGCCACGGTCACCGTGCAGCGTGTGGTCCAACCCATCGGCCCCCGCTTGTTGTGGCCGTCGAAGACCATGCCCACGTACGCCTCCTGGGCGCCGTCGGGCACCGTCGCGCCCCGGTTCTCCGGGCTCCAGCGGCCCATCAGTGCCGGATTGCTGACCTTCGCATAGATCGCCGAGGGGTCGGCGTCGATGACGACGCTGTCCGACACCGAGTACGTACGTGCCATGGAACGACTCCGATCGTGGGCTTTGGGCGGACAGCGTCGTCGGCGGTCATCCCTGCGGTCGTCCCGCGTCGGCCAGGATCGAGGCGTCGACGTCGTACTCGTCGTCCCGTCGGCGAAGAGCCTGAGACCTGTCCCTGGTGAGGACCGTGCCGAGCCAGCCGGCGAGGAATCCGACGGGGACGGAGACCAGGCCCGTAGTGGTGTACGGGAACCAGGTGAAGTCGTCATCGGGGAAGATCGCTTGAGGGGAACCCGAGACGAGCGTGGTGCCGGTGATGAGGATCAGCACGCTCGCCGTGCCGCCGATGAGCGTGCTCAGCAGCCCGCTGCGGTTGTACTGGCGCCAGAAGAGGCTGTAGGTCAGCGTGGGAGCAATGGCGGAGGCGCCCAGGCAGAAGGACAGGGTGACCATCGCCTGCAGGTTCACATGGCGGGAGGCCGCCGCGAGGAAGATTGCGGCGAGGCCGATCGCGGCCGCCGTCCCACGGGCCAGCATCATCTCGATCCTGTCGTGCGAAGTCCGCCTGCGGCGCAGACCGTGCGTGATGAGGTCGTGCGCAAGGGTGTTGGCGCAGGCGAGCGTGATGCCGGCGACGGAGGCGAGCAGCGTCAGGAAGATCGCCGTGGTCATGGCCGTGAACAGCAGCGTCTCGAAGGCCGACACATCCGCGCCCATGACCGCCCGGCTGACCATGAGGATCGAGGTCTTGCCCTGCGGGTCGCCGAGCATGATCTGCTGACGGCCGACGATCGCGGCGGCGCCGAAGCCGATCACGGCGCTGAGCACGCACATCACGACGACGGTCGAGACCGCCCAGGACATGGAGCGCCGCACGGCCTGTGTGCTGCGGGAGCTGAACATGCGCATCGTGATGTGCGGGAGGCATGCCGCGCCGAGTACGACGGTCAGCTGGGCGCTGATCATGTCGAGTCCGTCGCCGCCGAACTGGAGCCCGGGTGCGAGATACGCGTCGCCCGCACCGCTCCCGCGGGCCGCCGCGTCCAGCAGCGAGGGGATGCTGAAGTCGAAGCGGTTCAGGACGAGCGCGGCGATGGCGACGGCCGCGGCGAGCAGCACGACGGTCTTCACGATCTGGATGAATGCGGTGCCCTTCATGCCGCCGATGGCCGCGTAGATGATCATCAGCAGGCCGAGCAGCACAATGGACCCGGTCTTGAAGCCTGCGGCGTTGATCCCGAGAACGAAGGCCAGCAGATCGCCCGCGCCCGCCAGCTGGAAGATCAGCAGGGGGAAGAGGGCGAGGAGGGTGACGACGCACGCGGTGATGCGCACGGCGGGGCTCGGGGCGCGGCGGGTGAGTACGTCGCCCATGGTGAACCGGCCCGCGTTGCGCAGTGGTTCGGCCAGCAGGAACATCAGCAGCACGAGGGAGAGTGCGGTGCTCAGGGCGAGTACGAGCCCGTCCTGGCCGAGCAGCGATATGACGCCGATGGTGCCGAGCACGCTCGCGGCGGAGATGTAGTCGCCGGCGATGGCGAGGCCGCTCTGCGCGGGGGACAGGGAGCGGGAGCCGGTGTAGAACTCCTCCAGGTCGTCGCGGTCGGGTCCGGTCATCACGCACAGCAGCAGGGTCACTGTGGTCACCGCGATGAAGGCGACGAAGGACATGGTCTGGGTCTCGGAGCCGAATCCGTTCATCGGCGTGCTCCCTGGGTGGTCGGGGCGGCCTGGAGACGTACGGCTTCGGTGAGCGGGTCCACCCGCCGGCGCGCGGTCCTCTCGTACGCGGCAACGGCTACGAGCGTCACCGGGAGCTGGATCAGACCGAGCAGAAGGGCGATGGTGAGGCCACCGGTGATCTTGCTCGTCATCAGCCCCGGCGCCCAGGCGGAGAGGAAGAGGAACAACACGAAGTACCCGAGGGCCGTCAGAGTCGCGACCCGGCGCAGCCGTTTGTACGCGGCGCTCAGGGCGCGGATGTCGCGGTGGGGGTCGACCGGAGGCGGCGGGGGCGGGGCCGCGGGCTCCTGCCAGGAGTGGAAGGAGTGTCTCTGTGGCTCGGGGAACTCGGGATATGAGGGTGGCGGGGAGTAGTACGACATCGCGTTGGTTCCTCGTGCCTGTGCGGTGCGGCAGGGGCAGGGCATGCTGGCGGAGCGCTTCGTTACCCGTGGGTAGCGACGGCCGGTGCATTGTTGCATGAACTGTTCGGTCGGTCAGCAGGTGAATCAACTGGCGGACCGGACCCTGCCGGGCCCTCGGACATCCGGCCCTATGGGCCGCCGCCGCTCGGTGGCCCCTCGTCAGTGCACCGTGGTCCGCGAGCCGCCGGTTTGCCCGGCAGTCACAAGCGGCGATGCAGAATTTGTCCGCTTCTGCCACCGAGTGAGACCGACACCGGCGAGCACGACGACCATCCCCGCGACGATCCGGAATGTGAGCGCCTCGCCGAGCAGGAGCGCCCCGAGTGCGACGGAGACCACAGGCAGCAGATGGCCGACGGTGGCGGCATTTGTGGCGCCTTCATCGGCAATCAGCCGGTAATTGAGAGCGAAGGTGAAGCCGGTCCCGAAGATGCCCAGAATGACCACGGCAATCACACCGACCGCAGAGATGTGACCGGACTCCAGCCCACCGACCGGCAGGGCCGTCGTGCTCAGTGCCGTCGCGGTGAGCAGCTGGGCCGCGGACAGCGACATCGGGGCGGTGCCCTTCCCGGTGAGCTTGCGCCCCATGTCCGCGAACGCGACGGCGTAGCTCACCGCCGCCGCGAGAATGGCGAGGGCGCCCCAGCCGGCGATTCCGCTCTGCTGCCACGGCGCGAAGATCAGCAGCGTGCCCGCGAACCCGATGAGGAGACCGCCCAGTAGGAAACGGACTTTCGCGGCCGGTGTCAGGGATGGCTGACGAGATTGGCAACATTCGTCGAGGAGTTGGACGGTCCGCCCCGGTCGTTGATGACATGACGGATCGTCCCGGTGCCGCCGAGCGATACGGTCACCATGCTCCGGAAGCGCACATTCGGACTGTTCGGAGCCTCGAAGGCGTGCTCGGCCGTCACGCTCGGATTCGCGTTGAAGAAGCAGTAGCTGCCGAGCCCGAATGCCTCATGACTGGTGACCTGACTGCTGACCTTGTACGCGGCATAACCCTGGGTCGAACCGTTCATCCACGCCGCCTGGTTGGGCGGGTCGTACGGCATCTCGTTCTGGTAGAAGTAGGTGCGCCCGCCGTTGCCGTTCCAGACCGTCTGATGCTTCTGGTAGTGCTCCACGAACAGCCCGTACATGGTGACGTTGTCGCCGTTGACGACAAGTCCGGTGTCCGCCGTGTTGCTGTTCCAGCCGATGCCCGTGCCGTGGTCGCCGCGCCAGATCCACATATGGTCGCCGATGACGTTGGCACTGTTGACCACCAGGCTCGTCGTCGCCTTGCCCACCGCGGCACCGCCGACCCGGAAGAAGACATCGTGCAGGGACGTCGGGTTGGCCGCGTGTCCGGCCAAGGAGCCGGACGGTCCGACCTCCATCAGCGTCTGCGAGTTGGTCGTACCGGCGTCGAAGAGGATGCCCGCGACCTTGACGCCGTCGACGTCCGCGACCGTCATCGCGGTGAGGCCGTTGTCCGGGACGAACGTGGCGAGGCCGAGCCCGAGGACCACGGTGTCGGGACGGGTCACCCGCAGGGTCTGGTTCAGATGGTAGACACCGGGGGTGACCAGCAGGTTCTTGCCCTCCGCCAGCGCGGCGTTGATCTGCGCGGCACCCGCCCCGGGCTTCACGATGAAGAACTGGTCCATGCCGAGGGAGGTGCCTGCGGCGTTGCCGCCGGCCCAGGTGGTGGCCGATGAGTTGGCCCGCAGGGACGGTACGAACACCTTGTAGGCGCCGGCGCTGTCCACGTACAGGAAGGGCTTCTCACGGACCGTGGGTGACTGGTTCACGGTGGTGTAGGGAGGGTTGGGGAAGCTGGTGGCCGGGACGCCCTGGCTGCCGACGAAGACCATGTTCCAGTTGGCGCCGGTCCAGCTGCCGAGCTGGGAGTTACGGGTCAGCCACTGCTGCTGGGTACCGGAGCGCACCTGGCCGTCGATCTTGGTGTCGGCCATGAAGCCGCCGCTGGCCCAACCGCCGTCGTCGAGCGCCAGATTGCCCCGGACGTGCATGCGCCGGTACGGAGCGGCTTGGGACACCGCCCATCGGTCCGTGCCGCCGGACGGGTTCACCGCGAGGTTCTCGGCACCGCGCCAGAAGTTCTGCGTGGCGTTCTGCGGCGGGAACCAGTCGGCCTCGACGTGCACCGCGCCGTTGATCGTCACCGAGTCGGGCGACTGGCCGAGGCCGAGGACCTGGGTGTAGAAGCCGACGTTGACGTCGTTGTTGTAGGTGCCCGGCTTGAACATGACCGCGTAGCGCTGAGAGCCGAACTGGTTGGTCTCCTGCTGCTGGAAGATCGAGTCGAGCCGGTTCTGGATGGCCGACGACGGCATCGACGGGTCGATGACGACCACGTTCGGACCGAGGTCGACATCGGAGGGAGCGTTGCTCACCGGTGCGACCTGGAACCGCTGGGCCACTGTGCCGTTGCAGGCGTACTGCACGAGCTGCACGCTGTCCGCCGTCGAGGCGGAGGGGACGTCCAGGCACTTGCCGCTGTTGCGGTTGACGAAGTGGTACGCGCCACCGCCGTCGTCCACCGCCTGCCACTGCTGGTTGCCGCCGCCGCCGTACGTCCACAGGTGCACGGCCGCGTTGTCGGCGGTGGACACGTCGCTCACGTCCACCACCTGAGCCGGGTCATTGCGGTTGTTGATCCGGACGAAGCCGTCGCTGGTGGCGGTGAAACTCCACTGCTGGGCCGTGGTGTTGTTGCAGGCGTACTGCTGTACGGCAGTGCCGTTCGCCGTCGCGGCCGAGCGTGCGTCCAGGCACTTGCCACTGCCGCTGTTCACCACGGTGGCCCAACCGGTCGGCAACGCGGCCGCTTGGGCCGCCTTTTGAGGCGTCGCCGCCTCGCTGGACGGCACGGCGACCAGGACCGAGAAGGCCGTGGCCGCCACGGCGAAGGCGGCCACGAGGGGCCTGGTCCTGCGGTCGGCTTTGACGGTGTGACGGCCCGCTCCGGGCCTGCGCTGCGATCGAAGCACGATTTCTCCTGTGCTGGTGGGGTCAGCGGTTGTACGGCGGTGAGGACGCGGGTGAAGTCCAGGGGCTGCTGCGAGAAGCCATGGGCTCATCGGCCTGCTACCGTCCACTTCTGGTTGGCGGCTCCGGTGCAGGTCCAGATCTGCAGGCGGGTGCCGTTGGCCGAGCTGTTGCCGGTTGCGTCCAGGCATTTGCCGGCCTGGGGGTTGACGATGTCGTGTGCGGCGGTGACGTTCCAGCGCTGGGCAGCGGTGCCGTTGCAGTCCCAGAGTTGGGTCAGGGTGCCGTCGGCGGTTCCGCCGGAGGTGACGTCGAGGCACTTGCCGAGGGCCTGGAGGGTGTCGTCGCTGCCGACGTTCCATTGCTGGGCCGCTGTGCCGTTGCAGTCGTAGAGCTGTACGGGTGTGCCGTTGGCGCTGTTGGCCCCGGCGATGTCGACGCACTTGCCGCCGAGGCCCGTGACGGGGGCGGCCGTGCCCGGCCCGCTGTCGCTGGTGGTGACCCGTACATGGTCGACGACAAGCTGCTGGGGGAAGACGGTGCTGCCGTCCGGGTCGCCCGGCCAGTAGCCGCCCACCGCGAGGTTCAGGATCAGGAAGAACGGCTTGTTGAACACCCAGGTACGGCCGCCGAGATCGGCGGGCGTACGCCGCTGGTAGACCGTGCCGTCCACGGACCAGGTGACCGAGTCCGGGGCCCAGTCGACGGCGAACGTGTGGAACGCGTCGGCGAAGGCCTGCCCACCGGGCAGCGAGTACGCGGCGCCGATGCCGCCGGAGCCGGAGTATCCCGGGCCATGGAGGGTGCCATGGACGGTCGAGGGCTCGAAGCCGACGTTCTCCATGACGTCGATCTCGCCCGAGTCGGGCCAGCCGACCTGGCCGATGTCATTGCCCAGCATCCAGAAGGCGGGCCACATGCCCTGGCCGCGCGGCACCTTCAGACGGGCCTCGACATGTCCGTACGGCTGCGTGAACCTGCCTGCTGTGTTCAGCCGGGCGGAGGTGTACTCGCATCTGCCGTACCAGCACTGGTAGTTGGCCCGGTTCTCGCGCCGGGCGATGATGACCAGATGACCCTGACCGTCGAGAGCGGCGTTGCGGTTGCCCGCCGTGTAGTACTGCCGCTCATGGTTGTTGACGTTGTCGCCCGTCTCGATCTGCCACTTGCCCCCGTCGACGGCGGAGCCCGCGGGACCTTCGAATTCGTCGGCGAACGTCACGGCGGCCGGCCCGGCCGCGGCTGTCGGCGGGGCGGGGGCGGGTGCGCCCTGCGCGAGGCCGGTGCTGACGGTCGCCACGGCGAGGATCGAGAGGACGGAGAGGAGCAGGCGTCGCGATGAGCGCGGGGAGTCCATGACTCTCCCTTCCAGGTCTGGCATGCATATGACAGACCAGATGGCCCGAACGGCGTGGGGGCAACGCGGGGCAGGGTGGGGGGCGCTTAGTTCACTCCGTGATTTAAGAAGTGAACTAAGGGGCTGTCAAGGTCTTGGTATGGACCAGTCCGGGAAGTCTGTTCAGGCCGGATCAGTGAGCGGGGTCTGGTGCGTGCAGATGCAAGGCGGAGGATCCCTGGGCTTCGCCGCCTGAGACCGCTGCCGCTGTAGGGCGGTGCGGCTCAGGCCCGGAGCCTGGCCAGGGTCCACTGCCGCCCCACCGGCGCGCCGAGGCGTAACATCGCTACGGACAAAAGTAGCGTTGCTAACGCATCAGTGTTAGCGTTGTTCCTGTCGGGATGGAGGACGCCATCCCGCCAGGACAGGGAGCGACGTCATGAGCGAGCAGTCCACCACCTCACGCCGGGTCGCGATCGTCACCGGCGGATCCCGCGGCATCGGCCGGGAGAGCGCAGAGCGGCTGGCGTCGGACGGCTTCGCGGTCGTCATCAACTACGCGGGCAACCAGGCCGAGGCCGAAGCAGCCGTGGCGGCCATCACCGCCGCCGGCGGACAGGCGATCGCGTTTCGCGCCGACGTGGCTGACGAAGCGGGGGTGTCGGCTCTCTTCGGCCTCGCCGAGGACACGTACGGCGGCGTCGACGTGGTCGTGCACGCGGCCGGTGTCATGACGCTGGCTCCGCTGGTCGACACCGACCTGGACGCCCTGGACCGTATGCACCGGACCAATATCCGCGGGACGTTCGTCGTCGACCAGCAGGCCGCGCGCCGACTGCGCGCCGGCGGGGCGATCATCAACTTCTCCAGCTCCGTACTGGGCCTGGCGCTGCCCGGATACAGCGCGTACGCCGCCACCAAGGGCGCGGTCGAGGCCATGACCCTGATCCTGGCCCGGGAGATGCGCGGACGGGACATCACGGTCAACGCCGTGGCTCCCGGACCGACTGCCACCGCTCTGTTCCTGGACGGCAAGGACGAGCAGACCATCGCCAAGCTGGCCGGGCAGGCACCGCTCGGCCGTCTGGGCACGCCGCAGGACATCGCCGAGGTCGTCGCGTTCCTCGCCGGTCCCGGTCGCTGGGTCAACGGCCAGGTCCTGCGCGCCAACGGCGGCATCGCCTGATCCGCGCCCGCCCGCCCCACCTTCCCCCTCAGGGCCCCTTCTCCTGTCAGACCTTCCGCTCAACAGACCGAGGAGTTGCGTCATGGGCAAGACGATCGTCATCAAGGGTTCCGGTTCCGGGTTCGGAGCCCTGGCCGCACGGGCGCTGGCCCGGGCAGGACACACTGTCTACGCAGGGATGCGCAACACCGAAGGGCGCAACGCCGGCCGCCGCTACGCCGGCTTGATAGCGTCCAGCCGATGAGTACCCGAACACGCATCCTGGAAGTGGCGGCCGACCTGGTCGCCCAGTCGGAGAACGGCGACGTGTCCACCAGGGCCGTATGTGAGGCCGCCCAGGTGGGGGCGCCGGCGCTCTACCGGCACTTCGGGGACAAAGAGGGTCTGCTGTCGGCCGTCGTCGACCACGGCTTCGACAAGTACCTGGCCACGAAGCGCAGGCGCAGCCCCGGTACGGACCCCGTCGAGGACCTGCGCAAGGGCTGGGACACCCATGTGGAATTCGCCCTGCAGAACCCGAATCTGTACCGGCTGATGAACTCTCCCGCGATGCGCACACCGCCGGCCGCGGCGCTGGAGTCCCATCAGATCCTCACCCGCGACCTGGAACGGGTCGCTGCCCTGGGAAAGCTGCGACTCACCCCGGAACTGGCCGCCCAGATGGTCATGTCGGCCAATGTCGGCGTGGCCCTGATGCTTGTCGCCCGCCCTTCGACCTTCACGGACCCGAGCCTGTCGCGGCGGGTACGGGACTCGGTGCACGCCGCCATCTTCACACCGGATGCGCTGGGCACCGGCACCGCGGCCGAAGCACCCGGCACCGATACGGAACAGGCTCAAGTGCCGTCCGCGGCAGCCCGGTTGAGCACCCTGCTGCGCCAGGCGCACGGTGAGGCGCTCAGCACCGCCGAATCGGCCCTGATGACCGAATGGCTGGACCGGCTCTCGAACACCCCCGTGGCCCCGTTGCCGGACGACTCGGCCGTCGAGGAGCCGAGCCCGCGGGCCTGAGACGAGTCAGCGCTCCTCCGCTCCGTACAGGGCCTGCTTGGTGTAGGTGCCCCAGATCAGCGCGGGGTACCCCTCGCCGATGTTCTTGAGGGGCACCTGTTTCTGAGTGGTCGCGTCCTCGCCGAAGCGGCCGATCGCCGTGACGAGGTCGTCGGCGGAGCCGACGAACCACTCGGCCTTCCTGTCGTCCGTACGGCCCGAGGTCGTCGTCCCGGCATCCTCTCCAGCGGCCGCGAAGGTGGGATCGCCTGTGTCGCGTCGGCCGAGGGTCCCACTCAGGTACGAGGTGACAAGCTCGGCGGTCCGGGAGGTGATCGCCTGGTCGCCTATCGCACTGCGCAGCTTGGTGCGTTCGCCGTCCCGCTCCGCGGACTTCACGATCGACGGGGTGATCTTCTTGCCGTCGTGGCGGAAGGAGGCGTAGGCGCCTGCCAGTTCCATCGGACTGGCTCCCATCAGCCCCAGCGACAACGCCTCCGGCGATGCGAAGTCATCCTTGCTCACGTCCATGCCGAGCGCCTTGGCGGTCTGCCGGACACTGTCGTCGGTTACTGCCAGGCCTGTCGGGTCCTCGTCGTTGTTGGTCTTGGCCTCCATGGAGGCGGCCATGGCGATGGGTTCGAAGGTGGGGCCGGCCTGGTAGTCGGAACGGGTCGCGTTGCTGACGTAGTGGCGCAGGTAGTCACGGCCGCCGTAGAGAGCGACGATACGGCCGGACTTCGGGTCCACCGATACGGCTCCGGCCTGCTGGTTGGCGTCGGCGGCAGCCGCCCCGGCCACCTCGCCCGACTCCGACTCCGCCCCCGATTCCGGTTCAGGCCCCGCCACACCGCTGAGCCCCGAGGTGACCGCCTGCTCCAGGGCTCGCTGCTTGTCCGGATCGATGTTGAGAGTGATGCGCCAGCCACCGCCCGCCAGTTCCTGTTCGCTGACGCCGGAGGCCATGAGCTCACGCGTGGCGGCATCCACCAGATAGCCGGTCCGACCGGAGAGCCCGGACGCCGGTGCCGGCGCCGCCGGGACGGGGAACTTCATCGCCTGCCGCTTCCCCCTGTCCAGCCAGCCCTCCTCCACCATGTTGTCGAGTACGTAGTTCCAGCGCGCCGTGACCAGCTGCTTGCCTTCGGGGCTCGCGATGGCCCAGTCGTACTGACTCGGAGCCTGCAGCAACGCGGCCAGATACGCGCCCTGTTCGACGCTCAGCTCCTCGACCTCCCGGTGGTAGTACGCGCGCGATGCGGCCTGCACACCGTAGGCGAGACGTCCGTAGTAGCTGCTGTTCAGGTACCCGGCGAGGATGTCGTCCTTCGAGTACTGCCGGTCGACCTTGAGGGAGATGACCAGCTCCTTCACTTTGCGGCTGACCGTCTGCTCCTGGCTCAGGTAGTAGTTCTTGACGTACTGCTGCGTGATGGTCGAACCGCCCTGCTTGCCCTTGCCGGTGACCGTGCTGACGATGCCACGGGCGGTTCCGGTCAGCGAGACGCCTGAGTCGCTGTAGAAGTCCTTGTTCTCCGCCGCGACGAAAGCGCGCTGCACATCTTCGGGCACCCTGCTGAGCGGGACCGTCTCCCGGTTGATCTCCCCCGTGCGGGCGAGGCGGCTGCCGTCGCTGAACAGAAAGATGTTGCTCTGCGCCTTGGCCAGTGCATTGGCCTGGGGGATGTCGATGGCGACGTAGAGGACGGTGAACCCTCCGATCAGCAGGGCGATGACGCAGATCAGGGCGGCGAGTGCCTTCCGCCAGCTGAGGAAACGGCGGATTCCGGTCCGCTTCGGGGCGGGAGTCTTCCGCCTGCCCCGACGCACGAACCGGCCCCGGCGGGCCCTCCCTCTCGCCTCTCCGGGCGACCACGCCTCGCTGATCTCGTTGCTGATCTCGCTCGCCTTCTGCCGATCCACCGTCCGGTTCGGACTCCAACTGGTGCGCATGACGCCATCCTCAGCGCCGAAGATCTTCGTAAACGCAAAGGGAGACATCGGCTGGGCCTCGGAGGTGTATCAGCCGTGTATCGGAGGCTCGGGTTCCGGGAGATGGAGGGTGGCGTGTGCACCGCCGCCGGGTGCGTTGGCGAACTCCAGTTCCGCGCCGATGACTGCGGCCTGACCGAGGGCGATGGTCAGCCCCAGGCCATGGCCCGTGCCGCGTTCGCGGGCGCCCGTGCGGAAGCGCTGCGGCCCGTCCTGCAACACCGAGTCCGGATAGCCGGCACCGTGGTCACGTACCGATACGGTCCTGCCGTCCGCCGCCACCGTGACGGTGACCGGAGCGAGGCCGTGCCGGTGTGCGTTGACGATCAGATTGGTGAGAATGCGCTCCAGCCGGCGTGGATCGGTCCACACCGTCGTCGTTCCGTCCGTTCCGTCTGCGCATACGAGTTGTACGGACAGGCCGGTGCGGGCGGTGATGTCCTTCACCAGCAGACCGAGGGGGCAGGGGGAGAGGTCGGCCTCTTCCGCCCCGGTGTCGAGCCGGGAGATCTCAAGCAGGTCCTCGACGAGCGCGGCAAGGACGCGCACCCGGTTGCGGACATACCCGGCCGCCTCGTCGCCCTCGGGGAGCAGTTCGGCGGCGGTGACCAGGCCCATCAGGGGCGTACGCAGTTCGTGGGCAACATCGGCGGTGAACCGCTGCTCACTGCGCAGGCGTTGCTGCAGGGCAGCGGCCATGGTGTCCACGGCCGTGGAGATTTCGCCGATCTCGTCGCTGGGGCGCGCCGGGGCATCGATACGGGCGTCGAGGTCTCCGTCGGCGATCCGCCGCGCCGTCCCCGCGGCCGTACGCAGCCGCCGGCTCATCCGCCCCGCGCTGACCACACCGAGCGGCAGCACAGCCGCGGTGGTCAGGGCCCCGGCCCAGGCGATGGTCGCGTCGAGTGCGCTGATGTCGCGCAGGGTGGTGGTCATGTCGACGCGTACGGACAGCACTTGCCCGCCCGCGGGGCGCGCGGCCCACATGGCCGGACCGGTGGGACCCGTCGCGTACTGCGTCCCCCGCCGGCCGCGGGCCGCGAGGTCTCGCAGCCCCGCGGGCAGACCGGGCGCATCGAGCACGGCACCGGTGCCCTGCACCGTCCCGCTGCGGGTATAGGTGATGGCCGCCCGGTCGAGGGTGGTGCGGGCAGCTTCGCGGGCCTGGGACATCTCCCGGTCACGGGAGGCGTGGTGGACAAGTACGCCGACGGCGACAGCGACCGCGCAGATGGCGGCGGCGACAAGGGCGGCGATACGCCATCTCAACGGCATCGTCAGCGCCGCAGCTTGTAGCCGAAGCCGCGGACCGTTTCGATCCGTTCGGCGCCGATCTTCGCCCGCAGCCGCTGCACATGCAGATCGACGACACGAGTGTCGCCGTGCCAGGCGTGGTCCCACACGCGGCTGAGCAGCGTCCTGCGCTCCAGTACGACACCGGGCGATGCGGCGAACTCGAGAAGCATCCGCAGCTCGGTAGGGGTGAGGGCGAGCGGCTGTCCCGCGCGGTGGACTTCCATGCCGCGGGTGTCGATCGTCAGATCCCCGAACGTCATGGTGGAGGTGTCGGCGCCGTCCGCGTCCGCAGGGGCGGGGGTGAAGGAGGCCCGCCGCAGCAGTGAGCGGATACGGGCGACGAGCACCGCGCTCTCGCACGGCTTGACGACATAGTCGTCGGCACCGGCCTCAAGGCCTGACACCACGTCGAGGGCGTCGCCGCGCGCGGACATCATGAGGATGGGCGCAAGGCTCAGTTCGCGGATACGGCGGCACAGTCCGATGCCGTCGAGCTCCGGGAGCATGACGTCGAGCAGCAGGAGATCCGGGCGCCGTTCGAGAAAGATCTCAAGCCCGGACAGTCCGTCGGCAGCGGTGGAGACGGTGAAGCCGTAGCGCTCGAGAAGCATCCGGACCGTGTTGCGGATGACCTCGTCGTCCTCAACGAGCAGCAGATGGGCCTGGGCGGCGCTGCCGGGCAGAGTGGGGGGAGAGGTCATCGGTCCGTCCTGGTCGTGGGGAGCGGTGACGGACTCGCCATGGTGCGGGGCTGGTCCTGTTGCACGGCTGCGGTGAGCACCTTGCCGTCCCACCGGTAGCGGGTGGTGAAGCGGCCGTCGTTACCGGTCGAAGTGAGAACCAGATCGCGCCCGAAGGTCTCGCCGGTGAGCCCGAGCGGCCCCCAACTGATCAGCACCGGCCGTACCGCGGTGCCGAAGGCCCCGTAGACCTGAATCAGCGTGAGCCCGGCCTCCGGCGCATCGAGTGCCACCACCATCTCGTCCTGCCCGTCCCCGGTCAGGTCCCGGTAGACGGGCCGGCGCAGCCCGCAGTCGGGACCGGGGCAGTTCTGCATGGCGGCCTGCACCAGCGGGGGCACATTGGGGTCCTTCTCCAGCAGCTCCTTCACGGCTATGCGCTTCAGCCCGGCCGCGGGCACCTCGACACCCTTGATGCTCAGATACGGACGGTCCGGGCCGGTGGGCGTCGGTGTGAGCGGCTGGGCGTACTCCGGCCACAGCGGCGACGCACTGGTGGGCGGCGACAATGTGGGCGCCGGACCCCCGTCCCGTGCGCCGGTCTCCGCGGCACATCCGCCCAGGCCCACGACGGCTGCGCAGGCGGCGAGAGCGGTTATGAGGGTCCGCCTGCGGGGGTGAGGAGCGGTGCGGGGGGTGTGGGGCATAGGCATATCAGCGTACCGGCGGGGGCGGGAGGGGCTGAGGGGGACGTCCGCATGCTCGCGGCGCAACGGAAGTGGCCCACTCCATGGGGTCACAAATGGCCTGTGCGATGGGCCATTTGGCCTTCTAGGGTAGGGCGCAGAGCGGCCGGTGGGCGGTCGCCCCTGGCCAAGGAGCCTCATGCCCCTGCGGATTGTGCCGCCGAACGGTTCTCCGCGGACACTTGCCGTCGCCCAGTTGGTCAACTCCCTCGGTGACGGCGCGTACTACGTCTGCTCCGCGCTCTACTTCGCACGCATCGTCGGACTCTCCCCGGCCCAGATGGGCCTGGGGCTCACCGTCGCCTGGGCGATCGGCTCCGTCGCCGGAGTCCCGCTCGGGCATCTGGCCGACCGCCGGGGCCCGCGCTCCACTGCCGTGCTGCTGGCGCTGGCGACCGCGGCCTCGGTGGCCGCCTTCCTCTTCGTACGCTCCTTCCCGGCATTCGTGCTGGCAGCCTGCTGTTACGCCACCGCCCAGTGCGGCCTCTCCGCCGCCCGCCAGGCGTTGCTCGCCGGTCTGGTGGCCAAGGAGGAGCGCACCGAGACGCTCGCCCATCTGCAGTCGACACTCAACGCGGGCCTCGCCGTCGGTGCCGCGCTCGGCGGCGTCGCACTCCACTTCGGCATGCGCGAGGCGTATCTGTCCATCTTCGCGATCGACGCCACGGCCTTCACCCTGTGCGCGCTGATGCTGCTGCGGCTGCCCAGCGTCGCGCCCGCGGCACCGGCCGCCACCGACGGCCCGAAGCTCGCGGTGCTCCGCGACCGCCCCTACGCGCTGGTCTCCCTCCTCAACATGATCATGCTGCTGCGGATGCCGCTGATCAGCCTGGCCATCCCCCTCTGGATCGTGGAGCGGACCTCGGCGCCGGGCTGGACCGTCTCCGCCCTGCTCGTCCTCAACACCGGTGCGGTCATGCTCTTCCAGGTCCGCACGGCCGTCGCGGTGACCGACCTGCCCAGTGCCACCCGCACGGTCCGGCGCGGCGGCGCCGTGATGCTCGCCTCCTGCGCCGTCTTCGCCCTCACGGCAGTCACGGGCACACCCGCGTCGATCGCTGTGGCCGTGCTGATGGCCGGGGCCATACTCCAGGTCGCAGGCGAAATGATGCAGTCAGCCGGAGCCTGGCAGATCAGCTTCGACCTTGCGCCGACCGGCCGACAGGGCCAGTACCAGGGCTTCTTCGGCACCGGCGTCCCGGTGGCCAGGATGCTCGGTCCGCTGCTGCTGACCGCGCTGGTCGTCGGCTGGGGCGTGCCCGGCTGGCTGCTGCTGGGCACGCTGTTCCTGGGAGCCGGGCTCGCGACGGGACCGGTGGTGCGCTGGGCGGAGAAGGCCCGCCCCGTGGTGGCGTACTCCGGTTGAGGCGGCGGTCAGACGCAGCGGTAGGTGAGCTGCGCGGCGGCCGTGTGCGCGGACGGCGAGACGATGCGCAGTTCGGCCGCCGCCCGGTACTCGCCGCGGCCGTGGAACGTCCACAGCAGGTGCAGGCGCGCCTGCTTCTGGCCGCGGGTCAGCTTCTCGCGCAGCAGGCCCGATGTGGTGCCGTCGCTGCGGATCCACCGGTACGTCACCGTGCCCGGCCGTCCGTTGGTCTTCACCACGCCCACCACATCTGCCGTGCCGTCGCACCCCGGCCCCTCCGCGGAGGTCTGCACGGCCACGTCCTGTACGGCCAGGGCAGGTCCGTAACGCTGCCACGCGAGGAAGATGAGCACGGCCAGCAGTACGGCGCCGGCCAGGGTGTACCGGCGCAGTCCGCCGCGGCGGCGTTCGCGGGGCTGCTCCGGACCGTCGGACTGGCCGGCCAGTGTGCCGTGCCAGACGGCGGCGGTGGAGTTGTGGGGGACGCGGCCCGCGACGACCGCGGTCACTCCCGGGCCGAAGCGGAGGACGTCGCCCTCCACGCGGTCGGGTGCGACGTCGGTCGGCTGTCCGCCGCCGTGGACCAGTGTGGCCTTCTCCGTCGCCGACTCCGGCTGCCGCACCGTCTCCGGCTCCGGCCGCTCGAACCAGTGGCTGCCGAGGGCGGTCGCGCTGTACCCGTCGCTCTCGGCCTCGGCGTGAGCACGGTCGGCGGACAGGCGCGCGGTGGTCTGGTCCGGCACGTGTTCGTGCTCGTGTGTGCGGTCGTGGTCGCGGTCGCTGTCGTGGTCGCTGTCGTGGGGGATTCGTGGATCTCTCATGAGATGGTGCACCGCCGGGTGAGAATCTGCTGCGAGGAACTGCCGCTCGCGGCGGCAGGGTTCGTCGTCGCCCGTACGCCCCAGTAGCAGCCCTGCCCCTGGAAGGTGTGCTTGAGGCTGATCGTGTACTGCGTCGCGCCGCTGCGTTCGAAGGTCTCCGTGCCGTCCGGCGTACCCAGTTCACCCTTCGCCTGGCCGGTGAACCAGGTGACGACGATGGTCACGGGACCCGTCCCGTCCGTGGCGACGTCGATGGTCGCGGCCCCGCTCGTCGTACTCGTCTGCCGAAGGCTTGTGACGAATACGGACTTCACGCTCACAGCGGGCGTACTGGGAGTGGAAGGGCTGGGCTCGGTCGACGGAGCGGAGGACGACGGTGTCGGCGGGGAAGCGGGCGTCGAGGACACCGTGGGTGCGGGCGTGGTGGCCCCGGCGGTCACGCTTGCCGAAGGAGAGGGCGAGCTGCTTGCCGAGGCGCTCGCCGACGCTGACGGGCTAGCGGAGGCGGACGGACCGGCGGGCGCGTCGGTGGCCGTGCCCGGCACGGCGCCGGTGGTGGCGAGGCTCTGAGCCGTCGCCTCCTTCGGGCCGTCTCCGGTGGCGTTCGCGGCGACGGCGACCATCACAGCCACCACCAGCGCGGCGACGCCCGTCAGTATCCCGCGCAGACCCGGCTTCCAGCTGCCGCCCCAGCCGCCGGCGCCGGCGAGCGTGGTCGTCGCCAGCTCCGTGGTCCCGGCGGCCTGGCCCCCGGCGGAGGGGAAGAGCAGCGGCAGCAGGGCGGCGAGCGCGGCCAGTTTCCGCTGGCCCCGTTCCTCCCAGTCCGGGCCGTACGCGGCCTGCGCGATGTCCTCCAGTTCGGCCACGAACGCCGCCGCGTTGTCGGGCCGCTCCTCCGGCTCTTTGGCGAGACCGCGCCGGATCAGCGGTCGCACCGGCTCCGGAGCGTCCTGATCGGGCACGGGTGCGCTGATGTGCTGCAGCGCCAGCTCGGCGAAGTTCTCACCGGTGTACGGTTTGCGGCCCGTCAGGCACTCGTAGAACGTCGCGGTCGCGGCATAGACGTCGGCCGCCGGCGAAGCGGGCTCACCGTTCCACTGCTCGGGTGCCATGTACGCCGGAGTGCCCGCCACGCCGGGCGTCGTGCCACGGCCCGCGGCGATGCCGAAGTCGACCAGCTTGGACGAGCCGTCCGCCGCGACCAGGACGTTCTCCGGTTTGTAGTCACGGTGCACCACACCCGCACGGTGCGCGGCGGCCAGTCCCAGCAACGACCCCTTGAGCACGACCAGCGCCGCCTCCGGGCCGGTGGCCCCCTCCTGACGCAGCAGCGCGCGCAGGGCGATGCCATCGACCAGTTCCATCACGATGGCGGCACCCTGCGGCGCTTCGACGTACTCGTACAACCCCACCACATGCGGCGAGTCCAGCCCGCCGAGCAGCCGGGCCTCCGCCCGGAAGTCCTGGACGAAGGCGGAGTCCGTCCGCAGCCGCTCGCTGAGGTATTTGATGGCCACCGGCGTGCCGGTCGCGTCATGGACGGCCAGGACGACATGCCCGCTGCCGCCCGAGCCCAACTCCCGGGTATCGGTGTACCCGGGCACTGCCCACGCGTTCATCACGCCCCCCTGGCGTTGCTTCCGGCGGGGGACTGCCCACAGCCGTTCATATGTGACCGCCGCACGGTAGCCCATCTCCAGCCCACGTCTCGTCCTCATGAGGGACACATTTCCGTCACGACTGGTTCCCGTGCGGGGGTGGGGAGCGCTGCGGTCAGTGGGTCGTATGGGCGAGGGGTATCGCGAGCTCCAGCACGCAGTGGGCCGGCGCCGACCGTGCGGCGGCTCAGCCCGCGTACGGGTCGGGGTTCTTGCCCCGCCTGGCCAGGAACTCGAAGTCGCAGCCCGTGTCGGCCTGGGTGATCTGCTCGGTGTAGAGCGCTCCGTAACCGCGCTCGTACCGCTCGGGCGGCGGCGTCCAGGACGCTCCCCGGTCTGCCAACTCCTCCTCGGACACGCCCAGTTGGAGGGTACGTGTCTCGACGTCGAGGGTGATCGGATCTCCCGTCCGTACCAGGGCGAGCGGTCCGCCGACGTACGACTCGGGGGCGATGTGCAGCACGCAGGTGCCGTAGCTGGTGCCGCTCATCCGGGCGTCGGAGATCCGCACCATGTCCCGGATTCCCTCTTTGAGCAGATGGTCGGGGATCGGCAGCATGCCGTACTCGGGCATGCCGGGGCCGCCCTTGGGGCCGGCGCCCTGGAGCACCAGCACATGGTCCGGGGTGATGCCGAGCTCCGGGTCGTTGATGGTGCGCTGCATGGTCCGGTAGTCGGGGAAGACCACCGCGGGTCCGGTGTGCTTGAGAAGACGGGGCTCGGCGGCGATGTGCTTGATGACCGCACCGTCGGGGCAGAGGTTGCCGCGCAGGACCGCCACTCCGCCCTCGTCGGCGAGGGCGTTGTCCCGGCTGCGGATCACGTCGTCGTTGTGTACGAGTGCCCCCGCGAGCTGTTCGCGCAGCGTGTCGTGCGCGACGGTGGGCCGGTCCAGATGCAGCAGATCGGTGATCCGGGAGAGGAATCCCGGCAGCCCGCCCGCGAAGTGGAAGTCCTCCATCAGATAGCGCCCGCCGGGGCGGAGGTTGGCCAGTACCGGGACGGTACGGGCGATCCGGTCGAAGTCGTCGAGCGTGAGCCGTACACCCGAGCGTCCCGCCATCGCGATCAGATGGATCACGGCATTGGTGGACCCGCCAAGGCCGAGCACGGTCGTCACGGCGTCCTCGTACGCGTCCGGAGTGAGAATCCGGGACAGCCTCAGGTCCTGGCGTACGAGTTCCACGATCCGCAGCCCGCTGGCCGCGGCCATCCGGTCATGACCGGAGTCGACGGCCGGGACGGAGGAAGCGCCGGGCAGGGTGACGCCCAGCGTTTCGGCAGCTGCGGTCAGCGTGGCGGCGGTGCCCATCGTCATGCAGTGGCCGGGGGAGCGCGCCAGGCCACTCTCCAGCTCCGCCATCTCGCAGTCGCCGATCAGCCCGGCTCGCTTGTCGTCCCAGTACTTCCACATGTCCGTGCCCGAGCCGAGGACTTCGTCGCGCCAGTGGCCCGGCAGCATCGGTCCCGCCGGCACGAAGACGGTGGGCAGGTCGACGGAGGCGGCGCCCATCAGCAGCGCAGGCGTGGACTTGTCGCAGCCGCCCATCAGCACCGCTCCGTCGACGGGATAGGAGCGCAGCAGCTCCTCCGTCTCCATCGCCAGCATGTTGCGGTAGAGCATCGGGGTCGGCTTCTGAAACGTCTCGGAGAGTGTGGAGACCGGGAATTCGAGCGGAAACCCGCCGGCCTGCCACACGCCACGCTTCACGGCCCGGGCCCGGTCGCGCAGATGGACATGGCAGGGGTTGATGTCCGACCAGGTGTTGAGGATCGCGATGACCGGCTTGCCCAGGTGCTCCTCGGGGAGATAGCCGAGCTGGCGGGTGCGGGCACGGTGACTGAAGGAACGCAGCCCGTCCGTGCCGTACCACTGGTGGCTGCGCAACTGCTCGGGCCGCAGCGTCATACACCCCACCCGGCCACCAGTCCGGCGACCGCCGCGCGATTGACTTCGGGCAGCACGCGGCTCGGCGGACGGATGTCGCGCCGGCACAGGCCGAGCGAGGCGAGTGCCTCCTTGACCACCGTCACATTGTCTGCGGACTGGTGGGCGGCGCGCAGTTCCTCGAACGGACGGATCCGTTCCCAGATCTTCATCGCAGCCGGGTAGTCCCCGGTGTGCAGCGCGGCCAGCAGGTTCAGCGAGACGGCAGGGGAGACGTTGACGAGACCCGAGGTGAAACCGGTGGCTCCGCTCGCGAAGTAGGACGGGGCATACAGCTCGGCGAGTCCCGCGACCCACACGAACCGGTCCAGACCGGCGTCCCGCGCGAAGGCGGCGAACCGCGCGGCATCCGGCACGGCGTACTTCACCCCGATGACATTGGGGCACAGCTCCCCGAGCTCGGCGAGGCGGTCACCGTCGAGCTGCGGATTGCGGATGTACGGGACGATGCCGAGCTCCGGCACGGCATCGGCGATCGTGCGGTGATAGGCCGTCCAGCCGTCCTGCGAGAGATACGGATGGACGGGCTGATGCACCATCACCATCGAGGCGCCCGCAGCGCGGGCATGCTCGGCGGCGGCGACAGCGGTCGGCAGATCGAGGCCGACCCCGACCAGAACCGCGGCCCTACCGCTCACCTCGTCGATGGTCAACTCCGTGACCGCGCGCCGCTCTACGGGGCTCAGGGCGTAGTACTCCCCGGTGTTGCCGTTCGGAGTGACCGTGCGCACGCCGCCGTCGAGAAGGCGCCGCAGCAGCGAGCGGTGAGCGCCGGTGTCCAGGGTGTCGTCGGCCGTGAAGGGCGTGACCGGGATTGCCACGACATCGGCGAGCGCGTCCCGCTGCGACGTGAAATCGGGGGTGCTCATAGTTCTGCTCCTTCAGGAAACGCCCGTTGTACGAAGGCGGCGATGTGCTCGTGCAGAGCGCGGGCCGCCCCTTCGGCGTCCCCGGCCAGCGCGAGCCGCAGAATCTCCCGGTGCTGGGCGGCCTCTTGCTCCCAGGACGGCTCGGCGGCCCAGGCCACGGCGGAGACGAGGGCCGCCTGGTCACGCACCTCGTCGAGCATCCGGGCGAGCAGAGGATTGCCGCACGGCAGATACAGGGCCCGGTGGAACTCCCGGTTGGCCAGCGAGCGTTCGGCCGCGTCGACCGCCTCGTCCGCGCTGATGAGGGCCGACCGCGCGGGCTCCAGCGAGGCCCGGCGGGTGACGGTGCGCCGCAGCGCCTCCGGCTCCAGCAGCAGCCGTACGTCATACACCTCGCGGGCCATGTGCGCGTCGACCATGCGCACGGTGGCGCCCTTGTACTGGCTCATGACGACCAGGCCGGTGCCCGCCAACGTCTTGAGCGCTTCCCGTACCGGCGTCTTCGACACACCGAACTGCGCGGCGAGTTCGCTCTCGACGAGAGCCTGGCCGGGGCTGAGTCTGCCGGTGAGTATGCCGTGTTTGATCGCCTCCAGTACGAACTGGGTGCGGGAGGGGATCGGAGTCGGGGCGAAGGCCATGGGCACGCTCTCAGATCTCACGTATCGCGTCTCGTATATGACGTACGAACTGCAACGCGATGAAGCTAGAGCCGTGCCCATGGTTCGTCAATGCTTCGCGCGGCAGCCGCCTGACGTCCGATGGGTCGCTGTCGGGCGTGCTGCTTGCGGCGGCGGGGCCACCAAAGGCGCGTCCGGTGTTGGTATCGGCGGCCCACGCTGGACGGTGGGGGCCGGCCGTCGACCCGTAACGCCTGACTGCTGATATTGGGCCTTACATCGGTGGCGCGGCAGGGTGGAGGAATTGCGACGCCCCTCAGTCGGCGGGACGCTGGACGTATCAGCCCCGCGGCGTCCGACTGCGCCTGCGGCCCGTGAATGGTGCCCGGACCAAGCTCCCGCCGACGGGGGAGAACCGCTGCGGCGGGGCACCTGATGCTGCGGCCGGAACGGCCATCAGGCCGGGCGGGTTGCGCTTCCCACCTCGCCTGGGAGAACTCCATGGACGGCACCATTCTCGAAGAGATGCGGACAGCGCTGCGCGGCCCGGTCATCGGCCCGCAGGACCCGGAATACAACCAGGCTCGCAAGATCTACAACGCAATGATCGACCGGCGCCCGGCCGCCATAGTGCGGTGTTCGGACGCGGCGGACGTCATGAACGCGGTCGACTTCATCCGCGACCACGGTCTGGAACTCGTCGTACGGGGCGGCGGGCACAGCGGCGCCGGCCTCTGCCTGGTGGACGACGGCGTCACCATCGACCTGTCGCCCATGCGGTGGGTGCGCGTCGATCCCGTATCGAAGGTCGCCTGGGTCGGCGGCGGCAGCCAACTCGGCGACCTCGACCACGCCGCCCACGCCTTCGGTCTCGCCACTCCGGCCGGCATCATGTCGACGACGGGCGTCGGCGGCCTCACCCTCGGCGGCGGTCACGGCCACCTCACCCGCAAGTACGGACTGACGGTGGACAACCTGCTGGCCGCGGACGTCGTGCTCGCCGACGGCAGCTTTGTCACCGCGAGCGAGACCGAGCATCCCGACCTGTTCTGGGCACTGCGCGGCGGCGGCGGAAACTTCGGCATCGTGACCTCCTTCAGCTTCCGGATGCACTCTGTGCACTCCGTGGGCGTCGGCGTCACCGTGTGGCCCGTCGACCAGACCCGCGAGGTGCTCCAGTGGTACCGCGACTTCCTGCCGCAGGCGCCCGACGACCTGAACGGCTTCTTCGCGCTGCTCGTCGTGCCGCCGGGCCCGCCGTTCCCGGAAGAGATCCACGGGCAGAAGATGTGCGGCGTCGTGTGGTGCTGGACAGGAGACCTGGCCCGTCTCGACGACGCCCTCACAGTCGTGAGCGAGCCGGGCCGGCCGGCCTTCCACTTCACAGCTCCGATGCCCTACCCCGCGCTGCAGACCATGTTCGACGAGCTGATCCCCACCGGGCTGCAGTGGTACTGGCGCGGCGACTTCTTCGACCGGATCACCGACGAAGCCATCGATGTGCACCTTAAGTACGGCGAGAACCTCCCCACCGACCTGTCGACCATGCACCTCTATCCGGTCGACGGGGCAGCCGGACGGGTCCCCGAGAGCGACACCGCCTGGGCCTACCGGGACGCGGTCTGGTCCGGCGTCATCGGCGGTATTGACCCCGATCCGGACAATGCGGAGATCATCAGGCAGTGGGCTGTCGACTACTGGGAGGAGCTGCACCCGTACTCGATGGGCGGTGCGTACGTGAACTTCCTCGGCGCGGGTGAGAGCCAGGACCGGGTCAGGACGACCTACCGCGATCACTACGACAGGCTCGCGGAGATCAAGCGGATCTACGACCCGAACAACCTCTTCCACGCCAACCAGAACATCGAGCCTGCCGGGCAGAGCTGACCAGCAGCGTCATTCGGCCGTCCTTCGGAGCCGACGCGCCTTCCGGCTTGTCCTCCTCGGTGCCGAGGACCGCGGGCAACCAAGCGAGGCCGCCTGCTCGTCCCCACCCAGGGCCGCGCTAACGGGGGGCGGCCGTGGGCCCGTACAGGGCCGGCGAGTGAAAGAGGCTGCATGCTCCGCATTCACTTCACCTCTCATGACCTCCAGAACATCCGAATCGCCTCGCAGCCCGATCCACTGTGGGAGCTGGTCTGCAGTGTCTGCCGATTACAGACCGGCCAGGGACGGCTCGACTTCGGAGACTGGCGTGGCTCGGCCCACCACAGGCTCCGCAGGGATCCGGTCGTGCACCGGTCCCTGCAACTGCTGCGGACCCTGATCCCCGCTACCGGCTACATCCCGGACTTCCTCACACCGTCCATCACCGGTGCCGACCTGGCCGAGGGCCTCGAGCAGGTGCGTGGCACGCCGCGCGGGCAGCTGGCCGGCCAGATGGCGCGGCTGGCCGAGTCCCGGCCGGTCCCGGGCTGGACCCGTTCCATGGGCCTGGGGCGCGTCGGACTCCACTCCCTGGCAGGCGCCCTGGCGACCTATCACGGGGCACTGCTGCGCCCCTACTGGCCCACCATCCGCACCGCGGTGGGCAACGATGTCAGTCAGCGCGCACACGCACTGCTGGAAGGGGGTACCCAGACACTCCTGGAAGGGTTGCACCCGCTGGCGCGATGGAACTCCCCGGTGCTGGAGGTGGACTACCCGGTCGACCGCGACCTGCATCTGGAGGGGCGCGGTCTGCATCTTGTCCCCTCGTACTTCTGCTGGCGCCGGCCGACCGCCCTCGCGGACCCCGAACTGCCCCCGGTGCTCGTCTATCCGGTGCCGAAAGTACCGATCGACGTCGCGCGGGCGACGGAGAACGGCTTGGTGCGGCTGCTCGGACGCACCCGGGCGGCGGTCCTCATCGAGGTGGCCAACAGGCGCGCCCGGACCACGTCCGAGGTGGCCGAGGCCGTCAGAATTTCTCTGCCGAGCGTGAGTTACCAGATCAGCGTTCTGCGCGACGGCGGCCTTGTGACCAGCCGCCGTGAGGGCAAGTACGTCCTGCATGCGGTGACCCCGTTGGGCCTTCGGCTGCTCGGCGCCGGCATACCGGTTGCGGCGGAGCCGCCGCTCGAGGGCGCGAACGCCGCACAGCCGGTTACCTAGAGGGTGTCAATGCTGCCCGGCGGGGACCTGCGTGCGCCCGGCGGGGACCCGGGCGACCTCGCGGTCGATCAGCTTCTCCATCGGGCCGATCGCGAGCGCTCCGGAGGTCACGATCGCCGCGCCGATGGCGACGAGCAGGATCACCGTACCGAGTCCGACCATCGTGTCGACCGGCACGGTGTACGCGCCCACGATGCGCACCACGCACTCGCCGAGCAGCGCCGTGCCCCAGACCACGGAGAACAGTGCTTCACCGCGGCGGAAGCGGGGATCTGTGGCCATCAGGAGGTCCCAGGCGGCGGTCTTCTCCGCGCTGTTCTTGGTCAGCCACGGCTTCAGCGCGGTCGTCATCAGCGGGCGGCCGGTGGTGACGGAGAGGAGGATTCCGAGGCCGATCACACTGCTGACGCCGCTGTCCTTGGCGAGCATCAGGCGCGGGTCGCCGCTCACCGTGGACAGCGCGAGGCTGATCAGATTGACGGCCAGGATCAGCGCGGCGAACCGGTTGAGGCGCCGTTCCCGTATGACACCCCACACGGTCCGCACCGCCGGCAGGACACTGCTGATCGCGAGTGCGGCGAAGGTGGACAGCCCGCCCGCCTTGAGGACGTAGTACGCGGCCATCGGCACGCCCGCCTCGACGATCAGCGGCGTCAGACTCTGCACGAGGGGGCTGCGGTTGCTGCTGTCCATGATGCGGGTTCCTCCGTTGTCGCTGGGTTCCGGATGACGGGAACAGCTTCGCGGGAAGGGCCCTGCCCCCTGCAGAGCCTTGCGTCCTGAGTCCGGCATGACATTTGTCAGCCGGTTCGGGTGTACGTCGGAATGTCCCCGATGAGCCTCGATCATCCGACGGAGCCGCTCGTCAGTCCGCCGCCGGGCCGTCCGTCGTGTCCGTCGGCGGCCGATGGGCGGGCCACGCGTTGAGGGCGCTTGCCAGCTGGGCGCGCGAACGGACGTCCAGCTTCTGGTAGATGCGGGTGAGCCGCGCCTCGACCGTCTTCACGCTGAGATACAGCTTCGCCGCCGCCTCCTGGTTGCTGGCCCCCTGGCCGACCAGCTGCGCGAGCCGCAACTCCGCCTCCGTGAGGGAGGACACGGCGCCGCCGCGGGCCGGGTCGGGTTCGGTCGTACGGGACGGTGTCTCCGTCACCAGTGCCAGCCAGGGCGACGCACCAGCCCGTTCGAAGACCGCGGCCGCCGTCTGCAGCGCGTTCTGCGCGGCCGACCGTCTGCGGCGGCGGCGTTCGACCCGGGCGAGCGCGATCAGCGTCCGCCCGCGTGCCAGCGGCAGCCCCGCCGCGGCGAAGCGATCGGCGGTCTCGGTCAGCAGCGCTGCCGCCTCATCGGGCTTTCCGACCGCCGCCAGATACAGGGCGTACGCCCGGTCGCAGCCGAGCAGCACCGTTGCGCGGCCCAGGCGTTCGGCGTCGGGCCGCACATCGGAGAGCAGGGCCGCGGCATCCTCGGGGGCATCGTTCGCGATCAGCGCCTCGGCCAGCTCCTCGTGCCAGCGCAGCATGGAGGGGTCGACGGTCGACTGGGCGTGTTCACCGGACTGCACCCGGCGCAGGGTCTCCAGGGCATTCGCCACATCCCCGACCACGAGCTGGACCCGGCCGAGTGCGTACAGACTGCGGGAGAGGAAGACATGGTCGCCCTCCTCCTCGGATGCCTGGACGCTGCGCCGGGCGTAGCTCGCGGCGCGGGCGAAACTGCCGCCGGCGCTCTCCGCGAGAGCCAGCGTGTACCAGGCGGGCCCCGGCGAGAGGCCGGCCTCCAGGGTCAGGGCGAGTGACCGTCCGGCGTGCGCGAGCGATGCCGCGCACTGCCCCTGCCGGGCGTCGATCTCCGCGAGCGTGTGGAACAGCTCGATGGCGTCCTCCACCGGGCCACGGCGCTCGACCAGCGGCAGCAGGGCGTTGAGCTGGTCGCGGGCGTCGGTGAGCCGGTCGTCGAAGAGCGCATGGCGGATCGTCAGGATCTGTGCGGCGTTCCGGATGCCCAGCGGCCGCACGACCATCTCGAGGGCTCGTGCCTCGGTGAGGACCTGCTCGGCGTCCGGCGAGCCCAGGACGCGGTCCATGCGCGCCTGGACGGTCAGCGCCGTGGCCGCCGTCGTACGGTCGCCGACCGAAGAGGCGAGCACGGCGGACTCGACTGCGGCGGCCCGGGAGCGTACGGGATCACCGTCGGCCAGCACGTGCTTCACAGCCAGCCGCAGCTGGACGGCCGCCCGCAGTGCCGTGTCGCCCTCGGAGTCCTCCATGGCGTGGACGTAGATCTCGTCGAGGTCGGTCAGTCCCTGCCCGGCCGTGTCCAGCACCGCGAGCCGCGCGCGAACGCGGTCGGCGGGAGCGGCGTCACGCGCGAGGAGATCGGTCGCGGCGCGCATCGCAAGGTCCGCGCGGGCGGCGCGGGCGGCTTCCTCGGCGGCGTCGACGAGCCGGGCGAGCCGCTGCGCGCTGTGTGAGCCGGGCGTGGACTCGGCGGCGAGCAGGGCGAGTTCGGCAGCCAGTGCGCTGTTCCCGCGGCGTCGCGCGGTGTCGGCCGCGGCCGCGACCTCCGCTGCCAGTTGCTCGTCGGGGACGTCGGTGGCCAGCGCCCGGTGCCGTACGGCCTCGACGGGGTCGTCCACGACCCGCGCGAGAGCCGCATGGCCGTCGCTGCGCTCGGCCCAGCCGGCGTCGTGCACCAGCGTGGAGGGCAGTAGCCCGGCCGTGAAGGCGACCGTCCCGTCCTCCGTGAGTGAGATGAGATTCGCCCGCTCGGCGGCGGCGAGGTCGGCCTCGGCCGTGGGGCGGCCCGTGCGGCGGATCAGCGAAGCCGTCGGGCGCAGCGCCAGTGCGGCCAGCAGGAGCGTGTCACGCACGCCGGGGGAGGCGGCGCCGAGCAGTTGACGTGCGAGATCGCGTGCGCGCCCGGACAGGGACAGTGCCTCGGCGTGATGCACCGGGGTCCTGGCGTCGGCGAGGGACCGGCCGACGGCGAGCGCGAGACGCGGATTGCCGCCGCTGGCCTTGTGGATACGGCCGGCCATCCGGGACGGCAGCCGGTGGTGGATGAGGAGTTCGGCGATCTCGTCGGCGTGCAGCGGCGCCACGTTGAGGATGTCGGCCTCGGACGGCACCCACAGGGGCTCCGGGCAGGCAGCGTCCTGCGGCGGGGTACTCGTGGTGGAGGTGTCGGGTCCGTACGCCGCCGGGGTCTCGACGGCGACGACCCGTAGCGCTGATGGAGCCAGATGGAGGGCGAACCGCAGCAGGTCGGCGCTGTCGGCGTCGATGCGCTGGACGCCGTCGACGACGAGCAGGACGGGGCCGTGTGCGGCGAGCGTCCGCAGGATCTGCGCGAGGGCGAGCCGCAGGGCGATGGGGTCCCAGCCGTCGTCGGGCACGGGCGCCTCGCGGCACAGCATGGCGACGGCGGTCCGCTGCGGTCCGGGCAGTCCCCCGAGGACGTCGTCGCTGTCGGTGCCGCCGCGCGGCCGGACTGCGGGCCAGGACGTGCAGGCAGAAATGGTCGCGACCAGGGCGGCGGCGGCCGCGCCGGGTATGTCCCGGTCGGAGGGCAGAGTGGCGAGCCACAGTACGGTCTCGCCGCGGGACTCGGCGCGCGCGGCGGCGGCCAGGGCGACCTCGGTCTTGCCGACCCCGGCAGGGCCGGTGAGCAGGGCACGCCCGCGGGTGTGCAGGACCCGTTCGAGCCGTGTGAGTAGCTCCCCCCGCCCGACCGGTGCAGGGCGGTGCGCCGCCGTTGTCACCCCCACCACCCCCCACGTGGCCTGCACGGGACTCTGCCCGTTGAGAGCAGAGCATACGAATCAGGCCACCCCCGTCCAGGCTGTGTGTCCGGCATGCGGACACACGCGCCCGGAAAGGCGGCAGGGCGCGCCCGCGGCGAGATGCCGCGAACGCGCCCCTGACCAGCTGTGATGCGGTTGTTTGGGGTGGTTCAGAAGGTGAGACTCCAGGAGTCGATGTAGCCGGTGTCACCCGATGCCACATCGCGGACCTGCAGCTTCCAGGTGCCGCCTGCCACCTCGCTGGACGCGTCGACCGTGTACGTCGCGAGGACGTTGTCGGCGCTGTCGGACGATGACGAGGCCTTGAGGTTGCGCACCGTGCCGTCCGGCGCGATCAGGTCGATGACCAGGTCGCCGCGCCAGGTGTGCTTGATGTCCACGTTGACCTTGAGGGCGGCGGGGGCGTTGCCGGTGAGGCCGGTGACGGCGATCGACGAGCTGACGGTCGAGAGGTCCGCGATCGTCACGTCCGCCGTGTTGCTGAACGTTGTGCCGCCGGTGGTGCCGGTGACGGCGTTCACGGTCTTCGCCGCGTCGGCGATGCCGGTGCCGCAGCCGCCCGTGCACGTGCCCGGCAGTGGCCTGGCGTTGCTCTTGATCGCGGCCTCGATCTCGGCCGGGGTCAGAGTGCTCTTGGCCGACTTGAGCAGCGCGGCGAGCCCGGCGATGTGCGGGGCGGCCATCGAAGTGCCCTGGTAGGGCTTGTAGTTCTCGGTCGACTGAGTGGTGGCCCCGGAGTTCAGCGTGGAGAGAATGCCGTTCTCGGGGGTGGTGACGGTGCCCGGGGTGTCGGTGGCGCGGCGGGTCTCGCCGCCGGGAGCCGAGACATCGACGATGGAGCCGAAGTTCGAGTAGAACGAACGGTTGCCCTCGCGAGAGGTGGACGCCACGTTGATGACGCCCGAGCAGTTGGCCGGGGTGAAGCCGGAGGCGTTGGCGTTGCTGTTGCCCGCCGCCACGACGACCGTGGTGCCGCGCGACACGGCGCCGTTGATCGCGTTCTGGTAGACGCTGGGGCAGGTGGCGCTGGCGCCGCCGAGGCTCATGTTGATGACCTTGGCCGGGTTCGGGTTCGCCGGGACGCCCGGGACGGTGCCGCCGGACGCCCAGGTGATCGCGTCGGCGATGTCCGCGGAGGAGCCGCCGCACTTGCCGAGCACACGTACCGGCTGGATCTTCGCGTTGTACGCGATACCCGCAACGCCCTTGCTGTTGCCCGTCGTTGCCGCGATCGTGCCCGCGACGTGGGTGCCGTGCCAGGAGGAGTTGCTCGCCTTGGAACCGGTGCCGCACTCGCCGTCGGTCGCGCTCCAGTCGCCCTCGTCCTTGGAGTCGCTGTCCCGGCCGTTGCCGTCCCGGGCGTCCGCTGCTGTCGAGATGAAGTCGTAGCCGGACACGACATTGGCGGCCAGGTCCGTGTGGGCGGCGTAGCCGGTGTCGATGACGGCGACGGTGACGCCGCTGCCGGTGGTCTTGTCCCAGGCGCCGGGCACGTTCATGCCGCCGGTGGCCTCGAACAGGTCCCACTGCTTGGTGTACTCGGTGTCGTTCGGGGTGACCGCCATCGCGTAGGCGCGGATGTCGGGCTCCACGGACGCGACCGACGGGTCGGCGCGGAATGCGTCCAGGACCTCGGTGAGCTCCTTCTTGGACGCCTTGCCACCCAGGTCGACCAGAGCCGCGCCG
Organism: Streptomyces sp. NPDC019890; assembly: GCF_044903445.1. Classification (NCBI taxonomy): domain Bacteria; kingdom Bacillati; phylum Actinomycetota; class Actinomycetes; order Kitasatosporales; family Streptomycetaceae; genus Streptomyces; species Streptomyces sp. NPDC019890. The sequence goes on along the minus strand of NZ_JBJDQK010000008.1, from coordinate 199,328 downwards.
CCGGCCAGCCGGCGCTCGAACGACAGGCTCTCGCCGGTCTCGGCGGCCTTGGCCGTCGCGTCGCTCCTGGCCGCCGTGTTGGACGTGGCCTCGGTCGTCCTGGACTTGTAGGTGACGATGACCCTCTCGACCGCTGCGGTCGGCAGCCCGGTCATGGACTGCGAAGCCGGAGCGGGCTTCGGCGAGGGGGCCGGCGGGGTGGCGGCGAGTGCCACGGACGACGTGGCGGCGACGGCGGCGATCGTCGCGCTCGCGGCCACGACGGATATGAGTCTCCGTCTGGAACCGTTCAAGGTGTTCCCTTTCAACTGACGGTGCGGAGGCGGCAGGCGGCGTGGGAACCGCGGTTCGCTGTGGGGGTGCGATCCGCGGTTCCCTGGGCCGGGTCGCCCTGACGCCGCCGTCGGCGCGACGGCCCCTGGTCAAGGGCCGCCGCCGGCGGAACCCACGATTTACATGCACCTGACATTCAACGATCAGGGGCTGGAATTCGCCGGTGCGGCAGACAGTAGGGAACGCGGAGATGAACCCGATACGGGGAAAACCCTTGTCACCCCGTGGCCGGGTCCCTCAGCAGTGACCGGGGCGCGGCAGGGTCACGGCGTGTCGCGTCGCACGCAACGGCGGATGTCAGTGCGGGCTGGCACGCTGAAGGCGACTGACCGCAAACCGTCCCCGCGCGCGTGCGGGAGGAGAACCGCGATGCTGACCACCACATATGTCCCGGGCGCGCCGAACTGGCTCGACCTGGGAAGCCCCGACGTCGAAGCGGCCGCCGCCTTCTACGGAGCCCTGTTCGGCTGGGAGTTGCTGACCATGGGACCGGAAGCCGGAGGGTACGGCTTCCTGCGGCTGAACGGGAAAACCGTCGCCGCGATCGGCCCGCTCACCGAAGAGGGCGCGGCCTCCGCCTGGACGCCGTATTTCCACACCGCCGACGCCGACGCCACCACCAGGGCCGTCGAGCAGGCCGGCGGCACCGTCCGTGTCCCGCCCATGGACGTCTTCTCGGAAGGCCGGATGGCGGCGTACACCGACCCGACCGGGGCCCGATTCGCCGCCTGGCAGCCCGGCGACACGAAGGGCCTGGAAGCGGTCAACGATGTGAACACGCTGTCCTGGACCGAGCTGTACACCACGGACGCTGCCGCCGCGAAGGACTTCTACCGCTCCGTGTTCTCGTGGGACTACGAGGACATGCAGGTCGCCGGTATCACCTACACCGTCGTCTCTCCCCAGGGCGGCGGCGAGAGGGCCACGCAGGGCGGCATCATGCAGCTGCAGAAGGAGCACCTGGCGGCGGGCTCCCGCTCCGAGTGGCATCCGTACTTCGAAGTGACCGACGTCGACGCCACCTTCGCCGAGGCCACCCGGCAGGGTGCCACGACGCTCATCCCGCCGATCGACGCGGAGGGTGTGGGCCGTCTGGCCATGTTCACCGACCCCTTCGGCGCTCCTTCGGCCGTCATCCGCGGCGCTGACCGCTGAGTCCGCGGCCCTGACGGTCAGACGAAGTTGACCTCGGCGCGGCGCAGCAGAGGATCGTCCACCATCCGCCACAGAGGTACGGCGTAGTTGCCGAGACCGTATCGGCCGCCGAAGTGGAGGCCGAGGACGCGGTGGTCGGTGAGGTCGAAGACGGGGGAGCCGCTGTTGCCGCCCAGCGTGGAGCAGTCGTGCTTCACGACGTTCTGCTGGGACGCGAGCTCCGTGGTGGTGCCGGGCTGGAGGCGCTTGACGTTGTAGATGTCCATGAAGATCCTGCTCATCGACTCCGGTTCGTTGCGCCGGCCGTCGTACGCCGGATAGCCGACGCAGTACACCGGATGTCCGGGCAGGTCGGCGGGGGAGTCCGCGGCCACCGGGAGCGGGGTCGGCAGTGCCGGGACGCCCGTGGCGGGGGAAACACGCAGCAGGGCCATGTCGACGTCCTGGTGTATGCCCAGCACCTCATCGACGTGGTACGCCGGTCCGCCGTCCCCCAGGGGCGCGCCGTACTCCTCGGTCAGGTCGATCCGGGCGTTCATGCCCGGCTGGAAGGTCCACCCGGCGCCGTCGGCGCGGGCGAATTCCACCGCCACATGACGGTTCGTCATGACGACGTCCGGGCTGACGAGGAAGGCGGTGCCGAGCCAGTCCAGGCTGGCGTGTCCCGAGACCTCGACCCTTCCCACGCGCGCGATCGACTCGCGGATCGCGGCCCGGTGGCCGTCGAGGACCGCCCAGTCGCCCTCCTGCGGCGCGAAGTCATGGTTCTGGATGAGGATGGCGGGTCTGCCTTCGAGCAGGACGATGGCCTCCATGCCGAAGGACTCGTCGTCGCTGATCTCGTCCGCGCGCCCCTCGGCGAGCTTGTCCAGGCCGTCCGCGCCCGCCGACAGCACACGGTCCCGCTCCTGCTGGGCGAACTGGGATATCTGCCCGCCCGGCTGTTCCTCCGCGGGGAGTTCCGCCGACGATTCGGGGACTTCCTGCCACAGTCCCTCCCGTACCCGCTGCGCGACCTCCCGGAGGTCGGTGAAGACCCGCTGGGGGTCGGTGGCCACCGGTGACCTGCTGCGATTACCCATGTCGCCCTCCTCAGTCGTGCTGTGCCGTCTCGATCTCGGCATGGATGCCGGGGTTGTTGGCCTTCAGATGGCGCATGACACTGTTCATCTGCGTACCGACGTTGACGAAGGCAGTCGCCCTGCCCTGGAACATCACGTCCTCCACGCGCCGTGTCCCCCGGTGGAGCGCGACGACCCTCCAGTCGTCCGTGAGGACGGGTGATCCGGAGGATCCGCCGCGGGTGTCGGTGAAGTAGCGCACATCGTGCTCGTCGGCTTCGTAGACGAGGTTGTTGCGCAGGGCGACACGTTTCGGCCGGCCGCCGGGGTGCTGGATGATGTTGACCGCCACGAAATCACCCTGGGTGACGGCCAGTGGTTGCCTCGCCAGCTTCAGCACCGGCCGGGAGGGCTCGGCGGTCAGCCGGAGGATCGCGTAGTCGAGTTCCCTGTCCGCGGCGACGAGTTCACTGACGGTGGCCTCCTCACTCTCCACGTCGTCCGTGTCGTAGTCGAACCGGGCGTGCGCATGCCGCGCCTGGAGTCGCAGGTCTTCGGGGTCGGCCCCTGGGCGGTCCTTGCCCGTGCCGGTCCGTGCGTTGACCACATGGTGGTTGGTGATGAGCAGGGCAGGAGCGATGAGCCAGCCGGTGCCGGCGTGCGGGAAGCCGTTCGGCTGGAGCGGGGAGCCGCCCTGGTAGGGAGGAACCTTGATGCGGGCGACCGCCAGTCCGGCCCGGTCGCCGCCGCGGAGGAAGTCGAAGGGGACCGTGTCGTCGCGGTGGACTATCTCTTCCTTGATTTCCGGGGCGGGCAGCTGCGCGACGATGTCCGGCTCGCCTCCGGCACTGCGCGCGACATCGTCCAGGGCGCGCTGCAGGACGACGAGAGCTTCGGCTTCGGTGGTCTGGGCGACGGCGTTGCGCAGCCAGATCTCCAGTGGCACGGAGCCGTCCACCAGCCGCTCGACCCGGTTCATTTCGTTGAGGTCCGAGTGCACCTGCCGTCCGGGTGCGGGAAGCAGCGGCAGCGTGCCGCGGTACTTGGGCATGATGCCGTCGAACAGCAGCGGCCGGACCATCGGGTCGGCGAGCCCGGTCTCAAGGGCGGCGTCGCGCACCTGGAGGATCTCTTCCGGCGTGAGGTACGCGTTCATGCCCGATCAGGCCGTGGTGGGCCGTTCCTTTCGCGTGCGCTGTTGTTCGTCGCCACGCGGCGGCCGCGTGTCTGCGTAGTACGCCCGGCGGCTCCCGCGCCCATGGCGGCGGCCACCCCTGCCGCGATCCCACCGCGCTCGTCATGGACGGCAAGCAGCCGCCGGGCGAGGACGTCGAGGGTGCCGCGGTCGCGAGCCAGCCGCAGGATGTCGGTGGTGTTGGAGGGGCCGGCTCCCTCCGGCGACCGGGCCGGTCCCGCGGCGTCGCGGAGGATGTCCATCAGGGTTCCGAGCAGCGCTGGTTGGCGGGAGGCCGCATGCCGTATCGCCGTGCCCAGGGTTTCCAGCGCCGCGTCGTCCGTCGGCAGACCCACGACCTCCACCGCGTGCTCGAGCGCCCCGGGATCCTGCGTGTAGACCTGCGAAGCGACGGCGCGTACGAGTACGGGCTGGTCGGCGAGAACGGCGTCGGGCAGCCGCCGCAGCTTCTTGGCGAGCTGGTTGTCGGCTTCGAGATCCGGGGCATCGGCGTCGGCCGCGAGGCAGGACCGGGCGAGCAGCGCTCCCATTGCTTCGAGGTCCTGCCCGAGGCCGACCGCGATGTCCTCCGCCGTACGCAGATCGCCGTCGGCGCTTTCCAGGTCGCCCGCGTCCTCCGAGAGACGGGCGGAGAGCAACAGCAGCTCCAACTGCCGCTCCGTGCAACCCGCGCTCTGAGCGGAGTCGATGGCGTCCGCCGTCGCCCTGCGGGCCTCCTCCGGCTGCCCGAGCCGGTTCAGGGTCTCCGCCAGCAGGGAGTGCAGCGGGCTGCACGGCGTCCAGGGCCGACGTTCCGCGAGCCGGACGAACGCCTCGTCGGCGAAGCCCTGCGCCAGAAGATCCTCCACCTCACGGGCGGCGATCCGCTCCCAGTCCTCCTGGTCGGCGCCCGCCATGACGTGGTCGGATGCCCCACCGCCGAGCTTGGCGGTGAGGAGGCCGGCTGCTCTGGGGGCCATCTCCTGCTCTGCGCCGACGAGGAACCGCTCGACTCCCGGCAGCCACCGCTCCTCCACCGACCGCGGGTTCTCGTTGAGCCGCAGCCGGTGGTAGATCTCCTCGGCGCGTGCCTCAAGACCGTCCCGCGCGGCGTAGTACGCGACCGCGCGCCGTTCGACGGTGCGCATCACGTCGGTGCGGTCGCTGCCCGGTAGCCGCAGCATGATGGCGCGTACGTCGCCGCGGTGCTGTACGGCCTCGGGTCCGGCCGGTTCCACCAGGTCGAGGCGGGAGAGCTCGTCGAAGAGGAGACGGGCGTCGTCGAGGGTGTCCACCCGCAGGCCGCACGGCTCGGCGAGGACGTCCTTGATGATGTCGGGGGTGATGACCCGCAGCACCATGCCCGGATGGGCAAGACGGCGTACGTCCGGGTTCGCGATGTGGTTGAGGATGCGGTCGTAGAGGATGCCCTGGACGAGCATCTGGTCGACGCGGCGGAAGACCTGCCGGCGCCGGGCGGGCAGGCTGCGGATCAGTTCGCCCATCCGGTCGGCTTCGCTTCCGGCGAGTGTGGCTGCCCGGGCGGCCAGTTTCAGACTCAGCGGGTGGCCGCCGACCCGGTCGGCCAACGCCCGTGCCACATCGGGATCCTTGACGCCGCAGGACATCAGAAGACCGACGGCCGCCGACGGATCGAGTTCGTGCAGTTCGATGTCCAGCGGTGTCATGGCGCCTGCCGGATGGCCGACGGGAGCCCGCCCGGAGACGACGACGCGCAGTCGCGGGTAGACGTACTGGAGCGCGACGCAGATCGCCCACATCCTCCCCACCACCGGGGAACCGCGGTACTGGGCCTCCTCGAACGAGTCGACGACCAGCACGAACGGGGGGATCTTCTGGTGTGCTGCCGCCACGGCGCGGACCAGTACGTCGGCGACCCGCCGGATGAGGTCCGTCTCGCGCTCGGTGGCGAGCAGCTGGAACTCCTGCGAGGAGCTGCGTCCGAGGACGGACCGGGTGGTGGCGAGCTCGTGCAGCTTCGTCACACGGTCCTGGCCCTCCCGTTGGCTGCGCGCCGCCTGCTGGCACTCGTCCGCCAGGGCGTCCAGCTCGGCACGGTGAGTGGGGTACTGGATGCCGAGCTGCCGCGCGGCCTCGGCGATCAGGGTGACCGGCTCGTGGATCGAGAGTGTGGGCCGCTCGAAGTCGATGTAGGCGAAGGGGAAGCCGGCGGTGTGGCCGTGGACGCTGTCGAGGAGGAACTCGGCAAGGAGGGTGCTCTTGCCCATGCCGCCGGGCCCGTGGATGACCAGTGGGGGCACGGGTGCGCTGTCGAGGCCGGCGGAGGGGTTGCCTCCGGCCTGTTCCGCTCGGGCGGCATCGGCCTCGGCCTCGGTGGGCAGGTCGATGTAGCTGCGCAGTTCCTCGAGTTCGCGGGTGCGCCCATGGAACGTTCCCTGTGCGAGCCGTTCGAGGGGTTGCAGGAGTCTGGCCCGCTCCAGGGAGTGCTGGAGTGCACGGGCGTCCGGCAGCCCGCTGGTGCCCGGGATGCGCGACAGCCACAGCACCGCCTGGAGGGTGTCGGCCAGTTCGTCGGCGCTCTGGTCCTTCGGCGACGGCCCCTCGCCGGACAGATGGGCCAAAGCGCTGCGCTCCGGCCCGGACTCCTCGTCCCGGAACTGATCGAGGTTGCACTCCAGCGCGAGCCGGGCTGCTTCCGGGCCGGCGAGAGATCGCAGCGCGCGGTCCCGGACATCGGCCTTGAGGCTCCACAGGGCCCTGTCCTTGCGGCCCATGGTCGTACAGTCGTCGACAAGCTCGAGGAGCGCGCCGCCGTGGGCGCGCTCCTCGCCGGGCAGCCGGAGCAGCATGGGATCGAAGTGGGTGAGCAGGCAGGCGGCTTGCCGGTATGCGCCGCGGGCGTCCGAGACGACGTGGCTGCGGTCGTCGCCGCCGCGCAGTTCCCGGCGCAGTCGTTCGGTGAAGATCCTGCGCGCCTCAGAGGGTTCGGTAGACACGAATCGCCCCCTCCGCTGCCGTGCAGATCTTCCGCATGTAGCTCTCGCCGCCGGCGGCCGCTTCCGCCGCCGCGAGTACTTCTTGGACGGCCACGTCGACGAATTCGGTGATCGTCGACTCCGCGGGTGCTCCGGCCTTGAGGAATGTGGGAGGGGATTCGTGGAAGTACTGGTCGAAGAAGCTGCGCAGATCGGCGGGTTCGGCGACCCGGGCCGTGTCCCAGCAGAGGCTTCCCCGCAGGTCGTAGGGCAGTTGACGCATCGCGGGCCCGTAGCCGAGCAGCACCAGGCGGGGAGCCTGGTCGCCGCGTACCGCCGCGTGCTCGTAGATGGCGAGGGCCAGTTGTCCGATGAAGTCCCACATGTCGGAGCTGGGGGCGAGTTTGTCGCACTCGTCGAGGACCAGCCAGAGGCGGTCGTCGACGGCTGTCGCCCTGCCGACCACCCAGTGCACGGCGTCGTCGATCGAGGGCAGCAGGTCGTTCAGTTCGGTGGGGTTCAACGGTGACATTCCCGCGCCGGGGTCGGTGACGAACTCCGCCATCCGGCGGATGACCTTGTCCGCGGTGGAGGTGTGCGACAGGGTCACTCGTGCCGGACGGAATCCGTGGTGCTGCCCGATGTGGCGGATGAGGTTGTAGGTGTATGACCTGCCGCTGTCCGGTTCCCCGTCCACCAGCAGCACGGACTTCTCGGGGTCCTCGACGAACCGGCGCAGTGTTTCCCGCAGGTTCTGACGGTCGATGAAGACCTCTGTCCCGTTCTTGAGGACGCAGGTACGGAAGTTGTCCTCCGAGGCATGGGCGCGGCAGTCCTCGCGCAGGCGGTCGCGGAACTCAAGGGCCTTGGAGATTTCCGGAAGCACGGACAACCGGTCGACCGAGGCGAGGGCCTCGACGAGTGCGAGCTGCCGCTGGATGTCTTTGCGTGAAGCTTGAACGAGTGCGCGGGCATTCTCCCCACTGACCGCCGTCAGAGCGAGGGCGGAGATGAAATCCGCGGAGAATCCGTACTGGGCGAGCTGAGTGTGGGGATCGGTGGTGTCGAGCAGGTACTCCCGTACCCAGAGGGTGACGAGGTCCCATTCCGTTTCGGCCAACGGCATAGCGCACCTACCCAGCCGCCCCTGGGGAGCAAGGGCCGGACCAACTGCTACTTGTCATGTTTGCACCCGGTATGCCCTCATGCAACGTCGCTGAAAATCCGCTGGAAAGGCTCTCTGACCTTAGGGTTTCCCAGGTACTCGGCGATGCCGTGATGGTTGTGGCTGTTGTTCGTCACCAACAGGTCGGTGACCCGTTCCGGCGGCGCGTACTCAGGCCGCAGCGTGTGGTCGAGCGCCACCAGGTCCCGCAGGTCCGAGGCGTTGCGCCAGGCCCGTACGCCGGCCGGGACCGCGGGCGGCTTCGCCAGGTGGTCCTGCACCTCGGTGATCGCCAGCGGCGATCCGACCGTGGCGAACAGCTCGACCTCCCGGCCCTGCTCCGCCAGTACTTCGTAGGCGACGATGGACCCGAGGCTGTGGCCGACCACTACGAGGGGAGCGCCGTCCAGGCCCTCCAGAGCCTCCTGCACCACGCCCCGAATCGTCTTCCCCGCGCCGCCGAAGAAATAGGCGTGCACGTCCTTGAACGTGTGCTTGACGAGCAACCGGAACACCGCCTTGCGCGGTGTCGCGGGCAACGGCAGCGCCTCGAGCGGGAGGCGGTCTGACGGCCCGGCATCCTCCATCTCGGCGAGTGTGTCCGCGAGAGAGGTCATTTCGCTCAGCCAGTCGACGAGCGCGCCCTGCGGCTCGCCGGCGCCGGGCGTGGACTCGGGCCCGACGCCACCGGCCTCGAACCGTGCTTCGTCAAGGGTTCTCGCCACGAATTCCTCGGGCGGTTCGAACTCCACGGATGTGACTGTCTCCTCGATTTCCGTCGGCCCGCCGTCCAGGGGGCCGGGCCGGGAATCGGGCAAGGGCCGCTCGTACCGGACAGGAGCCCAGTAGGCCATGCGGGAGAGATCGGCCATGTCGCTGCCGAACAGCGCCCTGTCCCACTGGGACTTGAGCAGTTCCGAGCGGACTTTGTTCCCGTTTCCATGGACGTAAACGACTCTGGGTTGCATGACTGCCTCCCGCCTCGGCACGAACGCCGGCCACTGTCAGTATTGGCTCGGGGGGATTCGATCGCCATTCGGCCCCCGCCGCGGCTCCTCCGGCTGCGCCCGAGGCGCCCGTTCAGGCGGTACCGGCCGCTGTCGGGTTCGGAAGCGGGCAGCGCACGGAACGGATCCCGGTGATGCCCGCCGCCCCAGGTGCAAGGAGAAACCCCCATGGCCACCGGCCTCTCCCTCCACGTCGGACTCAACAAGGTCGACCCAGCCACATACGGCGGCTGGGACGGCGAACTCGTCGCCTGCGAGAACGACGCCCGCGACATGGCCGGCCTGGCCCGCGAGGCCGGGTTCGACGAGACGACCATCCTCACCACCGACGGCACCGTCGAGAACGTCACCGCCGAGCTGAAAAAGGCGGCCAAGAAGCTGAAGAGCGGGGACATCCTGCTGTTCACCTACTCCGGCCACGGCGGCCAGGTGCCGAACACCGTCGGCTCCGACGACGAACCGGACGAGTTCGACGAAACCCTCGTCCTGTACGACCGCGAGTTTCTCGACGACGAGCTGTACCGAGAGTTCGCCCGCTTCGAGGAGGGCGTACGGATCCTTGCGCTGCTCGACTCCTGCCACAGCGGCAGCGGCATCGAGGTACGCGAGGTCCTCAGCCCCGAGGCCATGCAGAAGCAGTTCCAGACGCTCGACCCGGACCAGATCGAGAACACCTCACGGCTCATGCCGGTCGCCAAACAGTACGAGATCTACCAACGGGACAAGGAGTTCTTCGAGGAGATCCAGCGCGGCCTCGGCCCGAAGAAGACCCGTGAGTCGGAAGTGAGCGCCCTGCTCATCTCCGGCTGCCAGGACAACCAGCTCTCCTCCGACGGCCCGGTCAACGGCAAGTTCACCGGCACCCTGCTGGAGGTCTGGGACGGCGGGACCTTCCACGGCGGGTACCGGGCCTTCCACCGCGACATTCTGCGCAGCATGCCGGCCACCCAGAGCCCGAATTTCTATGTGACCGGCCGACCCGGTGACCAGTTCCTGGAACAGCGCCCCTTCACCGTGTGAGTGGAGCCGTCAAGGTGAGCGGCCTCGTCACGGCCAGGCGCCGGTGAAGTCGATCTGCTCGGCCCACTCCGGGTGATCGATCAGCGGGTTGCGATTGCCCTGTATCTCGGCTATCGCCGCATTGCGGTGCCGCTCGTACTCGCTGACCGCGTTGTCACTGTGCCAGGCCAGCAGAAGGCCCAGGCGCTCCCGCTGGAGCTCGCGTGCCTCATCGCCGATGAACCCGGGGTAGCGCAGCAGGAAATACAGCGTCGCCCTGGCGACCGGACCCTTGCCGGCCGACGGCTCGAACTTGTCCGGCTCACGGCGCCCGCAGGCCTCCCGGACGACTTCCTCGCTGTCAGCGAAGTCGAAGTACGGGATGTTTCCGCGGAAGCTGTTGCACCCCGACTCGCAGGCGAAGAGGTGATGCAGATCCCCGCGCATGGGCTCCTTCTTGGCGAACCAGGACTGCGGCACGACATGCTCGCAGTTGAACGGCAGCGCCGCCTCCAGGGCGTCGAACTGGGCCTCGAGCGCGGCGGGGCCGGGCGCACTCTCGTGCAGCAGGAACTCCTGCCAGCGTCCGATCCGGGCGGCCTCCACCGCGGCGTCGGCCTGTATGAGCTCTTCGGGCGAGAAGTCCTTGCCCGAGTAGATGCTGCGCAACTGCTCGTCCGGATGCAGGTCGACCCACGGGTAGACCATGCGCATCGGCTTGTACGCGGGCCGCTGCGCATGGGTGGCTTCGAGCAGTTCGGTGAGCGCGTGGCACAGCCCGCTGGGGCGGTCGGCGCGGATGTTCGCGTAGTAGGCCTCGCGCGCGGCTTCGTCCGCACGCGCGTCGTAGTACGGGCGGCTACGTGCGGCCGCCAGGTTGACCAGCGCGGCGGCCAGGTCGGTCTCGGCGGGTGACTGACCGTCGATGTGGCCGACCCCGGAATCCGGCACCAGCGGGGGGCCGGCTGCCGGCGTCGGAGGCGACTGGGGAACCCGGGCCTGGGCCAGTGCCTGAGGCTGCGCCTGTGCTTGGGCCTGGGGTGTGGCCGGGTCGAAGCTGACACTGATGTGCAGCGGAACGCTCCAGCCCACGGTCCCGCCTGGTGCCGACTGCTGTGCGGCCCCGTCAAGTGCGAGGCTCTGCGGTCCGACGCCGTTTGTCGCGCTCACCGGCGGCTGTGACGTCTCGACCGGATGCAGGGCCGCTCCGGCCGCGAAGAGCTCTTCGCGGAGTGCGGCGCCGGCGCCGGTCAGGGGGGCCTGCCGGAGCGCACCGAGGACGCGGCTGATCCGCACCCCCTCATTGGCCTTCCAGGCCAGCCGGTGCTCACCCATGGCCGGTTCCCAGCGGGACCCGTCGACGGCAAGGGGCTGGCCGTGCTCGTCGGTGCGCGGAACACCGGCGTGATGCAGCGCCACGACCTCCCACTGGTCGTTGAAGACCGGTGACCCCGATGAGCCGGGTGCCGTGTCCGTCTCGTAGTGCAGGAACTTCTCCAGCAGGTCCACGACCCGGTTCTCACGCAGCGCGAGCTGCTTGGGCTCGCCGTTGGGGTGCTGGACGATGTTGACGATCTCTCCGAGGATGACTTTTCCCTCGGCCTCCTTGAGCGGCAGTCGGCCGAAGGACGACACCGGTCGGCCGTCCTGGGAGTGTTGGGCCACGGCGACCACGCTGAAGTCGAGGTCACGGTCCGTGACAAAGAAGGTCCCCGGCTCCAGAGAGAACACCACGGGCGCGAGCAGCTGTCCGTCCAGGCCCTCCTGGAAGTTGAATTCGACAACACCGCGGGCCGCTTCGTCCGCCGTGTGCAGTACATGGTTGTTCGTCATCAGGAGCGAGGGGGACACGAGAAATCCGGTGCCGTGGAAAGTCCCGCCTCCGCCACGGACGGTCACCCGCCCGATCGAGCGGGAGGCCAGAAATCCCGCTTCGAGGAAGCCGACCCCAATGAGGTCATTGCGCCCCATCAGGCGCTCCAGCCCCAGCAGATCGGCTCCGGCCGTGTCAGGGTCCAGGCCCAGACTGCTGCCCGGGGTGGCTTCCGCGGGCGTTTGTTCAATCTGCTTGGCCATCGCCAGGTCGGCGCCCAGGCGTGCCAGCCTCTTACTGATCCGGTCAGGCGAATCGGCGTACAGGATGCCGCTCTCGTCGAGCGCCCGAAGATTTCCTGCTCGCTCCGCGGTGCGCATCGCGTAGCGCTCACCGGCTCGCTTCACTTGCGCGAGGTATTCCGCCTCCGCCCGGGACAACTGTTCCACTGTCATGGCGGCCCGACCTCCTCGTGGCCCTCGTTCGTATGTGGGTTTGGCAGCTTTTCGGCCCCTCTTTCATTAGGACACGGAATGTGCAGCACTGCTCACTCGAATGGGGTAATGCTTCGCCCTTCAACACTCGACACTGAAACAGTGCCAATTTCTCCGTCCCGGGCCGACGTCCATCTCATCCGGCGGGTTCGCGTACGGGTGCGTTGTGCCGGGCGTGCGACAGGAAGGCGCGGGCGGGGCGGCTGAGCGGGCGGCGTCGGTGGACGATGCCCACGGCGCGCAGCAGCGGCGGGGTGAAGGAACGGACCTCGACGCGGTGACCGAAGGCCCGTAACACCATGTCCCGGTACCAGATCAGCGAACCGAGCCCGTCCATGACGCTGGTGACCCAGACCAGCCGCTCGTCCGCCTCCACCACCGGCACAGGGCGCACGCCGAGCCGGCCGAACATCGCCTCGAGCTCCGTGCGCCGACCGGTGCCGGGGGTGGGCAGCACCATCCGCAGGCCGCTCAGCATCCGGTACGGCACGGGGTCGGGGAGCCCGGTGCCGCGCGGCGAGATCAGTACGACCTCGCGGTCCCGCAGATGGTGCGTCGACAGCTCCTTGTCGACGGGCAGATCGACCAGGCCCAGCTCCGCCGCGCCGTCGGTCAGGGCTTCTACAAGTGCCTCGCGGCTGTCGTGCTGGAGCAGCCGTACCTCGATGCCGGGGTGGCGTTCGGTGAAGGAGGGCACGAGGTCGGCGGCGAGGTCGAGGGAGAGTGTCGGGGTGACGGTGACGGTCAGCGTGCCCGCGCTCGAACTGCGGCCGTGTGGGGGGCGGATGTCCTCGATGGCTTCCACGGCGTCGAGGACGGTGCGGGCCAGTCGTACGACGCGGGCGCCCATGGGGGTCAGGGTCGCTCCCCGGCTCCTGCGGTCCAGGAGTTCCACGCCGAGGTCGCGTTCCAGGGACTGGATGGAGCGGGAGAGGGCCGGCTGGGCGATGTAGACGGAGTACGCCGCGGCGGTGATCGAGTGGCAGTCAGCGACGGCGACGAGGTAGCGCAGCTGCTGGAGTGTGGGGGTCATGGACGGACGGTAGCCGCAGGGCCTTGCGGGTGTAAGAGCCGCTCTGTGAACAAATCCCGCTCTGTGCAAGGAAGTTGATGCTCCGTCAGCAGGCTCCCATACCTCTGAGGCATGGGTGGCGGATGTGCTTGACAGCGCCCGCCGACCGCCGCAACGATTCTTCGCGGCAAGCAATGTTACTGCTGATTAGCCTCACTGGTGCCCGTACATCTCTCAGCCCGCCGTGGTCCGACCCGCCCCGGCCGTGGCGCAGCGCCGGCCCTCCGTGCCGTGAACCACCGCTCGACGCTCCCTCGCCCGGCCCTGCTCGGAAACCAAGGAGAGCCCGTGACCTCGCAGCCGACCCGGTACTCAGGCCGGGACCTCGTCGTCGTGCTCAGCCCGTTCGAGGAGCCCAACGCCCCGATGGTCGCGGCCGCGGAACGGGCCGGCGCGCTGGGCCTGCTGGATCTCGGCAGGGACCGCGAACGGGCACGCACCGCGATGGACAGGCTGCGAGGGCGCTACGGAGTGCGCGTACCGGCCGGATGCCGGGTCATTCCGGCCGAACTGCCCGCCGGGGTGGACACCGTTCTGCTCGCCGAGGAGAACTGGCGCACAGGGACGGCCGAGTGGGCCGCGGGCGGCCGGCGCCGGGTATGGGCCGAGGTCGTCAGCCCCGCCGAGGCCACGGCCGCCCTCGCCGGCGGCGCGGCCGGGATCGTGGCCAAGGGACACGAGGCAGGCGGCCGGGTCGGCGAACTGACCACGTTCGTACTGCTCCAACGGCTGCTGGCCGACCCCGAGATGACCGTTCCGGTCCTGGCTGCGGGAGGCATCGGCCCGCACACGGCGGCCGCGGCCGTTGCGGGCGGAGCCGCCGGAGTCGTACTCGACACGCAGCTCGCGCTCACCACCGAGGGCACCGAGCCACTGCCCGCCTCGGTCGCGGCCGCCATCCGGGCCATGGACGGCAGCGAAACCACCCTTGTCGCGGGCCATCGCGTCTATGCCCGTCCCGATCTGACCCCACCGAAGGGGAACCTCGCCGAACTTCTCGGCGCGCGCGGCCTGCATACCCAGCCGCTGCCCATCGGCCAGGACGGTGCGACGGCCGCCCGGCTCTCCTTACGCCACCGCACCACCGGCTCTGTCGTACAGGCCGTGCGGGCCGCCATCACCGGTCATCTTCAAGCGGCGGTCCGGGCCCGTCCCCTCCAGCCGCGCCCGGACGCGGGCCGTCTGCCCGTGGCCCAAGGGCCCATGACCCGGGTCAGCGACCGACCCGCCTTCGCCTGGGCCGTGGCCGACGCGGGCGGGTTGCCCTTTCTCGCCCTGGCCGTGATGGACGGCCGTGATGTACGCGAACTGCTCACCGAAACCGCCGAGCGCCTGGCCGGCCGGGACTGGGGCGTCGGACTGCTCGGCTTCGCCCCCGACGAGCTGCGCCGCGAACAGCTCGCCGCCGTCGCCGACGTACGGCCGCCGTACGCGATCATCGCGGGCGGCCGGCCCGCGCAGGCCGCCCCCCTCGAAGCCGCCGGGACCCGGACCTATCTGCATGTGCCCTCGCCCGGACTGCTGGAGCAGTTTCTCGCCGAGGGGGCGCGGCGGTTCGTCTTCGAAGGGCTCGAGTGCGGCGGGCACATCGGGCCGCGCGCCGCCTTCCCGCTCTGGGAGGAACAGATCGAGCGGCTGCTGGCCTGCCCGTACGCCGCCGAGCTCGACGTGCTGTTCGCCGGGGGCATCCACGACGAACGGTCCGCGGCGATGGCGGTGGCCGCCGCCGGTCCGCTGGCCGAGCGCGGCGCCCGGATCGGCGTCCTCATGGGCACCGCCTATCTGTTCACCGACGAGGCAGTGTCCGCCGGAGCCGTACTGCCCGGCTTCCAGCGCACAGCCATCGACTGCCGGGCCACGGCACTGCTGCACACCGCTCCCGGCCACGCCACCCGCTGTGCCGTCACTGCGTACGCCGATGTCTTCACCACCACCGCCGAGCGGCTGCGGCAGGACGGCGCGAGCCCCACCGAGGTGTGGGAGGAGCTGGAGAAGCTCAACCTCGGGCGGCTGCGGATCGCCAGCAAGGGCCTGCGTCACACCGCGACGGGGCCCGCCCCGGCGGACGAGGAGGAACAGCGCGACGAGGGCCTCTACATGCTCGGCCAGATCGCCACCGCGCGCACCGCCACCACCACGGTCGCCGCCCTGCACACCCAGGTCACCGAGGGCGCGACGCAGCTGCTCGAGGACCGTCTGGAGGAGTTGCGGGCCGAGGCACCCGAGCCCCTGGTGGAGGAGGCTCCGCTCGACATCGCGGTCGTCGGCATGGCCTGCCGCTATCCCGGCGCCGACGACCTCGCCGGTTACTGGTCGAACATCGTCGCCGGTACCGACTCCGTCACCGAAGTGCCCGCCGACCGCTGGGACACCGCCGCCTACCACGACCCCGATCCGGCGCGGGCGGGGGAGCGGACTCCGTCCCGCTGGGGCGGCTTCCTGCCACCCGCCCCGTTCGACGCGCTCGCCCACGGCATCGCCCCGGCCTCCCTCGGCAGCATCGAACCGGTTCAGCTGCTCGCCCTCGACATTGCCGCCAGAGCCCTCGCCGACGCCGGATACGCGGGGGAGCGGCACTTCGACCGCTCCCGCACTTCGGTCGTCTTCGGCGCCGAGGCCGGTACGGATCTCGCCGGGGCCTACGGCTTTCGCGCCCTGCACCCCGGCTATCTCGGCGAGCTGCCGCCCGAGCTGGACGCCCAACTGCCGCGGCTGACCGAGGACTCCTTCCCCGGAGTCCTCGCGAACGTCATCGCCGGACGCGTCGCCAACCGCCTCGACCTCGGGGGCGCCAACTGCACCATCGACGCCGCCTGTGCCTCCTCGCTCGCCGCCCTCGACCTGGCCTGCAAGCAACTGCGCGACCGGGACAGCGACATGGTGCTGTGCGGCGGAGCCGATGTGCACAACGGCATCAACGACTACCTGATGTTCGCCTCCGTACGAGCCCTGTCGCCCACCGGCCGGTGCCGCCCCTTCGACACCTCCGCCGACGGCATCGCACTCGGCGAAGGCGTCGCCTGCCTCGTACTCAAGCGTCTGCCGGACGCCGAACGCGACGGCGACCGCATCTACGCCGTTGTGAAGGCCGTCGGCGCTTCCAGCGACGGACGTTCCCTCGGACTCACCGCACCCCGGCCCGAAGGGCAGCGCCGCGCACTGGAACGCGCCTACCGGCGCTCCGGGATCACGCCCGCCGAGATCGGTCTGGTGGAGGCTCACGGCACCGGCACCGTCGTGGGGGACAGCACCGAACTGGCCGTCCTCACCGAGGTCTTCGGCGGCTCGGACGCGGGTGGCTGCTCGCTCGGCTCGGTCAAGTCGCAGCTCGGTCACACGAAATGCGCGGCGGGGCTGGCCGGGCTGATCAAGGCGGCACGGGCCGTGCACTCCGGCGTCCGGCCGCCGACTCTGCATCTGACCAGCCCCAACCCCGACTGGCAGCCGGACACGAGCCCCTTCTGCTTCGACACGGAGGCCAGGCCGTGGGCCGAGCCCGTCGGCCGGCGGCTCGCCGCCGTCAGCGCCTTCGGGTTCGGAGGCACCAACTACCACGCCGTCCTCGCCGGGTACGGCGATGCGGACGAGCCCGCGCACGGGCTGGACACCTGGCCTGCCGAGCTCTTCTGCTTCCGGGGCGCGGACCGTCCGGCCGCCGTGCGGGCGATCGACCGCCTCGCCGCCCGGCTGGAACAGAACGATGCGGCGGGACGGCCCTGGCCGCTGCGTGACCTCGCCGGTGAGACGTCGGCCGGGGAGGGCGGGATCCAGGTCGCGGTCGTCGCGACAGGCCTTGACGACCTGGCCGCCAAGCTGGACCGGGCCCGGGAGTTCGCCACCGGTGACGGCATTCATGTGCGCACCGATGCACCGGAGTCGGGCCGGACCGCCTTCCTCTTCCCGGGGCAGGGCAGCCAGCGTCCCGGCATGCTCGGCGATCTGTTCATCGCCTTCCCGCGGCTGCGGACGACGCTGTACGCGGCGGACCCTCGCCGCGTGAGCAGGATGTTCCCGCCCGCCGCCTTCACACCCGAGGAGCGGGCCGCCCAGCGCGCCGCCGTCACCGACACCCTGACCGCCCAGCCTGCCCTGGGCCTCACCGGAGCGGCCGCCCACCTCCTGCTCACCTCGCTCGGCATCCGCCCCGACTGCACGGCCGGGCACTCCTACGGCGAGCTGGTCGCCCTCTGGGCCGCCGGCGCCTACGACACCGCGACCCTCCTGCGGCTCAGCGACCGCCGGGCGGAGGCGATACTCACCGCCGCCGGAGACGACCCCGGAGCGATGGCCGCGGTGCCCGCGCCCCCAGGGGTCCTGCCCGAACTGCCACCCCGCTGCGTTGTCGCCAACCACAACTCACCGTCCCAGTGCGTCATCTCAGGGCCCACGCAAGCGGTCGATGCCGCGATCAGCGCGCTGCGCGAGGCGGGGATCGCGGCCGAGCGCATCCCGGTCGCCTGCGCCTTTCACAGCGAAGTCGTCGCCGGCGCCGCCGACGCGCTGGCAGCGGAACTCGCCGCTTCGGCGGTGTCCCGGCCGACGCTCCCGGTCTGGTCGAACACCACGGCGCGCCCCTATCCGGCCGAGCCGGTGGGCGTTCGGGAGTTACTGGCCCGACAGCTCGCCGAACCGGTGCGCTTCGCCGAGCAGATCGAGGCGATGTACGCCTCCGGGGTGCGGACCTTTGTGGAGGCGGGCCCGGGCCGGGTGCTGACCGGACTGGTCGGCCGCATCCTGGGCGACCGGCCGCACACCGCCGTACCGCTCGACGTTCCGGGCGAACACGGCGTGACCCGCCTGGTCACCGCCCTCGGCGAACTCGCAGCGGCGGGCGTCTCCTTCGACCCGGAGCCGCTGTTCAAGGGGCGCGCCGCGGCGCTGCCCGCCGAGCCGCCCCGGCGTGCCGGATGGCTGGTGGACGGCCATCTCGTACGAACGGCGGACGGACAGCCCGTGGCGGGCGGACTGCGCCCGGCCCGGCGGGTGGCGGTGGCTCGTCCCGCGGTGGCCGCGGACCGGCGTGAGGACGCCGTACTGGAGTACTTGCGTGGTGCGCGGGAATTGGTTGCCGCGCAACGGGACGTGCTGTTGGGCTACTTGGGGGTGGACGGTGCGCCACCACGCGCACCGTTGGTCGCACCCGAGCCCGAAGCCCCGGAAAGCTTCGCGCCTCGGCCGGTCGCCGAGGAGACCGAGAGCCGCCCCCTCACGCGTGACGAACTCATGGATGCCGTGCTGGAGATCGTCCATCTGCGCACCGGCTATCCGAGGGAGATGCTCGACCCGGCGCTCGACCTGGAGGCCGATCTCTCGGTGGACTCCATCAAGCGGGTGGAGATCATCGGGGCGCTGGCGGACCGGATCGGGCTGCCGCGCGGTGCGGACGGGCCGGCGGAGTCGGCCGTCGAGGAACTCTCCCGGCTGAAGACCATCAGCGGCATCGTCGAGTGGATTGTGGCGCGCCGCGCGACGGCGGAGCAGGACCCTGGCGCCGGGCCGGCCGCCGATCCCACGACCGAGCCGCCCACCCGGGAGGACGGGCTTCGTCCACCCGCCCGGGAGGATCGGCCTCGCCCAACGCTCCCCGCCCGGCTTCTGGTCGAGGTCGCTCCCGTGGGGCCGCCCACCACCCGCAACCCGGCCGATGTGCTGCCCGGCCGGCGGTTCGCCGTCGTCGACGACGGCCTCGGGATCGCCGTCGCCCTCGCCGCCGCGCTGGAGTCCCACGGAGCCGAGGTGCGCACCCTCCACCCGGACCGGCTGGCGGACGCCGCCGGGGCCGACGGCGTGGTGGACCTGAGCGCCCTGCGCCCCGGCCCGGCGCCCGTGCTGCCGGAGAACTTCGGCGCGCTGCGCGCGATCCTGACGGCGGGCACAGGCCGACTGCTGCTCGTCACGGGCCGCGGCGGAGCGTTCGGCCGAACCGCGGCGTCAGAGGCATCGCCGGGTACGGCCGACCCGATCCCCGGAGCAGGTCTCACCGGCTTCGCCCGTGCCGCGGCGATCGAGCACCCCACCACCGCCGTGCGTGCCGTGGACATCGACCCCAAGGACCGCCCCGAGCGGATCGCCGCCCATCTGGTCGCCGAACTGTGCGCCGCTGACGAGCCCGTGGCGATCGGCTACACGAACGGCACACGCAACAGCCTGCGCACCGTCGCCGCCCCTCTCGCCACCGGCGAAGCGCGTCCTCCGCTCCCGATCGGCCGCGACGCGGTGGTGCTGCTGACCGGCGGAGCCCGCGGCATCACCGCCCGTACAGCCATCGCCCTCGCCGAAGCCACCGGCTGCCACATCGAACTCATCGGCCGCACGCCACCGCCCGACGACGCCGAGGACCCGGCCGTCGCGCACGCCCATGACCGGGTCGCCCTGCGCGCGGCCCTCGTCGGGCTAGGCCTGCGCACCCCCGCCGAGATCGAGACGGCCGCGACCCGCATCCTCGCCGCCCGCGAGATCCGCGGCACGCTCGCCGCCCTCAGCGGCACGGCCGCTTCCGTGCGCTATCACGCGGCGGACGTCACCGACCTCGATGCCGTACGCGCTGTCGTCCATGACATACGCACGCGTCACGACCGTCTCGACGGCATCGTGCACGGCGCCGGAACCATCGAGGACAAGCTGCTGCGCGAGAAGGACCCGGCGTCCTTCGCGCGGGTCTTCACCACCAAGGTCGACGGCGCACGCCACCTCGCCGACGCCGCCGCCGACCACGGTGACGGTCCGGCCCCCGGCTTCCTCTGCCTCTTCGGCAGCGTCGCCGGTGTCTTCGGCAACCGCGGACAGGCCGACTACGCGGCCGCCAACGAGGCCCTGGACACCCTCGCCACCACCCCCGCCTGGTCGCGACGCTTCCCGGGCCGGGTCCTCGCCGTCGACTGGGGCCCGTGGGCGGCCGAGGCAGGCGGCATGGTCACGCCCGAGCTGGAGCGGATGTACGCGAGCCGCGGCATCCCGCTCCTCGATCCGGCGGCCGGCACCTCCGCGCTCCTCGCCGAACTGGCGCACGGCACCACCGGCCAGGTCGTCCTCCTCGCCGAAGAGAGCCGGGCCTCGGCCCAGGCCCACCATGGCTGACCGCGGCCCCCGTCCGACCGACGCCGCCATCATCGGCATGGGCGCCGTCTTCCCCGGGGCCGCCGACCTGGCCGCGTACCGTCGTAACCTCGTCGCGGGCATGGACGCCATCACGGATGTGCCGCCCCGCCGCTGGGACCCCCAGGTCTACTACGACGCGACCGGCACCGAAGGACCTGCCCGCAGCGATCAGTTCTACTGCCGGCGCGGCGGCTTCATCGACGACCTCGCTGCCTTCGACCCGACCCGTTTCGGCATCATGCCCGCCGCCGTGGCCGGTGCCGAGCCCGACCAACTGCTCGCCCTGCGCGTCATCGCCGAGGCCGTGGCCGATGCCGGGGGCGAGGAGCGGCTGCCCGCCGACCGCTCCCGGATCGGCGTCATCCTCGGCCGCGGCGGGTTCATGGGCGTCGCCACCGCCCGCCTCGACCAGCGCGTGCGCACCGCCCACCAGTTGTCCGCGACGCTGCGCGAACTCGCCCCCGAACTGGGCGAGGAGCGCATCAGCCAGGTGCGCGAAGCCTTCCAGGCAGGGCTGGGCCCGGAACGGCCGGAGGCGTCCATCGGCCTCGTACCCAGTTTCACCGCGGCGAGGGCCGCCAACCGCCTCGACTTCCAGGGCCCCGCCTACACCCTTGACGCCGCCTGTGCCTCCTCGCTGCTCGCCGTCGAGCAGGCGGCCGGCCTGCTGGCCTCCGGCAGCTGCGACCTGATGGTCGCCGGAGCCGTGCACCACTGCCATATCGCCACGCTGTGGAGCGTCTTCACCCAGCTGCGGGCGTTGAGCCCGAGCCAGCAGATCCGCCCGTTCGACCGCCGCGCCGACGGCACGCTGCTGTCCGAGGGCACGGGTGTCGTCCTGCTCAAGCGCCTGGCGGACGCCGAGCGTGACGGCGACCGCGTCCATGCCGTCGTGCGCGGTGTGGGCGTGGCGGGCGACGGCCGCGCAGCGAGCCTGATGAGCCCCCTGGTCGACGGACAGGTTCGCGCCCTGCACCGGGCCTGGAGGCAGGCCGGGCTCGATCCGGCCGCACCCGGTGCGCTCGGGCTGCTGGAGGCGCACGGCACCGGTACGCCGGTCGGCGACGAGGCCGAACTCGCCACCCTGGCACGCGTATTCGGTCCGCGCAGGGCCGGCGCGGAACCGGTCGCGATGGGGTCCGTGAAGTCGATGGTCGGCCACACCATGCAGGCTTCCGGGATGGCCGGGCTGATCAAGGCCGTACTCGCGGTGCACGACGGAACGCTGCCTCCGACCCTCCATGTCGAAGCGCCGCACGAGGGCTTCGCCGCGACACGGATGCGACCGGTGACGGAGTCGGAGCCCTGGGAGCGCGGGCACGGGCCGCGTCGGGCCGGGGTGAACGCCTTCGGCTTCGGCGGGATCAATGCGCATGTGGTGCTGGAGGAGGCGCCGGGTGCGGGCGCGTTCGTCCCATCAGCCGGGCGCGGGTCGGGCCGACCTGCCGTGCTCGCCGAACCCCCTGTGACTTTGCTCGCCGCTGCCACTCCCGGCGAACTCGGCCGCCTGGTCGAGGGGTTGGCGGACTCGGGACGGTCCTCGCCACCATCGCCGTCCGGCGGGCCGCCCTGCCGCCTCGCCGTTCTCGGTCTCACCCCGAAGCGCCGGGCTCTGGCCATGGCGGTCGTCGCCCGGGGAAGGCCGTGGCGCGGTCGCGGCGGTGTGTGGTTCGCGCCGCGCCCGCTGCTTGCGGACGATGCACGACTGGCGTTCGTCTTCCCGGGTCTGGAGCCGGACTTCACGCCGTACGTCGACGATGTCGCCGACCGCTTCGGTCTGCCCCGGCCCGCGCCGACCGGCGGCGGCACCCTCGTGGAACGGGCGGTGGACGCCATCGCCGTGGGCCGCTTCTTCGCCCGCGTCCTGCCCGAACTGGGCGTACACGCCGACGTGCTGGCCGGGCACAGCCTGGGGGAGTGGACCGCCATGGTGGTCGCCGGGATGTATCCCCAGCAGGCCGTCGACACCTTCCTCGACTCGCTGCGGCCGGGCGATCTCGACGTTCCCGATCTCGTGTACGCGGCACTCGGCTGCGGGGCGCAGCAGGCCCGGGCCGCCCTGCACGGGCTGGACCGCGTCGCCGTCAGCCACGACAACTGCCCCCATCAGTCGGTGCTGTGCGGGGAACCGAGTCCCGTGAGCGAGGCGCTGGCCCGGCTTGCCGGGCAGGGCGTACTCACCCAGGAGTTGCCCTTCCGGTCCGGCTTCCACACGCCCATGTGGGCGCCCTACCTCGATCAGGTCCGCGCCGCGTTCGCCAGACTCCCGCTCCGGCCGCCGACCGTGCCCGTCTGGTCGGCGACCACAGTCGCCGCGTACCCCGGCGGCGAGCAGGATGTCCGGGAGGTGGTGCTGCGTCATCTGCTGGAGCCGGTGCGCTTCCGGGAGTTGACGGCGCGGCTGTACGCGGAGGGGGTACGGGCCTTCATACAGATGGGCCCGGGCAGCCTGCCCGGTTTTGTGTCGGACACCCTGCACGGCCGGGACCACCTGGCCGTCTCCGCGGGCGCCGGGCGGGGCGGCAGCGGTCTTGACCAACTGCGCCGGCTGGCCGCGGCCCTGTGGACGGAGGGGCTGAACCCGCGCTGGGACCGGCTGGCGGAGGACGAGCCCGCGGCGGTCGCCGCGCCCGCGTCTGTCGCGTTCACCGCGCCCGCGGCCCCCGAACGCACGGCCCCCGAACGCACGGCCCCCGAGCCCGCCCTCGTACGGCTCGACCTCGGCTCTCCGCTCATCAGCCTGGGAGCCGCCGCGCCCCCGCTCCGTCTCGCCCGCCCGCCCTGCTCGCCCCGGGCGTCCACCCCCGGTCAACCGGGACTGCTGTCGGCCCTCGACGCCGTACTCGACGAAACGCACGACGCGGCACGCGCCGTCGCCGATGCCTGGCGCGGGAAACCCGCCCCGCAGCCGCCTGTGTCAGCAGCCCGTCGCACCCTGCGCCGGCTCTCCCTTCAGACCATGCCCTACGTCCGTGACCACTGCGTCTATCTCCAGCCCGACAGCTGGCCCGAGGTCTCGGACCGCTTCCCCGTCGTCCCCATGACCACCCTCCTCGAACTCGCCGCGGACGCCGCACGCCAGGCCGCCCCCGGGCGGGTCGTCACCGGCTTCGACGACGTGCGGGCCCTGCGCTGGCTGTCCGTCGCGCCTCCCGTCGACGCGGAGTTCCACGTGACTCCCGACCCCGCGGGCGACCGGGTACGCGTGGAGATCGGCGACTGCGCGACGGTCACCGTCACTCTCGCGGACCGTCATGCGGCCCCTCCCGCCCCCGACCGCTCGGCGCTGACCCGCGAAGGGCCGCCTCCCGTCAGCGCCGAGGCCCTCTATCGCGACCGGTGGATGTTCCACGGCCCCGCCTTCGCCGGAGTCCACGCGGTCACCGCCGTCGCCGACGACGGGGTGCGCGGGGTGCTGCGCGCCCTGCCCGCGCCCGGCGCGCTGCTGGACGCCGCCGGTCAACTCCTCGGCCACTGGATGCAGTTGCGGCTGCCCGCCGACCGGCTGGTGTTCCCCGCCTCGTTGGAACGGGTCAGCCTGTACGGACCCGCCCCGCGCGAGGGCGCCCTGCTGCGGGCCACCGCCCGCATCCGCGCCGTACGACCCGGCTCCGTTCAGGGCGATGTGGAACTCGCCACCGACGACGGCACGGTGTGGGCTCGCCTGGAGGGCTGGACCTACCGGCGTTTCGCCGCCGACGAGCGGGTGTGGCCGATGAAGTTCACCCCGGAGATCTGCGGTATCGGCGAGCCGCAGCCCGGCGGCTGGTGCCTGGCCAGGCGCCGCTGGACCGACCCCGCATCGCAGGAGCTGGTGATGCGGCGCTATCTGGGTGCCGCAGAGCGCGCCGCGTACGAGAAGCGACCGCCGCGGGCCCGCACGGCCTGGCTGCTGGGACGGATCGCCGCCAAGGACGCCGTACGCCACCTCTTGTGGGACGGCGGCGCGGGACCACTGTTCCCCGCGGAGGTGCCGGTGGGCAACGACGACGCGGGCCGCCCCCGCGCCGAGGGCCCGCGCGCCGCCGGGCTCCGGCTCTCCCTCGCCCACAAGGACCGGCTGGCCGTGGCCTACGCCCACCCACGTCACGCCGTCGGCATCGACATCGAGACCGTCACCGAGGACCCGGAGGCGCTGAGCCGCATCGCCTTCACCGCCGACGAGCGCCGGCTCGCCGACCAACTCGCCGCGCGCGAAGGGTTCGACCGGGCGCAGGCGCTCACCGCCCTCTGGTCCGCCAAGGAAGCCGCCGCCAAGGCCGAGGGCACCGGCCTGGGGGGACGACCGCGGCAGTGGACCGTCACCGACACCGCACCCACAGGGCTCCGGGTGATATCTCCCCAAGGCCGCGGCCACACCGTACGGATCAGCACGGTCGACGATCCGCCCGGCCCGGACAACCGTCCCACCACCCATGTTGTCGCCTGGACCGAACCCCCCGTCCCCACCCCCACGGAGGCCAGTCATGGCATCTGATGCCACCGCCGAACAGATACTCGCCGAGATCACCGCCATGCTCGTCGAGACCGTCGGCGACGAGTTCCTCCTCGCGGACGAGGTCACCCTGGCGACCACCTTCAACGAGGACCTGGCGCTGGAGAGCATCGAGTTCGTCGCGCTCGCCGAGCTGCTCCAGAAGCGCTACGGGTCAGCGGTGGACCTGATCGCCCTCCTGGCCGAGAAGGACATGGAGGAGATCCTCGCCATGACGGTCGGCGACCTCGTGGCGCACATCGCCGCCGCACCCGCTTCGGCCCCGGCCGTCTGAGCCCGCCATGGCCGAGATCATCGCCAACTCCCTCCGCTTCCACGTCCAGCGGCTGCCCGCCGCCGACGCTGGCTCGGGCACGACGGCCGTCTTCCTCCATGGCCTGGTCGTCGACAACCTCTCCAGCTTCTACGCCACGCTCGCCGTCCCCGCCGCCCGCGCCGGACACGACGTCGTCCTGTACGACCTGCGCGGCCACGGGCGCAGCGAGCGCCCGCCCACCGGCTACGACACCCGGACCTCGGTGGCGGACCTGACCGCCCTGCTCGCCGCAATGGAGCTCGACGAACGCCCGGTACACCTCATCGGCAACAGTTACGGCGGCACACTCGCCCTGCACACCGCGCTCGCTCGCCCCGACCTCGTCGCCGGGCTCGTGCTGATCGAGCCCCCGCTGAACGGGCCCTGGATCGAGAACATGCTCGACACACTCTCCGTCGCCGCTCTCGGCCTCGAAGGCAGCCAGGTGCCGCGCGAACTCGCCTTGCTCGGCGCGCGCAAGGCGGCACGGCTGACCGCCACGGCCGACGAACTCCTCAACCGCACCAGCCTGGTCGACGACATCGCGGCGGCACGGACGTTCACGGCCGAGGACTTCGCCCGGGTGAGCTGTCCGGTGCTGGCCGTCTGCGGAGAGCACTCCGAACTCGTCCCCGGCGTCCGGGAACTGGCCCGCCACGCGCCCTTGTGCACCGTCCGCATCCTGGCGGGTCTCGGCCACGACGTCCTGCAGGGCGGCACCGGCGAGCTCCGCCAAGCAGTCCTCGACCGGCTGGCCGAGGCCGCGCTGCGGCAGCCCGAGGCGGTGACGGTATGAGAGTGCTGTTTGCCGTCCCGCCGCTCGCCGGGCACGTCAACCCCACGGTCGCCGTCGCCGCCGAACTCACCGCGCGCGGACACCAGGTCGCCTGGACCGGTCCCGCCGAGGTCCTGCCCTCTCTGCTGCCCGCACGCGCCACTCTCCTCCCGGCCGGCGACCGCACCGGGCCCGGGGGCTACGGCACACTGCACGGCCGCTGGCGCGATCTGCGTGGCGTCGCCGCCCTGCGCTTTCTGTGGGAGGAGGCGCTCATCCCGCTCGCCCACGCAATGCTGCCCGGAGTCGAGGAGGCGGTCGATGCATACGCCCCCGATGTGCTCGTCGCCGACCAACAGGCCCTCGCCGGGGCCGTGACCGCCCGGCGGCGCGGACTGCCGTGGGTGACCTCCGCGACGACCACGGCCGAGTTCACCCGGCCCTTCGCCGGATTCCCCAAGGTGGGGGAGTGGGTGACAGACCGGATCGCCGGCTTCCTGACCGAGGCCGGCGCGCCCGCGGACTGGGACCCGCGCTTCTCGGACCGCCTGGTCCTGGTCTTCTCCACCCCCGAACTCCTCGGCGCGGACGAGGCCGGTCCCGACCACCACGCCTTCGTCGGTCCCGCGCTGGGCACCCGCCCGGCAGACGCCTCGTCCTTCCCCTGGCGGCGGCTGGATCCCGTACGACGCCGGGTGCTGGTCTCGCTTGGCACCCTCAACCGCGAGGCGGGCGGCCGTTTCTACACCGCGGTCCTGCGGGCCGCGGAGCGCCTGGCCGACCAGGTGCAGCTGATCGTGGCCGCACCCACGGACGTGGTCGGCGAGGTGCGCGCGGACCATGTCCTGCTTCAGGAGTACGTCCCCCAACTCCCGCTGCTGGCACATCTCGACGCCGTGGTCTGCCACGGCGGGCACAACACCGTCTGCGAGGCACTCGCGCACGGTCTGCCCCTGGTCGTCGCGCCGGTCCGTGACGACCAGCCGATCGTCGCGCGGCAGGTCGAGGCGGCCGGGGCAGGCATCCGGGTGCGCTTCGGCCGCCCCCGCGCCGACGACATCCACGCCGCTCTGAGCGCCGTTCTCGACGGCCCGGACCACCGCCGGGCCGCCCGCCGAATCCAGGCATCCTTCGCGGCGGCCGGAGGTGCCGCGGCCGCGGCCGACAGGTTGGAGAAGCTGCTATGACACAGTCCCGTACACGCCGCGTCCCGTGGGCCGCGCTCGCCGCCCTGGCCGGCCTCACCGCGGGCACGGTGCGCGCCCGCCGCCGACTGGCCGCCGTACCCGTGCTGGATCCGGCAGCCCCCGCGGACGGCGTGGCCCTGGACGGCTGGCAGCTGATCACCGGGCAGGGCGTCGAGGTCGACAAGGCCACCCTGACCGCCGCCGTCGCCCACGCGGAACATACCGGCCTGCAACTCCTCGACCTGTTCCCCGGCGGCATCGACACGGAGCGCGCGCTGGGCCTGCTCCGTGATCTTGAACTCAAGGACTCCCGCTTTGCCCGCACGGGCACGGTGCGCGGCGCAGGACACGCCGTACTTGTCGCGGACGGCGTCCGGGACCGGTCGGGAACCGAGGCAGGGACCGACCTCGACACCGCGGAACTGCACACCCTGCTCTGCCGTTTGAAGGAGTACGCCACCGCCGCGACCGGCACCGCCATCGCCCCCGGGCTGACCGCCCCGGCCCCCGACCTCGCCGGGCGCGTCGCGGAGTTGCGCGCCCAGGGACTGCCCCCGCGTCTGGTGGCCGCCGCTCAACTGGCCGGCCTGGTCCTGCTCGTCCGTGCGGCCGTCAAAGACCGCCGCTGGGGTGCCGTCGCGCTGGCCCTCTACTGGCTGCAACCCACCCTGGTCCTCGGCGGCAAGCGCAGCCCGTTGCGCCCGGGGGACCTGTCGCGCGCCACCGCCCTGCGCCCACTGCGCTCCTTCGCCACCGCCCTGCGCACCGCGGCGAGCCACGATCCGGGCTCGGCACAAACGGTGTCCGCGCTGACGGCGCTGCGGCCCGCCTACACCGCCGACCTCAAGGAGGGCACCGAGCGGTTCCTCGAACCGCGCCGCCCCGACTGCCCCTGGTGCGGCTCGGCCGAACTCGCCGTACGCGTGCACATGCCTGATCTGTTCCAGGGCAAGCCCGGCCACTTCACCCTCGAACAGTGCGGTGACTGCGGGCATGTCTTCCAGAACCCCCGCCTCTCCCTCGAAGGACTCGACTTCTACTACCGCGACTTCTACGACGGCCTCGGTGTCGGCGGCGCCGCCCATGTGTTCGGCACGATGGGCCCCTCGTACCGTGGCCGCGCGGCCATGCTGAAACCGTTCGGCGAGCCTGCCGCCTGGCTCGACGTGGGCACCGGCCACGGCCACTTCTGCGACAGCGCGCGCGACATCTGGCCCGGGACCCGCTTCGACGGCCTGGACATGTCGGACGCCGTGCGCGAGGCCGAGGCCCGCGGCTGGATCGGCACCGCTCACCGCGGCCAGTTCCCCGAGCTCGCCCCCGGACTCGTCAACCGCTACGACACCGTCAGCATGTACCACTACCTGGAACACACCCGGGACCCGCTCGCCGAGCTCGATGCGGCCGCCCAGGTGCTGCCGCCCGGCGGGCATCTGCTCATCGAGCTGCCCGACCCCGAGTCACGGCTCTCCCGGCTCCTCGGCCCGTACTGGCTGCCCTGGTTCCAGCCCCAGCACCAGCACCTCATCCCGCTCGCCAACCTCCGGCAGGCGCTCGCCGACCGCGGGTTCACGGTCCTGGCCGAGGAGCACGGCCCGGCCCATCAGGCATGCGACTTCGTCGGCGCCGTGCTGCTCACCGCGAACCGGCTCGCTCCCAACCCGTACGCCCCCTGGGGGGCGGGCAAGGCCACCGTGCCGCAGCGGGCCTTCCGCGCAGCCGTACAGACCGCGGCGCTGCCGTGCTACGCCGCCGCTGCGGCCCTGGACAGAGTGCGCGCGGCAGTGGCCCGTGCCACCGACGGGGGCAACGCCTACCGGTTGATCGCCCGCAGGACGCAGGCGGCCCCCGGGCCGCGGTGACCGGCATGCTGGACATCGCCCGCCGCCACACGGCCGACCCGCTCTTCCGGCTGGTCGCCTACGCTCTCGAATCGGCACACGACCGGCCGCCGGCCACGGTGTGGAGCGCCCCGCACGCCTTCCACCTCGGCTCGCCGCATCTCGTCGCCGCCGCGGGCTGGCCCGTGGCGGCCGCCGCGGCACCGCGTGAAGACGGCATCGTACGGCTGAGTTCGCTCGCCCACCCCGCACACAGCTGCGAACTCCCGCTCAGCGGCCCGGCGTCACCCCACCCCGACTGGGCAGCCCGCAGCTACGCCCTCCTGCGGACCATGGCCCGCCACGGATACGGCCGCGGCGGTATCGACCTGCACATCCACTCCACGCTGACGGCCGCGACCGGGCTGTCGAGCGCCGAACCGCTGGAGTGCGCGGTGGCGCTCGCGGTCGCCGACCTGCACGCCGGGCGCAGCCGACCACGCCCGCCGCGCGGCAGGCTCGCCGCCCTCGCGCGGGCCGCCGGGCCCGGCGGCAATGAGGCGTTGCGCGAGGCCGTGCTGTTCGCCCGCCCCGGCCGGGCACTCCTGCTCGGCGAGCACGGACGGCGCCGCGTCCGCTTCGACCCTGCCGAGTACGGGGCCCGGCTGATGCTGTTGGTGACCCGCGGGGAAAGCCCGGGCCCTGGCGACATCCGGCGCGCTGTGGCGAGCGCCCGGCGCGCTGGCGCTACGGCCGCCTGGTGGCCCGGGCTGCGGCCGGAGCGCAGCGCCCTGGTGCTGCTGCCGCAGGACCGGGTGAGTGACATCCGTACCACCGTTGCCGAGGAGTTCCGCGCCGGCGGCCACCGTGTGCCGCGCTTCGTGAACATCACCGTGGCGGGCGCGGCCCGCCGCGAGGAGTGAGAATGAAGAAGGAGGGACACCGAGTGAATCGGACACCGAACCGAAAACCCGACACCGGCGGCGGCAGCAGCGTCCGGGGGTGGCGGGTGACGGCCGCAGGGATCTTCAGCATCCTCTGTCTCGTCGCCACCTACGGTGCCGCCGACTCCCGCGCCGCAGAGCCGCAGGCGAGTGCCGCCGCACTGCCCGGCTACGACCACGTGGTCGTCGTCGTCTTCGAGAACAAGCAGTACGGCGAGATCATCGGCAGTGCCAATGCGCCCTACATCAACCAGCTCGCCACCGCCGGCGCAAGCCTCACCGGCATGAAGGCGCTGACGCACCCCAGCCAGCCGAACTACTTCAACCTCTTCTCCGGCACCACTCAGGGGGTCACCTCAGACGGCTGCTACACCCCCCAGTCGATGAGCGCCCCCAACCTCGGTCAGGAACTGATCGCCGCGGGCAAGACCTTCGCCACCTACAACGAAGACCTTCCGAGCGAAGGATCCACCGCCTGCACCAACGGCCAGTACGCACAGAAGCACAACCCGTGGTTCGCCTTCAAGAACGTGCCCCTCAACACCGGCAAGACCTGGGCGCAGTTCCCGAAGAGCGATTTCACCCAGCTGCCGAACCTGTCGTTCGTCGTTCCGAACCAGTGCAACGACATGCATTCCTGTTCGGTCGGCACCGGCGACTCCTGGCTCAAGAACAGTCTCGGCGCCTACGCCGATTGGGCAAAGGCACACAACAGCCTGCTGGTGCTCACGTGGGACGAGGACAACTACCTCGGCTCCAACCAGATCGCAACGGTCTTCTCCGGGGCCAAGGTCAAGCAGGGCAAGTACGGCGGCGCGTACAACCACTACAACCTGCTGCGCACCCTTGAGGATCTCTTCGGCACGGCCCATGCAGGCAACGCGGCAACCGCCACACCCATCAGCGAGGTGTTCGGTGACGGGACTCCGCCGGGCGGGGCCCTGAGTGTGGCCAACCCTGGTGCGCAGACGTGCAGGTTCAACCAGAGCTGCACCATCCAGATCACCGCCACGGGCGGCACGGCTCCGCTCACGTTAGCCGCTTCCGGGCTGCCGTTCGGCCTCTCCATCGACGCCACGACCGGCAGGATCACCGGCAAGCCCTGGCAGGTCGGCACCCTCCAGGTCACCGCCACAGCGACAGACTCCGCCGGAGCCTCGGACAGCACCACCTTCCCTCTCACGGTCAACTGGTTCTGACCTCGGCCGGAAGGGGAGACGCTGTGTATCTGTCGGCCAGCCGGGCCGCCGACACCACGGCGGGCATACGCACCCGCCCGCCGCGCGGCACCAAGGTCCGCCGTGCGGTCGCCGGAAATGTGATCGCCCTGGGCGCGGTCAGCCTCCTCACGGACGTCTCCGCCGAGATGGTCACCGCCGTACTGCCGCTCTATCTCGTTGTCGGCCTCGGAATGTCCCCGCTCGCCTTCGGCGCCCTCGACGGCCTCTATCAGGGCGCGACCGTCCTGTCCCGGCTGGCGGGCGGCCATCTCGCCGACCGCGCCCAGCGCCGCAAACTGCTCGCCGGTATCGGCTACGCCATCTCCGCCGGATGCAAACTCGCCCTGCTCGCCGTTACGACACCCTGGGGGATCGGTGCCGTCCTCGCCGCGGACCGCAGCGGTAAGGGGCTGCGCACCGCCCCGCGGGACGCGCTCATCTCCCTGTCCTGCCCGCCCGAGGAACAGGGCCGCGCCTTCGGGGTCCACCGGGCGATGGACACCGCGGGGGCGCTGTTGGGCCCGCTCGCCGCCTTCGCGGTGCTGTGGGCCGCACGTGACGGCTACGACGCCGTGTTCGTGGTCAGCTTCTGCGTCGCCGCACTCGGCGTACTGCTGCTCGTCCTCTTCGTACGGGACACCTCGGCGGGAAAGGCCGAGCGCGCGACGGTGAGCCGAACACCCAGCAACCGCAGGGTACTTCGGGCCCCCGCCCGCACCCGTGGCCTGCCGCGGCTCTGCCTGATCGCCGCGCTGCTCGGCGCGGTCACGGTGAGCGACTCGTTCCTCTATCTGCTGCTACAGCGCCGTCTCGACCTGCCCACCCCGTACTTCCCGCTGCTGCCCGTCGGTGCGGCCACCGGATTCCTGCTGCTGGCGGTGCCGCTGGGACGGCTGGCGGACCGGATCGGTCGCCCGGGGGTCTTCCTCGCCGGGCACGGGGCGCTGCTCATCGCATATCTGCTGCTCCTCGCGCCCTGGGGCGGCGGTCGGGTGGCAGCCGGGTGCGTACTCATCCTGCTCGGTACGTTCTACGCGGCCACTGACGGCGTGCTGATGGCCGCGACAGGTCCGCTGCTGCCCCCGCAGCTGACGGCGAGCGGACTCGCGCTGGTGCAGTCGTCACAAGCCCTCGCCCGTTTCGGCGGCTCACTTCTCTTCGGCGTGGGCTGGATGTACCTCGGGCCCGAAGGCGCTCTGACCGTGGCCGCTGCGGCTCTGGCGCTCGCCCTGATCGCGGTCGCCGCCTTCCATCAACGGAGTCGCGCATGAAAACCCGTTCCAAACTGCTCGTCCTCGTCGTCGCCGCCGCACTCCTGGCCGCGGTCGCCACCGTCGCCACTCTGCGTGCCGCCGACCGTGCCGCCGAACGCGACCGCGCCCGGCCTGGCGAACCGGTCGCCCACGCCGGTGCGGTGACCTTGCGTCAGCAGGGCAGGCTGCTCTTCCGTAACCTCGCCTGGGGTCCGCAACGCGATCGCGTCTCGTCGGTCCCGCTGAACACTCCGGCCGGGCCTCGTCTCTCCGCGCCCCGCGACTGCCTGCGCTTCCACGCGGCGGCCGGCACCGGCATCTGCCTGCGGGCCACGGGCGGAGTGGTCCCCGGCCATGAAGCAGTGCTCCTGGACGCGAAGCTGCGAGCCGTCCGCAGTTTCCGGGTGCCCGGGATTCCCACACGCGCCCGGGTATCACCGAGCGGCCGGCTCGCTGCGTGGACGGTCTTCGTCAGCGGAGACTCGTACGCGGGTGGCGCGTTCTCCACCCGTACCGCCATCTACGACACACGGACCGGAACCCTCCATCCCGACCTCGAGAAGTTCACCGTCCTCAAGGACGGCCGCCGCCACCGGGCCGCCGACGCCAACTTCTGGGGCGTCACCTTCGCCGCGGACGACAACCGCTTCTACGCGACTCTTGCCACCGGTGGTCATACCTACCTCGTGGAAGGCGACCTCGCTCGGCGCACGCTGCGCACCCTGCACGAGAACGTCGAGTGCCCCTCCCTCTCCCCGGACGGCGCCCGCGTAGCCTTCAAGAAACGCGTCCCGGGCGCTCCCGCCGACACCCCGTGGCGGCTGTATGTCCTGGACCTGCGCAGCGGCCGGGAGACAGCGCTCGCCGAGCAGAGAAGCGTCGACGACCAGGCACTGTGGCTGGACGGCCGTACGCTCCTCTACGCGCTGCCCGGCGACTTCGGTGCCGATCTCTGGTCGGTCCGGGCCGACGGGAGCGGCACGCCAGGGATGTTGGTGAAATCAGGTGTCTCTCCGGCTGTGATCGGCTGAGCCCTCATCTGTCCGCCATGGCGAGGTCCTGGCGGTTCTTTCAGGTGATCGTGGCCTGTCACCGGGGTGCTTCGGGGCGGGGCTGGCCACCATGGCCGCATGATCAACAAGAGTCACGGCCTCGTGCGGAGTCGTCGGTCGGTGCTGCCGGCCCTCGCGCTGACGACGCTCGCCGTAACGCCGGCCGCCGCCAGTGGGGACGCCGGTGCTGACGCCGGTGCGGTCCGCGCACCGGCCGCCGAGCGTCGCGTGGCGGCCTACCTGCAGAGCATCCATGACCGGCCGGAGGAACTCGCCTCGTTCTTCCGCCGATTGCCCAAGGGCGGCGACCTGCACAGCCATCTCTCCGGCGCCGCATCGACCGAACTGCTGATGGACCTGGCCGTCGAGGACGGTCTCTGCATCGAGAACGACACCCAGCGGGCTCTCCCGCCGCCGTGTCCGGCGGGCAGCCGGCCCGCCGCCGAGTTGAACACCGACGCCGGCTTCCGGCAGCAGGTGCTGCGTGCCTGGTCGATGCAGGACTTCACACCCGGCGCCGAGTCCGGGCACGATCACTTCTTCGCCACGTTCGGCAAGTTCGGCGAGGCGACCTGGCGACATCCCGGCAAACTGATGGCCGACGTCTCGAACACGGTGGCCAGGCAGAACCAGTTCTACCAAGAGCTGATGATCACCCCGAACAGTCAGGGTGCCAAGGCACTCGCCGACCGGGTCGGCTACGACGCGAATCTGCCCCAGCTGCACCGCAAGCTGCTCGCCGACGGCGCGATGGACCAGGTCGTGCGGCAGGCCCGGACGGAAGCCGACCGGGGACTCGCGGAGTTCCGCGCCGTCGCCCACTGCGACAGCGCACATCCGGACCCGGGCTGCGCGGTGCCCTTCCTGTTCATCTCGCAGGTGTCGCGCAACTCAACCCCCGAGCGGGTGTTCACCCAGATGGTGCTGGCCATGGAACTGGCCGAACGCGACCCGCGGTTCGCCGCGGTGAACCTGGTCCAGCCCGAGGACGGGGTCGAATCCCTGCGGGACTACAGCCTGCACATGCGGATGCTCAACTATTTGCACGGCGTCCACCCCCGGGCGCACATCACCCTGCACGCCGGCGAACTGGCCCCCGGCCTGGTCAAGCCCGAGGACCTGGCCTTCCACATCCGTGAGGCCGTGAATATCGCAGGAGCCGAGCGGATCGGGCACGGCGTCGACATCCGGCACGAGGACGCGAGGGACGAACTCCTGGCGACCATGGCCGCGCGCCGTGTCGCCGTCGAGGTCCCACTCAGCAGCAACGACCAGATCCTCGGTGTGTCGGGCCCCGAACATCCCTTCCCGCTCTACCGGCAGCGTGGCGTCCCCGTCGTGCTCGCCACGGATGACGCGGGTGTCTCCCGGATCACCATCAGCGACGAATACCTGCGCGCGGCCCGGACGTACGACCTGTCCTACCGCGACCTGAAGGACCTGGCCCGCGCCTCGCTCGAGTACGCCTTCCTGCCGGGCCGCAGCCTGTGGGACGCACCCGGCCGCCACCGCCGGGTGCGCGAGTGCCGCGCCGAACGACCGGGGGAGCGCGAACCGGGCCCCGGATGTGCGGCATTCCTCGCGGCCAGCCCGAAGGCGAGCGTGGAATGGCGTCAGGAGGCGGCGTTCACGGCCTTCGAACACCGGGTTCCCGCGTCCCGGCCCTAGCGTCCTGTCCGGCCGGATCGCCGGCCGGGAGTGAGCCCGTCAGAGGGTCCACTGGTCTTGCACAGCTTCGTCGTCCATACTGCCCGCCGTGGACCAGCGCATAGATCCAGATATTCAGCTCGAGGGCACCGTTGGGACGGACCCGGCGTACATTCCCGGCCTCAGCCTCCCCCGCCCTGCCGGGACGGAGGAGGCAGACCCGAAGCAGGACCAGGAGGGATCGCCCGACGAGGCCGTCCCGCAAGACGCCGAGCCGCACGACTCCCAGCCGGACGACTCCCAGCCGGTGGGCGGCGCCGAAGATGCGGCCGCTGTCGGTGAGGAAGGCGCCGCCACGGAGGCGGAGGCGGACGTAGGCGGTCCTGTATTCGAGGTCAGCGACCGGCGCGGCTCGATCACTGCGGACCGTGACGGCGTCCGGTTCCGGCTGGACGACCAGGAGGCCGAGTTCCGGTGGGACGAGATCGGGGCGGTCGAGGTCAAGTCGCCACGATTCGGGCGCCGGTTCACCGTCACGGTCCACCTCGCGACCCGCCGCTGGTTCGACGCCGAGGTCGAGGCCCCGGCCAGGAGCCTCCTCCCGGAGTGGACGGCAGAGCTCGACGCGGTCCTGGACGCCTACTTCGAGGAGTCCTGACCGGCCGTCCGGCGATCCCGCCGTCGCGGTCCCTCACCGAGTCATGACGGCATGGGCGCGGACCGGTCGTCGTACGTGCCCGCGGCCACGCGCCGCGTGGCGAGGCTGACGACCGGTTCTGCGCCCCCTGCCGTCCTGCCCTGTGCCGTCCGCAGAGTGCCCGGAGTGCGGCAGCGTGTTCAACGCCACGGCCACCACCCGCGACCTGGTCAGAAGCCGTCGGGTACGGTGACCAACGCTCCACACAGACCCACAAACTCATCGACACCGTCCACGAGGACGCCGGATGCCATGGCAGCGCCGGGTGCGACACGACAGGGGAGTTTGATGTTCCGCAAGGTATTGGTCGCCAACCGAGGTGAGATCGCCATCCGCGCGTTCCGCGCGGCGTTCGAGCTCGGCATCTCCACGGTGGCGGTGTTCCCTTACGAGGACCGCAACTCACTGCACCGGGCCAAGGCGGACGAGGCATACCAAATCGGTGAACCCGGCCATCCCGTACGGGCGTACCTCTCGGTCGATGAGGTGATCAAGGCGGCGCGCAAGGCCGGCGCCGACGCAATCTATCCCGGCTACGGCTTTCTGTCGGAGAACCCGGACCTGGCCGCAGCCTGCGCGGATGCGGGGATCACCTTCGTGGGACCACCCGCGTCCGTACTGCACCTGACGGGGAACAAGTCCCGCGCGGTCGCGGCGGCGCGGGAGGCCGGCGTCCCGGTACTCCAGTCCTCGGAGCCGTCCACGGACGTGGACGTGCTGCTCGGGGCCGCCGACAGCATCGGCTTCCCGCTGTTCGTCAAGGCCGTCGCAGGTGGCGGCGGACGGGGCATGCGCCGGGTGGCCGAACCCGGGGAGCTGCGGGAGTCGATCGACGCGGCGATGCGCGAGGCGAAGTCCGCGTTCGGCGACGCGACGGTCTTCCTCGAGCAGGCCGTGGTGAATCCGCGCCACATCGAGGTGCAGATCCTGGCTGACGCGGACGGCAATGTCGTGCACCTGTACGAGCGGGACTGCTCGGTGCAGCGGCGTCACCAGAAGGTCGTCGAGATCGCGCCCGCACCGCACCTGGACCCCCGCCTGCGCGAGCGGATCTGTGCCGACGCCGTCGCGTTCGCCCGCCACATCGGGTACGTGAACGCGGGCACCGTGGAGTTTCTCGTCGACGAGCGCGGCAACCACGTCTTCATCGAGATGAATCCGCGCATCCAGGTGGAGCACACGGTGACCGAGCAGGTCACCGGCCGGGACCTGGTGATCGGGCAACTGCGCATCGCCGCGGGTATGACTCTGCGCGAACTGCGCCTGACCCAGGACGACATCGTCCTGAACGGCACCGCCCTTCAGTGCCGCATCACCACCGAGGACCCCGCCAACGGCTTCCGGCCCGATACCGGCGTCATCTCCGCCTACCGCTCACCGGGCGGGCCCGGCGTCCGGCTCGACGGCGGCACGGTGCACACCGGCGCCGAGGTGTCGGCGCACTTCGACTCGATGCTGGTCAAGCTCACCTGTCACGGCCACGACTTCGCCAACGCCGCCCGTCGCGCGCGCCGGGCGATCGCCGAGTTCCGCATCCGTGGGGTCGCCACCAATCTCCCCTTCCTCGGCGCCGTGCTGGACCACCCCGAATTCCGGGCGGGCCGCATCACGACCAGCTTCATCGACGACCATCCGGAGTTGATGCGGGCCCGTCCGTCGGCCGACCGCGGCAGCCGCATGCTGCACTACCTCGCCGAGACCACCGTCAACCGGCCCCACGGTCCCCGCCCGGACGTCATCGACCCGATCGACAAGCTTCCTCCCACGTCACTGGGCGCGCCGCCGCCCGACGGCTCCCGGCAGCGCCTCGCGGACCTCGGACCGGAAGCCTTCGCCGCCGCACTGCGCCGTCAGTCGGCCGTCGCCGTTACGGACACGACGTTCCGTGACGCGCACCAGTCCCTGCTCGCGACCCGGGTGCGGACCCGCGATCTGCTGGCCGTGGCTCCGCATGTCGCACGTACGACGCCGCAGCTACTCAGCCTGGAGTGCTGGGGCGGCGCGACGTACGACGTGGCGCTGCGATTCCTGGCCGAGGACCCCTGGGAGCGACTCGCCGCCATCCGGGAGGCGGTACCCAATGTGTGCACCCAGATGCTGCTGCGCGGGCGCAACACCGTTGGCTACACGCCTTATCCGACGGAAGTGACGGAAGCGTTCGTCGCCGAGGCCGCAGCGACCGGGATGGATATCTTCCGGATCTTCGACGCGCTCAACGACGTCTCACAGATGCGCCCGGCGATCGACGCGGTGCGGGCCACGGGCACGGCCCTGGCCGAGGTCGCGCTCTGCTACACCGCGGACCTGTCGGACCCCGGCGAGACGCTCTACACGCTGGACTACTACCTGCGCCTGGCCGAGCAGATCGTCGAAGCGGGCGCGCACGTACTCGCGATCAAGGACATGGCCGGGCTGCTGCGCCCGCCCGCCGCCCGGACGCTGGTGACGGCGCTGCGCGAGCGGTTCGACCTCCCCGTGCATCTGCACACCCACGACACGGCAGGCGGGCAGCTCGCGACGCTGATCGCCGCGATCGACGCGGGGGTCGACGCCGTCGACGCCGCGGTCGCCTCGATGGCCGGCACCACCAGCCAGCCGTCCCTGTCGGCACTGGTGGCGGCGACGGACCATACGGACCGGGCGACCGGGTTGTCGCTGCAGGCCGTCGGCGATCTGGAGCCGTACTGGGAGGCGACGCGGAAGGTCTACGCGCCGTTCGAGTCCGGTCTTGCCTCGCCCACCGGGCGGGTCTACCACCATGAGATCCCCGGCGGGCAGCTGTCGAACCTGCGTCAGCAAGCCATCGCTCTCGGCCTCGGCGACCGCTTCGAGCTGATCGAGGACTGCTACGCGGCGGCGGACCGGATGCTCGGCCGGCTGGTGAAGGTGACTCCGTCGTCGAAGGTGGTGGGCGACCTCGCACTGCATCTGGTCGGAGCCGGCGTCGAGGCCGCGGACTTCGAGTCCGACCCCGGCAAGTTCGACGTGCCGGACTCGGTGATCGGATTCCTGCGCGGCGAGTTGGGCGACCCGCCCGGCGGCTGGCCCGAGCCGTTCCGCACGCGCGCGTTGCAGGGCCGCCCGGCGCAGGCGAAGGCCCCCACGCTGTCGGCCGAGGACCGGAGCAGTCTGCAGGACGCACCCCGGGCGACGCTGAACCGGCTGCTGTTCCCGGGCCCGACGAAGGAGTTCGACGCCCACCGTGAGGCGTACGGCGACACCTCCGTACTGCGTACACAGGACTACTTCTACGGCCTGGAACCGGAGACCGAGCACACGGTCACCCTTGAGCCCGGCGTCACGCTGCTGATTGAGCTGGAAGCCATCTCCGAGGCGGACGAACGGGGCTTTCGTTCGGTGGTGGCCACGCTCAACGGGCAGCTGCGGCCGGTGGCGGTGCGGGACAAGTCCGTCGCCACGGAGGTCAAAGCGGCGGAGAAGGCCGAGCGGGGCAACGACCGCCATGTCGCGGCGCCCTTCGCCGGGGTGGTCACGCTGCAGGTGGAGGAGGGCGAATCGGTGTCCGTGGGGCAGACGGTGGCGACCATCGAGGCGATGAAGATGGAGGCCTCCATCACCGCCCAGCGTGCCGGTACCGTTCAGCGGCTGGCGATCGGCAGGATCCAGCAGGTCGAGGCGGGCGACCTGCTGATCGAGATCGGCGGCTGACGCCGACATCGGCGATGATCCGAAGGCGTGGCGACCGCCGCACCTTCGGGTCATCCGTCGGACGGGCGGGGTCCACGGCGGGGCTCCTCGCACGGGCGGGTCCGAGCGCGTAGAAGGGAGCGGGGCGCGCACCCCCGGGCGTCCCGGCCACCGCCCTGGTGCGGTGGCTCGCTCATGCCACGCCAGGGAGTTGCCCGTGAAAGCCCTCGTCGCCGCCGATTACCTGCCGCTGGACCGGATCGCGGTCACGGACCACCCCACACTCACGCCAGGACCGGGCCAGGTGCTGATCAAGGTCGAGGCCGCGGCGCTCAACCCGCTCGACCTGGCGCTGATCAGCGGCGCGGCGAAGGACTTGTACCCGGTCGAGCACCCGATGGTGGTCGGCATGGACGCGGCCGGCACCGTGGCCGAGGTGGGGGAGGGCGTTTCCGGATACGGGCCCGGTGATCCGGTGCTCGCGTTCACCGGACAGGCGGGCGCCGTGGCCCAGTACACAGTGGCCTCACCCGGCCCCAGGCTGGCCACGCGTCCTGAGGGCCTGGACAGCGTTCACGCGGCCGCCATTCCCGAATCGGGCCTCACGGCGGTCTGTCTGCTGCGCGCCGTCCGGCTCGCGGCGGGCGAGAGCGTGCTGGTGGTCGGGGCCACCGGCGGAATCGGTCTGTACGCCGTGCAGTTGGCGCACGCGCTCGGGGCCCGGGTGATCGCCACGTCGACCGCGGAGGACGAGAAGTATCTGCGGGGCCTCGGCGCCGCGGAGACTGTCGAATACAAGAACGCCGACGTGGTCGAGCAGACCCTGCGCCTGACGCCCGACGGCGTCGACGTGGTCGTCGACCTGATCAACTCGGGCGAGCAGGTAGCGAGCACTGCCCGGGCGGCCCGACCCGGCGGCCGTCTGGTCTCCCCGCTGTTCGGGCCCGGCGACCTGGGCCGCGACGTGTCGCCGGTGTACATCGGCCCCTTCCAGGCAGAGCCGGGCGATCTCGAGGACCTGGCGGCCCGGGCGGCGGACGGGCGGCTGCGGGTCGAGATCGGTGCCCGTTACGAGTTCGAGGACGCTCCGCAGGCAGTCCTCGACTTCGCCCAGAAGCACATCCGGGGCAAGGTCGTCATCACCGTGGCATGAGTGAGGCGTGGCGCCGACGCAATTCCGTACCCCGCCTCCGGCCGGGCCGGGGGCGAGGTTATTCGGCGTCGGGGCCCTGCGCCCGTACCTGCTGAACGTGCTCGAGGGAGTCGCGCAGGTCGCTCAGCCACTCGTCCGCGTTGCGCTGCACCAGACGCACGCACCAGGCAAGCGCTTCGCTGCGGCTTCGGGCGACGCCGCCCGCGATCAAGGTGTCGAGTGCCTGGCGTTCGGGCTGGCGCAGTCGGGTCATCACGGGTGCCGCGACCGTGGTGTACATGGCGCGCTTGCCCCCGCACTCCACACCCCACGAGACCTTGCGCCCGAAGCGCTTCTCGGCCTCGCGCGCGACCGCGATGCGCTCATCCCGAGTCCGTTCGCGGAACTCCGAGATGCGTCCGTCCCGGGACGCCTCGCGTTCCACCTCGGATGCTTCTGCGCCGAGTTCGGGTTCCGGGATCCGGCCGATGACGGTGATCTCCTCACGGTCCACGGTGACGTCGAGGAGTTCGACGAAGAGTCCTTCCGGCAGCCGCCCGGCGAACCAGCCGCGCAGCGCCTGTTCCTGCTCCCTTGTAATCATGTAATCCAGATTACGCCGCACGAGGGTGGAGGGAAGGGGCTCAGCCCAGGGCGTAATGCGGCACCGCTCCCGTGTGTATCGGGGGGTGTGCGAGGGCTCGCGCAGCCCCATGCCCCGGCCTAAAGTTGCGTATATCGGGGCGAATGGCAGATACCTCCTGCCCGCGTCTCTGGGAGGGCACATGACCCGTATCTCGCTGACGGTTGACGGCACGGCGTACGAGGACGAGGTGGAGCCCCGTCTTCTCCTTGTGCACTACCTGCGCGACCGTCTGGGCCTCACCGGTACCCCCGTCGGATGTGACACCACCAATTGCGGGACCTGCACGATCGACCTCGACGGTGACAGCGTCAAGAGCTGCACGGTGCTCGCCGTGCAGGCCGACGGCTGCGAGGTGACGACCATCCAAGGGCTCGCCACCGACGCAGAATGGGATCCGCTGCAGACCGCGTTCCATCAGCAGCACGCCCTGCAGTGCGGCTACTGCACCCCCGGCATGATCATGGCCGCGCGGGACCTGCTCAAGGAGAACCCCGACCCGACCCCGGACGAGATCCGCCACGGTCTCGAGGGCAATCTCTGCCGGTGCACCGGCTACCAGAACATCGTCCGAGCCGTCCTCGCCGCGGCCGCCGAGGAGCGGCGCCGCCGCGCCCCCGCGCCTGATGCCGCGACGGAAGCAGCCACGCCCAAGGCCCCGGCCGGGCGGGAGGCGCCGGTATGACCGATCAGCTCTCTGCCCCCGAAGCAACCGCCGAAATCGGTCGCTCCCGTATCCGCAAGGAAGACGCCCGACTCGTCACGGGCCGGACCACCTGGACCGACAACATCGCCGTCCCGGGTCTGCTGCACATGGCGATCCTGCGCAGCCCCATGGCACACGCCACCATCGACCGCGTCGACGTGTCGCCCGCGCTCCGGCGCCCTGGCGTGATTGCCGCTTTCAGCGGCCGTGACCTGGCCGACGAGCTCGGCTCCATGCCCTGTGTGTGGCCGGTGACCGAAGACATCGTCATGCCCGACCACCCACCGATCGCCGTCGACGAGGTCCGGTACGCCGGCGACCCCGTGGCCATCGTCATCGCGCGCGACGGGTACGCGGCGGCCGATGCGCTCGAAGCCGTAGAAGTCGACTACACGCCACTGCCTCCCGTACTCGACCTGGAGGCCGCACTGGCCGACGGCTCCCCGCTGGTCCACTCCGACAAGGGCACCAACCGCTGCTACACCTGGCCGCTCGCCACGGGCGACTACGAAGCGGAGAAGGCCCGGGCCGACCTGGTGGTCCGCCGCCGTTACACCCAGCAGCGCCTCATCCCGAACGCGATGGAGCCGAGGGCCGTCGTCGCCACTCCGCCCACAGCATCCAACGAATACACCCTGTACTCATCGACCCAGGTCCCTCACGTGGCCAGGGTGACGCTGTCGATGGTCACCGGGATTCCCGAACACAGGCTGCGGGTGATCGCCCCGGACGTCGGCGGCGGCTTCGGCTCCAAGCTCCAGGTGTACGGCGAGGAAGCCGTTGCCCTCGCCGTGGCCAAGCGGCTCGGCCGACCGGTCAAGTGGACCGAATCCCGGTCGGAGGGCTACCAGGCCACCCACCACGGCCGCGGCCAGATCCAGGACATCGAGATCGCCGCGACCCGGGACGGCAAGGTGCTCGGCATGAAGGTCGACCTGCTCGCCGACATGGGCTCCTACCTGATGCTGATCACACCCGGCACCCCGCTTCTCGGCGCGTTCATGTACTGCGGGATCTACAAGATGAACGCGTACGACTTCACGTGCACCGGCGTCTTCACCACCAAGACGCCCACGGACGCCTACCGCGGCGCGGGCCGTCCGGAAGCGACGTTCGCGATCGAGCGGACCATGGACGAACTGGCCGCGGAGCTCGGCCTCGACCCGATGGAACTGCGCCGCCGCAACTGGATCGGCCACGACGAGTTCCCGTACACCACCATCGCGGGGCTCACCTACGACAGCGGCAACTACGAAGCGGCCACCGACCGGGCGCTCGCCCTCTTCGGCTACGACGACCTCCGGGCCGAGCAGCGCGCGCGGAACGAACGGGGCGACCCGGTGCGGCTCGGCATCGGCATCTCCACCTACACCGAGATGTGCGGCCTGGCGCCGAGCCGGATCCTGCGCGATCTGCGCTACGTCGCCGGAGGCTGGGAGGCGGCCAGCATCCGCATGCTGCCCACCGGCAAGGTCGAGATTGCCACCGGCACCAGCCCGCACGGACAGGGGCACGCCACCTGTTGGAGCCAGATCGCGGCCGACGTGCTCGGCGTGCCCTTCGACGACATCGAGGTGGTGCACGGCGACACCAAGGCGGTGCCCCAGGGCATGGACACGTACGGCTCCCGCTCCCTGGTGGTGGGCGGAGTCGCGGTCCACCACGCCGCGCAGAAGGTGGTGGCCAAGGCGCGCAAGGTCGCCGCGCATCTGCTGGAAGCGAGCGAAGCCGACCTGGAGTTCTCCAACGGGACCTTCTCGGTGAAGGGATCGCCAGAGGCGACGAAGACCATC
This sequence comes from Streptomyces sp. NPDC019890, assembly GCF_044903445.1. NCBI lineage: Bacteria > Bacillati > Actinomycetota > Actinomycetes > Kitasatosporales > Streptomycetaceae > Streptomyces > Streptomyces sp. NPDC019890. Next base: position 155,693 of record NZ_JBJDQK010000008.1, on the reverse strand, counting down.
CAGGAAGTGGCCTTCGCGACGTTCTCCTCCCACGACCTGCCCGACGGAATGGAACCGACGATCAATGCCGAGCACTTGGTCGACCCGGACACCTTCTCGTTCCCGTTCGGCACCCACCTGTGCGCGATCGAGGTCGACACCGAGACCGGTCGTGCCCGGATCCGCAGCTACGTCTGCGTCGACGACGTCGGCAAGGTCATCAACCCCATGATCGTCCAGGGGCAGATCCACGGTGGCGTCGCGCAGGGAATTTCCCAGGCGCTCTACGAGGAAGCGGTGTACGACACCGAGGGCAATCTGGTGTCCGGCACCATGGCGGACTATCTGGTGCCCTCCGCGGTGGACCTGCCCGACTTCATCACCGACCGCACCGAGACCCCGGCGACCTCCAACGCGCTCGGCGTCAAGGGTGTCGGCGAGACCGGGACGATCGCCTCTACACCGGCCGTGGTCAACGCGGTCGTAGACGCACTGCGCCCGATGGGCGTGAAGGACGTCGCGATGCCGTGCACGCCCCAGCGCATCTGGCAGGCCGTCACGGCGGCCCGGGCCGAGGAGGGAACAGCATGATTCCCGCGGCATTCGACTACGTACGGCCCAAGACGATCGACGAAGCGGTACGCGCCCTGGTGGACAGCGGCGAGGAGGCGAAGGTCCTGGCCGGCGGGCAGAGCCTGATCCCCATCCTGCGGCTGCGGCTCGCCTTCCCCGAACTGCTGGTCGACGTCGGCCGGATCCCGGAGCTGCGCGGTGTCCGCAAAGACGCCGACGCACTCGTGATCGGGTCCATGACGACCCATCACGATGTCATCCACGACCCGCTGGTGCGACGCCACGCAGGGCTGCTGGCCGCGGCCACCGAGACGGTCGCCGACCCCTCCGTACGCCATCGCGGCACGCTCGGCGGCTCGCTCTCCCACGCCGATCCCGCAGGGGACCTACCGGCGGTGCTGCTCGCCCTGGACGGCGAGGTGACCGCCATGGGTCCGCAGGGCCGGCGCAGCATCCCGGCCCGCGAATTCTTCACCGACTACCTGCAAACAGCGCTGCAGCCGGACGAAGTGCTGGTCGAGGTCCGGATTCCACTGAGCGACAACTGGGGTTTCCACTACGAGAAGTTCAATCAGGTCGCACAGGCCTGGGCGATCGTCGGCGTGGCAGCGATGGTGCGGCGCGACGACGGCCACCTCGTCGAATCCCGGGTCGCCCTGACCAACATGGGGACGACGCCCCTGCGCGCGACCGCCACCGAAGAGGCGCTCGCCGGGGCGGACGCCGACCCGGCAGTGGTGGCGCGGGCTGCCGAAGCGGCAGCGGAGGGCACCCACCCGGCGTCCGACCTGTCGGCCTCGCCCGAGTACCGCGAACACCTCGCGCGCGTGCTCACCCGGCGAGCGGTGCTGGCTGCGGCCGGGATGGAGTGAGGGTGTGACACACGGGCCGGACGAGCTGCGAGCTCGACTGGAGAAGACCGGCTATCTCGTCGACGACGGTCTCGCGATCGCCTGCTTCCTGGCCCTGAAACTGCACCGGCCGATCTTCTGCGAGGGCGACGCGGGCACGGGCAAGACCGCGCTCGCCTCCGCCCTTGCACAGGTCCTCGACGCACCCCTGATCCGTCTCCAGTGCTACGAGGGCATCGACGCCTCCCAGGCCCTGTACGACTGGGACTTTCCGCGCCAGCTGCTGCATCTGCGGGCCGCCGAAGCCGCCGGCGTCACCGATGCCGACCGGCTGGAGAGCGAGTTGTACGACAGGCGCTTCCTCATTGCGCGTCCGCTGCTGCAGGCGCTGGAGACGCAGCCTTGCGTGCTCCTTGTCGATGAAGTCGACCGGGCCGACGACGAGTTCGAGGCCTTTCTGCTGGAACTGCTCTCCGAGTACAGCGTCACCGTCCCCGAGCTGGGCACTCTTGGAACCTCGTCGCCGCCCACAGTGGTACTCACCTCGAACCGCACCCGGGACGTCCACGATGCGCTGAAACGGCGCTGCCTGTACCACTGGTTCGACCACCCCGGCTTCGAACGCGAACTCGCCATCGTCCGCAGACGGCAGCCCCAGGTGACCGAACGGCTCGCCGCTCAGGTGACCGCCGTCGTACAGACACTGCGCAACCAGGATCTGCTCAAGCCACCCGGAGTGGCCGAGACCATCGACTGGGCCGAGGCCCTCGACGCACTCGGCGCGACAGAACTCGATGCGGAGCTGGCGTTCGCCACGCTTGGCTCGGTACTGAAATACCGCGAGGACGCGGAACGGGCCCGGTCCCTCGATCTGTCCGCGGTCCTCGTGGCGCGAGGAGTGTGACCACCATGCCGGCAGCACCAGCGGTGGACGCGATCGCGGTCCTGGTCGGATTCGTCCGGGCACTGCGCGCGGCCGGTGTGGCCACCGGGCCGGACCGCATGCAGACCTTCCTGGGTGCGCTGGCCATCCTCGGATCCGAGCTGCGCTCCGACGTCTATTGGGCGGGCAGGCTCACCCTCTGCGGCAGCCAGGACGACCTGGAACGGTACGACCGCGTCTTCGCCGCGTACTTCGCGCAGCGACCGCACCGAGGCGACCGGGTGCGTCGGATCCCGGCCCCCGTGCCACAGTTCCGCCTGGGGGCCGCCGACGCCGCCCTGGCTGCCGGAACGGAAGGAGATGGCGGCACGGCGCAGCCGGCGGCCGCTCTGGCGAGTTCCGCGGAGGTCCTGCGCCACCGCGACATGGCCGAGTTGTCCGCCGCCGAGCGGGCTCAACTGCGGTCCCTGCTCGCGGCGTTCTCGTTGAGCGGGGAGCCACGCCGCACTCCGCGTCTGCGGCCGGCCCGCCGCGGCGGCGTCGATCCCAGGCGCACTGTACGTGAACTGCTGCACCGTGGCGGGGAGCCGGCCCGGCTGCGCTACCGTGCCCCCGCCGCCAAGCCGCGCCGTGTCGTACTGCTGCTGGACGTGAGCGGCTCGATGGCTCCGTACTCGGACGCCCTGCTGCGCTTCGCGCACGCCGCCACACACGGGCCGAAGTCTCCTGCCCCGACCGAGGTGTTCACCATCGGCACCCGCCTGACCCGGGTGACCCGGGAAATGGCCCATCGCGATCCGGACATGGCGCTGGCCGCTGTCGCGTCGGCGGTTCCCGACTGGAGCGGAGGCACCCGGCTCGGCGAGATGCTCCGCGCCTTCCTCGACCGGTGGGGGCAGCGCGGCGTCGCGCGCGGAGCGGTGGTCGTGCTGCTCTCCGACGGGTGGGAGCGTGGCGACCCGGCGCTGCTCGCGGCTCAGATGCGGCGCCTGCACCGCCTTGCGCACCGGGTGGTGTGGGCCAACCCGCGCAAGGCGCGCCCGGGTTACGCGCCGCTTGCGGCCGGTATGGCGGCGGCGCTGCCCAGCGTGGACGCGTTTGTCGAGGGGCACAGCCTGGGTGCCCTGGAGCGCCTGGCAGCAGTAGTGAGAGGCGGTGCGTTCGATGCGTGAGATCTTCCCTGTGCTGAGCCGCTGGTACGCATCCGGAACGCCGTTCGGGCTGGCCACCGTTGTCGCGGTCAGCCGCAGCGCGCCACGCGGCCCCGGGGCGGCGATGGCGGTGGGGCCGGACGACGCAGTCGTCGGCAGCGTCTCCGGCGGTTGTGTGGAGGGGGCGGTCTTCGAACTGGCCAAGGAGGTCGTGGAGACCGGTCAGGCGCAGCTGCAGACTTTCGGCTTCAGCGACGAGGACGCGTTCGCCGTCGGGCTCACCTGCGGCGGTGAGATCACTGTCCTCGTACGCTCTGTGTCGCCCGAGGCCGACACCTCCTTCGCCGAGGTGGCCGATTCGGTCGCCGAGCACCGGCCGGTGGTGGCGGCGACGGTGATCGACGGGCCTGCCCCGCGGGGCGCCACGCTCGCCGTATGGCCGGACACGGTGTCCGGCTCCCTGGGATCGAGCGGCCTCGACGCGGCGGTCACCGCCGACGCGCGCGGGGAACTGGCGCAAGGGGCGACGGGACGGCGGCACTACGGGCCGCACGGAGAGCGGCGCGAGGACGACGTCACCGTATTCCTGCAGTCCTTCGCGCCGCCGCCGCGGATGCTGGTCTTCGGCGCGATCGACTTCGCTGCCGCGGTGGCCCGGATCGGCGCGTTCCTCGGCTACCGGGTGACAGTGTGCGACGCACGTCCGGTCTTCGCCGACCCCCGCCGGTTCCCGGACGGGGTGGAGGTGGTGGTCGACTGGCCGCACAAGTATCTGCGCGGCACGGAGGTGGATGAGCGGACCGTGATGTGTGTGCTCACCCACGACCCGAAGTTCGACGTTCCGCTGCTCGAGGTGGCGCTGGACTCCCCGGCCGTGTACATCGGCGTGATGGGCAGCCGTCGCACGCACGAGGACCGCCTGGCGCGGCTGCGGGAGGCAGGCATCGGCGAGACGGAACTGGCGCGCCTGCGCTCGCCCATCGGTCTCGACCTCGGTGCCCGTACGCCCGCGGAGGTGGCCGTCTCGATCGCCGCGGAAATCGTCGCTCTGCGGTGGGGCGGCAGCGGCAGCCCGCTGGCCCAGACCGCCGGAGCGATCCACAGTCCGCATCTGAAGCCGGTGTGAGGAGGAGACCATGGAGCTGCACCACTCGTTCACCGTCCCTGTCCCGGTCGACGAGGCGTGGCCGGCGCTTCTGGACATCGAGCGGGTCGCCCCGTGCATGCCGGGCGCCACCGTGGAGGGCTTCGACGGCGAGACGGTCGAGGGAGCCGTGAAGGTGAGGGTCGGCCCGATCACGGTGACCTACCGCGGCACCGCGACCTTCCGGGAGAAGGACGAGTCGGCACACCGGATTGTCCTTGCCGCCCAGGGCAAGGATGTCCGCGGCCAAGGCACGGCAAGCGCCACCGTGACCGCAACGCTGGCCGATCGCGACGGTGCCACGTCTGTCATCGTCCTCACCGATCTGACAATCACCGGCCGGCCGGCCCAGTTCGGCCGCGGGGTCATGGCCGAAGTGGGCGACAAGCTCATCGGCCGCTTCGCGGACTGCCTCTCCCGGCAACTGGCCGACACGGAACCGGCTGCGGGCGCGCCCGCCGAGACGGAGCCCGAGGCCGTCGCGAGCACCGGAACACAGGAGGCGGAGCCGATCGACCTCTTGCACACGGCGGGCCTCCCGCTCGCCAAGCGCGCGGCGGGAGCTCTCGTCGTGGCCGCTCTTGTCGCGCTGCTGGTCATCCTCATCCGAAGAAGGCGGTGACGGGCGCTTCGGCTACCGCCGCACCTCCATGGACCTGCTCGCTCAAGCGGCAGGGATGTCCCGTCCTGCATTTTCATGCCTCGATCGGTGCGTTCGGCAGGGCGAGCGACGAAGCGACAACGGCTCGAGTGGGGAGCCTGCTGACCGACGACGCGAGGGGCGTCTTCCGCGCCGCGCTCGGGAGTGACGACGCGACCTGGGCCCGAGGCCGCGGCTGGGCACTGTCGATCGCGCTCATGGAACTCTCGTACTACCGGGAGACGAACCCGGTGATGGCGGCCATCGCCCGACACGTGATCCACGAAGTCCTCACCGATCACGAGCACACCACGCATCACTCTGTCGCCGTCAGGTGTGATGACAGGTTGAGCTGATTGGCGGATGTCTCAGTTGAGAGCTGCCGAGGGCACTTGCTGAGTGACGGTTCAATTACATGACCCCGGATCGCAGTTCCGTTGGCCGTGCTGCGTCGTTGGGCGTGACATGGAGGTTTACGACAACGATCCGATCCCGGTCCCCGATGCGCGGCTCACGGGCGCGTACTGGCTGTCGTCTCGCATGCATGGCGAAGACAGCTGCACATGGTGTGCGCAGCTGCGGGAAGCTGACACCCGCGCCACCCTCGCGTCCGAGGAGAGAAAACGTTCCCCCTCGACGTGGGTCGTGCCTCCGGGTCTGCCACCCCGCCCGCAATAGCGGGTGGACGCCGCCCGGCGTGCGCCGCCCACGCGTCACGCATTGCTGCTGGGAAACGCTCCTTGGCAAGCGGGCTCTCGTTCGGTGAAGTACGCCGCGTCCTTGGGGCGATGCACGTCCGAGGCGCGCGGCCGCGGGGCGGGTTCCAGGTGCGGGATGTGCTTGGAGCAGTGGACATACGCCTCGTCGACCGTCACGTGTATCCACAGCTGCGGCTGCCGCCCGGGTGCGGCGTCACTCGGCAGGCGGGGATACTCGGCACGCTGCTCGTCATCGGTGCGCAGCCGGGCCGACCCGTTGATGTGCAGGCCGATGTGGTCTCTGGTGAAGTCCATGAAGAGCAGGCCGAGACGGGGATTCTCGGTGAGGTTTCCGACGCTGGCCAGTACGCCGTTGCCGCGGTACTCGGGGTAGGTCAGCGTGCGGTCGTCCAGCACGGTGACGAATCCGGGCGGGCCGGCGCGAAAGGTGGAGTCGCAGGAACCGTGAGCGTCGGCCGTGGCCAGGAACATCATGGTCTGCTGGGCTATGAACTCCCGCATGGAGGGCGTGAGGAAGTCATGCATCTGCCGGTCGTAGAAGTCGGCCGCGCGGTCGGAGGTGCCGAACTGCTTCTGCATCATGCGCTCGCCGTGGGAGCCGATGGCTTTGTCGTGTGCGGTCACGGCTGCTGGTTCTCCTCCTGAGGGCGGGCAAGGTCCAACTGCGCGGACAGGACGGGCACATCCCCGGGGGACGTATCGCATCCGCGTTCGCGGCGGTCCGCGCCGCCGTACGACTCGCGGGCGGCGCGGACATCTGCGTGAGCTTACTGAGCAGGGCCTCATACTCGTCCGCGGGAAGGAGCTCGTCCAGCACTTGGGCAGCCGCTGAGGCGGAGGGTTCGGTGCGGGCGGCGATGCTCACTCGGCGAGGAACGTGAGCAGTGCCTGGTTGACCTCCTCGCCGTGCGTCCACAGCAGGCCGTGCGGTGCGCCTTCGACTTCGACGTAGGACGCCTGGGGAAGGGCCTTGTGGAAGGGGCGGCCCGTCGCGTCGATGGGCAGGATGTTGTCGGCCGTGCCGTGCAGGATGAGCGCCGGCACGTCGATCTTCGGGATGTCGCCGCGGAAGTCCGTGATCCAGGTCGGCACGGCGGCGCTGGAGGCGAACCAGGACGATCCCGCCGCGACGTTCCAGCTGTTGCGCAGGGCCTCTTCGGACAAGCGACTTCCGAGGGTGTCGTCGGTGTTGTAGAAGTTCTTGTAGAAGTCCGTGAAGTAGGCATAGCGGTCGGCCTTGACCGCGGCGATGATGCCGTCGAACACTTCCTGCGGTACACCGGTCGGGTTGTCGTCCGTCTTGAGCAGGAAGGGTTCCAGGGAGGCGAGGAAGGCTGCCTTCGCGACTCGCTGTGAACCGTACGTACCGAGGTAGCGGCCTACTTCGCCGGTGCCCATCGAGAAGCCGACGAGGACGACGTTCGTGAGGTCGAGCGTGTCGAGGACGACCTTGAGGTCCGCTGCGAAGGTGTCGTAGTCGTATCCGGTGGTGGGCAGGCTGGAGCGGCCGAACCCTCTGCGGTCGTAGGTGATGACCCGGTAGCCGGCGTCGAGCAGGGCGGCGCTCTGCTTCTCCCACGAGTGCCCGTCGAGCGGGTAGCCGTGGATGAGGACGACCGGCTGCCCGGTTCCGTGGTCCTCGTAGTAGAGCTCGATGCTCGTGGTGTTCTCGGAGCCGACGGTGATGAACGGCATCGTGCTTTTCCTTTCGCGAATCGCGGAGAGCGTTTGTTCTCCACCCGTTGATACGGCCTTGATCACGTCAGGCGGTGGTCGTCGACGGCACGGCCTCGCCGACTTCTGACGCTACGGCCTCGCGGGCATGCGGGCGCGCGGTCTTGGCGGCGTGTTTCGAGGAGCGCTCGCCGGCTGTATCGCCGGACTCGCACCCGGCCGGGCAGTGTCATGGCACGCCATCCGCCTGCCTCACGGCAAGATGGCCGGAACCCCGACGACGGCCTGGTGGACACGAGTGGTGACGATGACCCCGCACGACAGCAGTACCCCGCAGCGAGCATCGCTCGGCACCTGGCCGACCCCGCTCGAACCCATGCCACGGCTGGCCCGTGCGCTCGGGCTCGGATCGGACGACCTGTGGGTCAAACGCGACGACCTCACCGGCCTCGGCGGCGGCGGAAACAAGGTGCGCAAGCTTGAGTGGCTCTGCGGTGCGGCGCTGGCCGACGGCGCCACCGTCCTGGTGACGGTCGGAGCGCCGCAGAGCAACCACGCGCGGCTGACCGCGGCCGCCGGCGCCCGGCTGGGGCTCGATGTGGTCCTCGTACTCGCCGGCGCACCCGGATCGTCGGCCTCGGGCAATCTCGCACTCGACGGACTCTTCGGCGCCACCGTCGTATGGGCCGGTGGCGACGACAAAGAGGCTCTTCACTTCACCGCCGAGCAGGTGGCCGCGCAGCTACAGCTACGGGGCGCTGTCCCGGTCGTGATCCCCTTCGGCGGTTCCAGCGTGGTCGGCGCGCGCGGCTATGTCGAGTGCGGGCGTGAACTCCTCGCCCAGGCCCACGATGTGGCGACCGTTGTCGTCGCGGTCGGCTCCGGGGGGACCATGGCCGGCCTCGTCGACCAGCTGGGAGCGGATCGGGTGCTCGGTGTCCACTGCGGCGCCGTCACCGACCCCGCCCGGACCGTGTCAGAGCTGGCCGCCGGCCTGTCCGGCTCGCCCGGCGCGCCGGAGACGTTGAGACTCCGGCTCGACCAGGTCGGCGACGGCTACGGCGCGTTGACCGAGCCCGTCATGGCCGCCCTGATCCAGACCGCCCGTACCGAGGGCATCGTTCTCGACCCGGTCTACACCGGTCGTGCGATGGCCGGCCTGATCGCGGCGGTCCAGGACGGCGACATCGTCCGCGGGCAGCGCACGGTCTTCCTGCACTCGGGCGGTTTGCCCGGCCTGTTCGGCCACGCGGAGGCGCTCGCGCAAGCAGAGGCTGCGCTGAACGTCGAAGATGATCGCGGTCTGCCCCAAGGGTAGTGGCGATAACCGGTCGCCACAGTCCGGAGGACCATGCCCAGAAGGTGGGCGGCGTACGGTGATCACGTCAACGGAGCCAGGATGCGCCGGGCCTGACGACCGGAGCCGAGCAGTCGGCCGTCCGCCGCCCATACCGTGCTGTCGTCGACCGCCCAGCCGCTTCCCGCGTGGTCGGTACGGATACGGACCAGCGCCCATCCGCCCACGGGCCCGTGGTCCAGGGCGTCGCCGTAGTGGACGGTCAGTTCGGCCGAGGGAACGGGCCGCGGCGCGGTCCAGCGCGCGAAGAGCGCAGGGGGCAGGGCATCCGCCAGGATGACGACGGCCTCGGCGTCCAGGCTGCGCCCGTCGGTGAAACGTATCCAGGCCGTCAGTTCGGCGCGGTCGCCTCCGCCGAGCGGCCGGGCCGGCGTCGCCGGACGTATTTCGAGATGCCGCGCGAACGCGGCCAGTCGCTCCGGCAGCTCCAGCGCCTCGCAGTCCTCGGCTCCGGGCACGCCGGGGGCCTCGCTGCCGTCGTAACCGGGGCCGCGGTGCGGTGTGCCGAACACCGCTGAGCCCCGCAGCACCATGGCGCCACCCTGCTCGGCGGTGAAGGACGCAAACGAGGTGCCGCGCCCGGCACGCTCGACCGTGGCCCCCACCCGGAGGGGACGGTCGTCGACCGGCGCCAGGAAGTGGGTGGTGAGCGTCCGCGGCACGGGTGCCTCGCCGAGCAGGGTGCGCATTCCGGCCAGGCCCTGCGCCGCCAGATACCCGCCGTGGACGCCGGCCCACGACCACCACGAACGACCGACGCTGACCGTAGTGCCCGCAGTCGTCATGCTCATGTCGCCGCCCCTAATGGTGTGAGTTTGGAAACTGGACTCACCTCGCACCATACCCTGATCGGCCGAAAGGGTGAATGTGCTTCGGCAGCAAGTGCCCCAGGCGAGGGCCTGGTTTGCATCCGTAAAAGGGTCGCTGGGGGTCCGGCTCCGTGGCCGCTGGAACACGCTGCCCGGCCCGAGCCGGCGCCTGTCCCGATGTCCTTCCCGATGCGGAGTCGGGGTCGGGGCGCCTAGGCTCGACGGTGTGCTGCGCATCGTTGACGAACTGGCAGGCCGTGGGCCGCTGCGGATCTGCGCCCACGTGCCACCGCCCGGCGAGCCCGGCGGCCTCACCGGCCTGCGGGTACTGCTGGTCGCCGACGTACTGGCGCGCGTCGTCGAGGTGCGCGGCAGACAGGTCCTGATGGGGTGGACCGGCCCGAGGGTCCCCTTCGCCGCCGCTGCCGGTATCCGGCCGGCCGACGCCCACGGGACCGCGGACCAGATCGCCGACGTGCTCGGCGGCCCACCCGGCGTACACCTCACCCACCGCGCATACGAGGGCGGAGGTGGTGCCTCCGTCCAGATCGCAGAGGCACGTACCTCCGTATCCCTGGCGGGACTTGAGGAGCAGGACCTGCTCGCCGTGCGCCTGCTGCTGCTCTCTCACGCCCACTACGAGCCGGCCGCGCTGCGCCCCGAAGCGCTCGACGAGGCCCGCCGCACGCTGGCTCGATGGCGGCGCGCCGTGGCCGACTGGGCCGAGCAGCCCTCGAAGCCGATGCCCGGCGACCATGTGAGCCCGGTCCGCAGCGCACTGGAGGACAGGCTGGCCACCCCCGACGTACTCGCGCTGCTGCGGGATCTGGAGACGGCCACGGACGTGCCGGCCGGAGCGAAGTTCGAGACCTTCGCCCACCTGGACCGCGTCCTCGGCCTGGAACTCGCCCGCGCGATCGGCCGCCCGCACCCCGCCGGAGCGCCGGCATGAGCCCGCTGCGGCGGCTGGTCGTGCTGCGGCACGCCAAGTCCGCCCGGCCCGAGGGCGTTGCCGACCATGTCCGTCCCCTCGCGGCGCGCGGTCTGAGTGACGCCCCCACCGCCGGCCACTGGCTGGCAGCGGCCGACTGCGAGCCCGATCTCGTCCTGTGCTCCACCTCCCTTCGTACCCGCCAGACCTGGGAACTGGCCGCCACGGAACTGGGCAGTGGTCCACCGGTCCGTTACGAGCCGCGCGTCTATGCCGCGGACGCCGAGGAACTGCTCGATGTCGTACGCGAAGTGCCTGACGACGTCTGGACGTTGCTGCTGATCGGACACAACCCCGGGCTGGAGGACCTGATCCTGCTGCTTGCCGGCGAGGCGCTCGGCGACACACTGCAGCGCGTACGGAGCAAGTTCCCGACCTCCGCCGTCGCTGTGCTGACCTGGCAGGGCACCTGGTCGGACCTCGCGCCGGGCGCCGCACTGCTGACCGACCTGGCCGTCCCGCGCGGACAGCGGTGAGCCGGGGTTTCAGACGGTCGAGGCGTTCGCCATCAGGACCAGCCGGTGGCCGGGCCCGAAATGCCGCGGCGTCCTGTACCTCGCAGCGTGGACGACCTGCGGACGCTGATGCCGCAGGATCTGCCACCCCACCCGGTGGGCAGCTCAGGCTGAGCGCACGGGTCACACCCGCAGGACCTGGGGGCCCAGCAGTGCATAGCGCTGGGCCTCCACAGCGGTGAGCGAGCTGTCGGTGATGATGGCCTCGAACTCCCGTACTTCGGCGAACCGGCTGAAACTCACCGCGCCGAACTTGGTGTGGATCCCCGAGAAGATCCGCCGCCGGGCCGACTTCATGGCCTGCGCCTTGACATGGCCGACTGCCGGATCGGGGGTGGTCAGCCCGTACTCACGGGAGATGCCGTTGGCCCCGACATAGGCAAGATCGATGACCAGGCCGGCCAGCATGTCGGTCACCCAATGGTCCACAGTGGCCAGCGTGTTGCCGCGCACCCGGCCGCCCAGCAGGAGTACCTGGGTGTTTTCCCGAGAGGCCAGCAGGCCCGCGCTGGTCAGCGATGCGGTGACGACGGTCAGTGGCCGGTCCTCGGGCAGCGCCTCGGCGATCAGCTGTGGGGTGTAGCCCTCGTCGACGAAGACGGTCTCCGCGTCCCCGAGCAACTCGACGGCTGCCGCGGCGATGCGGGCCTTCTGCGGTACGTGCCGGGTGGTGCGGGAGGCGAGTGTCGTCTCGAATCCGGCGCTCTCGACGGGGTAGGCCCCGCCGTGCCTGCGCCGGACGAGACCGCTTTCCTCGAGCATCCGCAGATCGCGCCGGACGGTCTCCAGGGACACCGCCAACTCCGTGGCGAGGGCGGCGACTTCCACAGAACCGTCGCGTCGCGCGACGGTGAGAATTGCACGCCGACGTTCGTCGCCGTCCAGGGTCTTCTCCTCCTTCGGCCGGAAGGGCCCCGGTCTCCTCGTTGAGCCTGCCAGGATTCTCCACAGGATCCTTCGGCATTGACCAGCATGTCGGTATTCGGGCCTGAGTGTGATGAGCAGCACTGCTCTGTCGCTACCACCCCTCGTCCGCTACCACCCCCTCGTCCAGGTCCTGTCCGGAGGACAACGGGTTCTGGCGAGGAGCACCGCCACATCGTCCTGGGCCGTGGAGGGCAGCAGACGGCCGAGAATGCGGTCGCAGATCTCCTTCAACGGGTGGTCGAGGTGTCGCAGCGCCTGGGCGAGCTGTTGCATCCCCTGGTCGATGTCTCTGTCGCGGGCCTCGATGAGTCCGTCGGTGTAGAGCACCAGCAGACTTCCGGGGGGCAGCGGTACGTGCTCGGTCTGGAAGTCCTGCCCGCCCGCTCCCAGAGGAGTACCCGGGGGGCCGTCGAGGAATGCGATCGCCCCCCGGCCGTCTGCCACGGCCGGGGGCGGATGGCCGGCCCTGGCGATCAGGCAGCCGCCGGCAGCCGGGTCGTGCACTGCGTAGATGCACGTCGCCATCTCGTTCTCGCCCAGGTCGGCCACGACAAGATCCAGCGAGCGCAGCATCTGAGCCGGGGGGATGTCGAGCCGCGCCAGCGTGCGCACCGCCGTGCGCAGCTGTCCCATGACGGCCGCCGCGTGGATTCCATGTCCCATGACGTCGCCGATGACCAGCCCGGTCCTGCTGTCGGGCAGGGGGATGACGTCGTACCAGTCGCCACCGACCTCGTGGTCGCTGGCGGGGAGGTAGCGCCCGGTGAGGTCCAGGTTCCGCACGTCGGGCAGCGAGCTGTTCGTCAGGCTGCGCTGCAGGGTGAGGGCCGCGGCACGCTGGCTGGTGAACATGCGCGCGTTGTCGATGTTCAGCGCCGCTCGGGCGACCAGCTCGTCGATGAGCACGCAGTCCTGCTCGTCGAACGGCTCGCGGCCGCGGATACGCGTCACCACCACGGCGCCGAGCACTGTGCCGCGGGCGACCAGGGGCACCAGTCGCGCTGAGCCCACATTGGCAGTGAGGTACGAACGCAGCCGCTCGGCGTCCGGATCGCTGATCAGTGCCGGGATGTCGGACAGATAGAGGTTCATGGGGCGGCCGTCGGCGATGATCTGCTCGTACACCGAGCCGAGCGGGACCTGGAAGGTCATGCCCACCGCCAGATGCTCGGTGGGCGCGGCCGGGTCCGGGAAGGAGGCCGCCATACGACGCACCACGCCGTGGGTGGATGCGGCCGCCTCATCGGGGTCGATCACCTCTGCCAGCAGTTGTACGTCGGCCGAGTCGGCGAGCTGGGGCACCAGCAGCTGCACCACCTCTTCGGAGGTCTGCCGCAGATCCAAGGTGGTCCCTATCCGCGTGCCGGCCTCGGCCAGCAGCGCGAAGCGGTGGCGCGCCCGGTCGGCGTCGATGTGTGCCTGCTGGCTGGCGGTGATGTCGATCAGGGACGCGATCAGTCCGAGCCTGTGGCCGGCGTTGTCGAGCAGCGGAGCATAGGAGCAGGACCAGGTCCGGTCGTGGTCGGGATCGGCTGCGGTGCGACCGGTGCGGCGTACGTCGACCACCGCCTCGCCGAGATCCAGGGACTGCCGCATCACCGTCTCGAGTGCCGCGGCGTTGACGTCCGGCGCGACCTCGGCCGGGCGTTTGCCGAGGTGCTCGGCCGCGGAGACGCCGTTCATCCGTGCCAGCGCGTTGTTGACCCGCAGAAAGCGCAGATCGGGGCCGAGGATGGCCAGACCGATGGGGGACTGGGTGAACAGACCTTCCAGGGCCGCCAGTGAATCCCGCATCCGCAGAACCGCGGAGGTCTCCACGGCGATGACCAGGACGCCGGTTCCGCCCTGCCGGTCCACAGCCGGGCAGATCCACATCTCCATCGGCACCAGGTGCCCGTCGCGATGGCGCACCGGGAGAGTCGCGACAATCGCCTCACCCGCCGCAACCTTCCGCGTCAGCTGCTCGGCCAGCTCCCAGTTGGGCTTGGGGACCAGCATCGGGATCCCGGACCGGCCCAGCAGCTGCTCCGGTGTGTAGCCGAGCAGGTCCTGAGCGGCGAGCGACCACTCGGCGATGCGCCCTTCCGCATCGGCCCTCCACAGCGCGATCGGAAGCAGGTCGCGAAGCACCCCCGCGTACCCGATCGCGGTCAGGGGGTGATCCGGCGCGTGGCTCGTCGACTCGTGCATGTCCAACGCAATGACCTCACCCCGGGGCGTGGGGGCCTCTGCCTGCCGACCACACCCTGGCTGCCGGCCGAGCGCTGCCGACGCATTGTCGATGCGGCGTCTTCGCCACAGCGACTCTGGGCGCAGCGGTCTTCGGGTGCAATTGCTAACACATCAGCCTATCCGAGGCGCCGACATGGGCGAGCGGAACCGACGTGGTCACCTTCTGTCAGAAGGTCATTCCGCTTGGTCACTGCGATCTGTGTGCTGTGCAGCCGGGTATGCCCCCCGTTCGTTGAAAGCGGTCGTCGGGGTGATGGTCAGGCCCAGGGGCGGGAGGCTGCGATGGATCTCGTCTCCCTGGCCCCTGGGCCCATTTCGATGGCCATCTTGTTGTGTGCGTGTTGCCGCGTCGATAGGTCCTCCTTCCGTCGTCGGGCCCAGCCCGCTATGCGGGGCCGGCGCAGACATGAAGTTCGAACCACACCACCTTTCCCGCGCGTGTGCGGTGGCTGCCCCAGCAGCGGGACAGCAGGCTCAGCAGATGCATCCCCCGCCCCGCCTCGTCGTGCTCGCGGGCCTGGCGCCTCAGGGGGCCGGCCGGGTTCGCGTCCTCGATCTCGCAACGCAGCCCGCCGTCCCGGGAGGTCAGCGAGAAGGTGAGCCGGATCGGCCCCCACGCGTGGCGCATGGCGTTCGTGACCAGCTCGCTGACGAGCAGCTCCGTATCGTCGATCTGCTCGTGGAGCGCCCAGTGAGTCAGCTGGGCGCGGGCGAGTCGCCGTGCTTCACGCACGGATGACGGTTCGGGGGGCAGGAGCCAGGAGCTTGTACGGGCCGGCTCGTCCCGGGCGGCGCCGAGCCCGGCCGACTGCACCGACACAGCCGCGGGCGGGGGCTTGGGCGCGGTGAACGGTTTCATACCGTCCTGCCCTCCAGCGCCTGAACGCCTGACGCGGAGCTGCCGTCGGGCAGTAGCTCACCCATGTCCTCGAAGACTGTCACTCCGTTGCAGAGGAGGCCCCAGCCCTGCTCGGGGTGGTAGGCCACGAGGCGGGCGGCGTCACGGTCGGGCGCGGTTGAGGAGGGACAGGACGGCTGGTGCTGGCACATGGCTCGGACCTTCGATTCTCCGCCCCCGGACGGGGGCGGATCTCGTATGACCCGACCATCCTGTGCCGACGGCGAGCGTGACGGGGAGGGGGTAAATCCCCGGATTGGTACCTGAAACCATCCGCCGCGCACCCGACGGGCTTCGGAGGGTGACGGCGTCATCGCTCGGCGTGCGACCCCGTCCCCGCATACAGGGCCCAGTCGGCCGCCCCGTCGCGTCCCATCCGCGCTCCGCGCCGTATTGCCGCGGCGTATCTGCGCTCGCCGAGCTCGGTGCGGAGACGGGATTCGGTCCTCTTGTGTCCCGCGGCCAGGTGCCGGAAGCCGGACTGCGAGATCCCCGTGGAACGCCATTCGACCTCTGCCGCGCCCAGCAGCCGGGCACCGCGCTCGGCCTCGCCGGCCGAGGCGGCGGTCCAGGCCAGCGCCTCCAGGCACAGGGCGATTCCCCACCCGTCGCCGACGACCCGGCGGGTCTTGAGGGCATCGCGGAGGAGTTCTGCCGCACGGAGTGGCTCGCCCTGCCGCCAGAGGTGGAGGCCGAGCGCCCACAGAGCATAGGAGCGGGACCAGGGAGCGTGCGCCTCATTGCACAGGTCCAGGCAGTCCTTCCCGAAATCCGCGGCCCGGGGATCGCCGGACATGGCGCAGGCCATGGTGAGCTGATAGAGGGCGGTCATCAGGCCATTGCGATCGCCGGTCGCGCGGTGGCCCTCCACGGCTTCCTCCAGAAGACCGATGGCCCTGGGGAAGTCGCCCTCGTACAGCGCGCGTCCGCCCAGGAACTGCTTGGCGTGGACCAGGGTGGGACCGTCGTGGAGCCGGAGCGCGAGCGCCCGGCACTCCTCCAGCTGCGGCAGCGCGGAAGCCGTGTCGCCCCGGAGCACCGACAGCCAGCCGTCCACCCACAGCGCCTTGCCGCGGGCCACCGTGTCCTGGGGCGCGAGGGCCAGCGCCCTGCCGAGCCAGTGGCGGCCCTCGCCGAGGAACCCGCTGCACAGCCAGTGGAACCACAGCGACGCCGCGATCTCCAGCCCCGCCTGTGCCTGGCCGGGCTCAGTGAGACAGAAATCCAGGGCGGTGCGCAGGTTGGCGTGCTCGCTCTGCAGCCGGGCGAGCCAGGTCTCCTGGCGCGGGCTCAGCCAGTCCGCCTCCGCGCGGTTCACCAGTTGCTGGTACCAGTCCCGGTGGCGGTACCGCAGGACCCGCGTCTCCCCGGCCTCGGCCAGGCGCTCCGCGCCGTACTGCCGGATCGTTTCCAGCAGGCGGAAGCGCACCTCGCTGCCCTGCTCCTCCCGGACCAGGACCGACTTGTCCACCAGCCCCGTCACCAGGTCGAGGATGCGTTCCTGGGGTATGCCGTCACCCGAGCAGACCGCTTCGACCGCCTCCAGCCCGCAGCTGCCGACGAAGACCGACGTGCGCGCCCACACCCGCTGCTCAGCGGGAGAACACAGACCGAAGCTCCAGTCGATCGACGCACGCAAGGTCCCGTGCCGGGGCAGGTCCGCGGTGGCGCCGTCCTCGGACAGCTCAAGGTGCTCGTCCAGCCGCCGCAGGATCTCCTCGGGCGTGAGCGCCCTCAGTCGCGCCGTGGCCAGTTCGATGGCGAGCGGAATGCCGTCCAGGCGCCGGCAGAGCTGGACGACCGTCTCCAGGTTTTCGGGGCCCAGGGTGAACTCCGGCGACGCCTCCGCCGCGCGCCGTTCGAACAGCCTGACCGCCGCATAGTGCGTGGCCGTCGCTGAGCGGAGCGTTCGACGGGGTTCCGGCACCGTGAGTGCGGGCACCGGGAGGACGGACTCGCCGTACACCCCCAGTGGCTGGCGGCTGGTGGCCAGCACACACAGCCGGGGAGCCGCGCGCAGCAGGCGGTCGGTGAGCGCCGCGCAGCTGTCCAGGATGTGCTCGCAGTTGTCCAGCACTATCAGGGAGCGCGTTTCGCTCAGGTGGTCGCAGAGCAGGTCCATCGGGTGTCGGGCCGACTGGTCCCGTAGCCCGAGTGCCGTTGCGACGGTCTGCGGGAGCAGTTCCTCGTCCTCCAGCGCTCCGAGTTCCACCAGCCATACGCCGTCCGGGAACGCCCTGCGCACCTCGTCGGCAACTCCTGCTGCCAGCTTGGTCTTGCCCACGCCACCCACACCGGTCAGCGTCACCAGGCGGGAGTGCCACAGCATCCGTTTCGCCTCGGCCAGCTGCTGCCGGCGGCCGATCAGCAAGGACTCGTCGCCGAAGGCGGTGCCCCGCCGGAGACGGGGACCGGTGCCGTTGGCGCCGTGAGCGGACATAACACCATGGTTGCACCCTGCCGCGGGAGGAGCAGGATTCCACTTGGACCAGGGCCGCTGCGGAGGAATAGGCTGGATGGCGTCGGCCCGGTTCGCGAACGTGTGGTGCTTTGCGGATCGGACCGATCCGAGGAATCGATGGCTGTCGTGGCACCGAGCGCTTCGGCACGTCGGCAGGAGGGCACGCTGCCCGCCGAGGTGACGAGCTTCGTGGGACGTCGGCACGAAGTGGCCGAGGTCCGCCGAAGGCTGTCCGACTCGCGTCTGGTGACGCTCACGGGCGTGGGTGGCGTGGGCAAGACGCGGCTGGCGGCACGTGTCGCAGCCGAGGTCCGGTCGGCGTTTCCGGACGGAGTGTGGCTGGTCGAACTCGCGGCCCTGGAGAATTCCGAGCTGCTCGCCCAGACCGTGGCCGAAGCGCTGGAGATCCGTGACCACTCCTCCCGGCAGCCCCTGGACGTCCTCACCGACCACCTCCGGGACAAGCGCACGCTGGTGATCCTGGACAACTGCGAGCATCTGCTGCCGCAGTGCGCGGTGCTGGCCGATTCCCTGCTGCGCTCCAGCCCCGATCTGAAGATCCTGGCCACCAGCCGGCAGGTGCTGGGTGTCGCCTACGAGCACACCCTGGCCGTGCCGACGCTGGACCTGCCGAGCGCCGGGAACCAACGGCTGTCCATCACGTCGCTGGCCCGGTGCGACGCCGTACGGCTGTTCATCGAGAGGGCGGGCGCCGTCCTGCCCGGCTTCGCCGTCACCGAGGACAACCGCGAAGCGGTGGAAGGGATCTGCCGGCAGCTGGACGGGATCCCGCTGGGAATCGAGCTTGCCGTCGTGCGGCTGCGGGCCCTTTCCGTGCAACAGCTGCTGGAGCGGCTGGACGACCGGTTCCAGCTGCTCACCGCTGGTTCGCGGTTGGTGCTCCCGCGCCACCGGACGCTGCGCGCGCTGATCGACTGGAGTTACGTTCTGTGCACCGACCAGGAGCGGCTTCTCTGGTCCCGCGCCTCTGTGTTCACCGGCGGATTCGACCTGGAGGCGGCCGAGGAGGTCTGCTCCGGCGACGGCATCAGCCGCGAAGAGGTCCTCGACGTGGTGACCGGACTGGTCGACAAGTCCGTCCTGCTGCGGGAGGAGCCCCATTCGACGGTCCGCTACCGGCTGCTGGACACTCTGCGGCAGTACGGCCGGGAGCGGCTCGT
The DNA here is from genome assembly GCF_044903445.1 of Streptomyces sp. NPDC019890. NCBI lineage: Bacteria > Bacillati > Actinomycetota > Actinomycetes > Kitasatosporales > Streptomycetaceae > Streptomyces > Streptomyces sp. NPDC019890. The sequence goes on along the minus strand of NZ_JBJDQK010000008.1, from coordinate 136,708 downwards.
CGCAGCGGGGGAGACGGCGCCCGTGCAACGGCGCCACCGCGACTACTACCGGCGGCTGGCGGGCGATGCGCGTGCCGAGTTGTTCGGTCCGTCCCAGGTCGCCTGGTTCGCGCGGCTCCACCTGGAGCACACCAACCTGCGCACCGCCCTGGAGTTCAGCTTCGCCGAACCCGGGGAGGCCGAGACCGGTCTGGCCATGGCCTCGGACCTGCTCTACCACTGGATCACCAGTTATTACCTCGGCGAGGGACGACGCTGGCTGGACGAGGGGCTCGCCGTCTGCACCGAACCGAGCCGGGTCCGGGCCCGAGCGCTGTGGACCAACAGCTGGCTGGCCGTCATCCAGTCCGAGACCGATGCCGCGGCGGCCATGCTCGCGGAGAGCGGGAAGCTCGGGGAACGCCTCGCGGACGAGTCCGTGGCCGGCTACACCGCGCTGTACTCCGGCATGATCGCCATGTACCGGGGGGACGCCGAATCCGCGATCGGGCTCTACGAGGAGGCGGTGGCCCGGCACCGGGCCACCGACGACCCCGTGGGGCTCGCGCTGTCGCTGATCCGGCTCTCCATGGTCCACTCGTTCCGCGGTGACTCGCCGCGCGCCATCTCCATCGGCGAGGAGTCCTTGAGCGTGTGCGACGCCTACGGAGAGGGCTGGCACAGGGCCTACACGACGATGGCACTCGGTATCGAGGTCTGGCGCCAGGGCGAGTCCCGTCGCGCCGCCGAGCTCGAGAAGGAGAGCCTGGCCTTCAACCGTTCGCTCGACGATCCGCTGGGGGTCGGCGTCAACCTCGAGGTGCTGGCCTGGATCGCCGCCACCGAGGAGCAGTACGAGCGCGCCGCCCGGCTCCTGGGCGGCCTGCGGACCATCTGGCAGGCGATCGGCGCGCCGCTGTCCGGGTACGGGCACCTCGTCAAGTACCACGACGAATGCGAGTCCCGCACAAGCCGTGCCCTCGGCGCGACGGCCTTCCGTGCCGCCGTCCGGAAGGGCTCCCAGCTTTCCTACCACGAGGTGCTCGGCTATGCGCTCGAGGAGCACCCGGCTGCGGTGGAACCGAGCGCAGAGGATGAGCGGCCGTCCCCGCTCACGCGTCGGGAGAACGAGATAGCACGTCTGGTCGCACAGGGGCTGAGCAACAAGGAGATCGCGGCCACGCTGGTGATCGCCCAGCGCACGGCGGAGGGCCATATCGAGCACATCCTCAGCAAACTCGGCTTCACCTCCCGTGCCCAGGTGGCTGTCTGGGTCTTCGAACAGGACCGCCCGGAAGCGGACTCGGCGGCAACTACCCCTTGACCGCACCCGAGGTGAGCCCCTGGACGATATGGCGGCTGGCGAAGGCGAAGAGCACCATGGTCGGCACAATCGTGAGCACGGCTGCGGCGGACATCGAACCCCAGTCGATGTTGAAGCTCGAGATGAAGCCGTTCAACGCCGTGGGGATGGTCTTGTTGTCGTCGCTGTTCATGAGCGTGACCGAAAGGAAGAGCTCGTTCCAGCAGTTCACGAAGTTGAAGATGAACGCGGCGATGATGCCCGGCTTCATCACCGGCAGAAGTACCCGGAAAAGCGCCCCGAACCGCGAGAGGCCGTCGATCATGGCGGCCTCCTCCAGCGCGTCGGGAATGTTCGCGAAGAATCCGCGGAGCATCACCGTGCAGAAGGGGATGCAGACTCCGACGTACACCAGGATGAGACCGAGCCGGTTGTCGACCAGTTTCAGTTCGGTCATCATCAGGTACAGCGGTCCCAGCGCGATGAACGAGGGAATCATCTGCGTGATCAGAGCCGCCATCAACAGCGCGCTCTTGCTGCGGAACTCGAAACGGGCGAGCACATAGGCCGACAGCATCGAGATCGCGGTCGCCACCACCCCCGCCGCCGTCGCGACGATCAGACTGTTGGTCAGATAGCCACCGAACTGCGCATTGCTGAACAGGCCCGCGTAGTTCTCCAGGGAGAAGTTCTGCGGCCAGTAGGCGATCGGGAACGTGAAGATGTCGCCGGGGCTCTTCAGCGACGTGATGGTGATCCAGTACAGCGGGAAGACCGTGACGGCCAGCCAGAGCGAGAGGAAGAAGACTCTGGTGACACGTCCTGGAACGGACTCCTTGTTGATCACGAATGTGCTCCCTTCTTCTCGCGCGTGGCCAGGAGGTAGAAGACCGAGAAGACCAACAGCACCGCGACGACGATGAGACCGAGCGCGGACGCCTTTCCGTAGTCGCCCTGCTGGGTAATCGTGATCATCCATGTGGTCACGATGTGCGTCTCGTTGTTCGGGCCGCCGCCGGTCATCCCGAAGATGATGTCGGGGAAGTTGAAGATCCAGATCACCCGGAGCAGCACGGTCAGCGCCAGAGTCATCCGGATGTAGGGAATGGTGACCTGGAAGAGCGTGCGGACCTTGCCGGCGCCGTCGAGTTCGGCTGCCTCGTACAGGTCGTTGGGGATCGACTGCAGGGCGGCGAGGATCATGATCGAGAAGAATGTGACGCCGTACCAGATATTGGTGACGATGACGGCGATCATCGCCATCTTCGGATCCGCGAGCCAGGCGATCGGCTCGTCGATCAGTCCTGCCTTCTCCAGGAGGTCGTTCACGACCCCGAACTCGCTGTTGAACATCCAGCGGAACAGGATGCCGATGAGGAATCCGGATATGGCCCAGGGGAAGAAGACAAGTGCCTGGTACAGCCCGCGGAAGCGGAAACGGCGGCGCAGCCACAGCGCGATGGCGAAACCGATCACGAACTGGGGAACGATGGAGGCGAACACCCACAGCGCGGTATTGCTGAGCACGGTGCTCCATGCCGGGTCCGCGAAGATCGCCTGGAAGTTCCCGAAGCCCACCCAGGAGGTGTCGGTGAGGTCTGTGAGGTTCCAGTGGCGGAAGGCCATCTGACTGCCCCGGAGCATGGGGTAGTAGATGAAGACAGCGACGAAGACCGCGGCCGGGGCCATGTACGCGGCGATGACCAGGCCGCGGCGTGCGGTGAAGGCCGGCTTGCGCCGACGCTGACTGGACGTTGTCGGTGCGGGCCGAGCGCCCCCCTGGAGGGAGGGGCGCTCCACCTGCTCGTAGGTCGATCGGGTCACGTCCCGCCTTCCCCTCAGCCCTTGCTCTTCCACTTCTCGGTCCAGTACGTGTCCCAGCTGTCGAGCAGTTGCTTCGGGGTCATCTTGCCGAGCAGCACCCGCTGGATCTCCGCGTCGGCCTTCTGGGACCACTCGGTCCACCAGGGCGCGTCACGGGGCTGTGTGACGGTGATGTACTTGTCCGGGTTCTCGGTCATCGTCACGTAGCTGGCCCACGGACCGGTCTTGTAGAACTCGTCCTGGCTCGCCGCCTTGAGGATCGGGACCAGGCTGTTCTCCTTGCTGAAGGTGGTCGACGCCTCGCCCTGCGAGAGGAACTTGATCAACTTGATGGACTCCGCCTTGTGCTTACTGCCCTTGGCGACTCCCCAGCCGGCGGTCGCCAGCGGCTGGACGGCCTTTCCGCCGGGACCGGCGAGCAGGGGAGCGGTGGTCCACTGGTCCTTCTTGATCGCCTTCGACTGCCCCACCGTTGCGATCACTTCGGGGTCCTGCAGCAGGAAGGCGGTGGAGCCGTTCGAGAAGCCTTCGACCATCTCGGGGTATCCCCACGCGACCGACGACGGCGGCGACGCCTGCTTGAACAGCTTGAAGTAGGTGTTCAGCGCGTCGAGAGCCTCCGGTGCGGAGAAGATCGTGCTGCCGTCGGTGAGCTTGTACCCGTTCGCTCGGTCGACCTTGTCGGCGACATACGCCTCGATGGCCGCGGTCACATTGCCGTTGGCATTGGTTCCGCCGCGGAATGCATAGCCGTACTGGCGCTTGCCCTTGTCCTGGATCGCGCTGGCCTGCTCCAGCAGTTCGTCCCAGTTGGCGGGCGGACTGGTGGCTCCGGCCTTCTTGATCAGGTCGGTGCGGTAGAAGAGGCTCAGTCCGTAGAAGCCGTACGGGACGAAGTACGTGTTTCCCTTGGCGTTCTTGGCGGCCTTGGTGGCGTTCGCGGTCATGTCCTTCCAACCGCCCCACCCCTGAAGGTCCTTGCCCATGTCGTAGAGCCAGCCGTTGGTCGACCACGGGCCGGCAGTGATGTCCCGTACTTCGAGGGTGTCGACGCCGCTGCCGGACTGGAGCATCTGCTGGATCTTCTGATCTGCCTGGTCGGTCGGCGGCGAGATCAGATTGACCTTGATCTTCGGGTTTTCCTTCTGGAATTCCGCGACGAGTTTCTTCAGAAGCTCCGTTCGGGCGGGGTTCGTCAGGCTCTCCACCATCTGAAGGGTGACGGTCCCGTCACTCGCACTCGTGGAGCAGCCCGTCAGTACCATCGCGGCGGCGATGCCGAGGGCGGCTACTGCCTTCCTTCTTCTCAACTGTCCTCCTCCAGAGGTGTGAATCCGAGGGTGTGAATCCGCACAGCGGCATCGGGTGGGAACATGGCTCGGACCTCCTTACGCTGCGGCGTCCGCAGTGCGGGCCCACTCGCCGAGCACAGGGACGCAGCGCTCGGCGAAGTACTCGAAGTCGGCGGCCGTGTTGTACACATGCGTCGACAGGCGGATGTAGCCGACTCCGTCGAAGCTGGTGAACGCCGCCGCGACGCCCAACTCCCGTGCCACCCGGTCACGCAGCGCGTCGGCGGCGGCAGGGCTGGTGGCCAGGCCATCGGGGAGACGCACCAGCCGCAAGGCGTTGACCGGCATGCCCACGTCGACCCCGCTGCGTCCACCGGTGAGTTCGGCGAAGGCGTCGCCGACGATCCGCTCGGCATAGTCGGCGAGATCCCTCATGTAGCTACGTGCCGTCTTCCAGCCCCACGTGCGCTCGATGAAGTCGAGAGCCGTCGGCGCCGCCAGGTAGCTGGTGACGTCCACCGTTCCCTGGGTGTCGAAACGCTCGGGGAAGGGATCGGCGGCGCCCCAGGAGTCGATCAGGGGATAGAGGCTGTCGCGCAGCGCGCCGCGGGCGACCAGAGCCGACGTGCCACGCGGGGCACAGCCGAACTTGTGAAGGTTGCCGATCCAGAAGTCGCACTCCACAGCGGAGAGGGGATCGTCGATCAGGCCGGGTACATGAGCCCCGTCCACGAGGAGTGGGATGCCGCGCCTTCGTGCCTCCGAGCCGATCCGCTCCACGGGCATCCGGCGCGCGGTGGCCGAGGTGATGTGGTCCACGACGATCAGTTCCGTCGCGTCGCCGAGTTCGGCGGCCACCGCCTCGTAGGCCTGCTTCTCGTCGGCGTCGAGGGGAACCCTCACCGTGCGGACGGTGGCGCCGCAGCGCCTCGCGAGGCGCTGAGCCCCCATGGTGACGGCTCCGTAGCCGTGGTCGGTCACCAGGATCTCGCCGCCGCGCCCGACCGGCAGGTTCGCGTAGACGACGCTCGCGCCGCCACTCGCGTTCGGTACCAGAGCGAGGTCTTCCACGGCGACGCGCAGGAACGCGGCGATGTCCGCCCTGGCGGTCGCGACCCGCTTGGGGAGTGCCGGGAACCACACCAGCGGGGACCGTTCCATCTCCTGGCGCAACCGGTCCTGTTCGTCCTGGGCGACGAGGGGAACCGCCCCGAACGACCCGTGGTTGAGATGTCTTTGCGCCGGGTCCAGCGACCACGCTTCCGCGGCGGCCCGGCCGTCCGGGAGGAGCAGCGGGCGCGGTGCTGGGCCGAGGTGGGACTCGCTCACATGACTCCCGATCTCCCGTGATCTTCCAGATCTGCACGCGACATCAGACGATTCTCAAAAGAGATATGATGACTTGGGGCGGCATCCTGGCACGCCCTCTCCGGCGAGGGCAATAGCCCTGCACCCCCTTCAGGCTGTTGTGTCAGCCTGAAGGGTCGCGATCAACCAGTCTCCCCGTATCGGTATCCGACTATGACCTGGTAAAACAGCGAGAGTTGGGCTCGTCGCCCCGGTGTCGCCCGCTGCTGCGTGCTGTGTGGCCACGCGCCTGCCGCTGCTGGTCTCTCGTCGCGGATCGGGTCGCGAAGTTGCCTTCAGTGGCGCCCCTCGCCCCAAGTCATCTAATGACTTGTTGCTGATCATCGTGCCCTGTCTGATGACTCGGTAGACTGTCCCGAGACCGGGCGGTGCTGCCGGGTCATCCGGGGAGGAAGCGATGTCCGCAGTCGACAAGGCATTTCACGGCCTGAGACACATGATCGCCACCGGTCGTCTGGGTGCGGGGGAGCGTATTCCGCCCGAGAACGAGTTGTGCGAGGAGCTTGGTGTGTCCCGGGGGCCACTCCGCGAGGCGGTGCGGATGCTCGTGGCCCTGCGTATCGTCGAGCCCCGTCACGGCTCGGGCACGTTCGTCTCCCAGCTGCGGCCCGAAGACATCATCGGCAGCCTGTCGTTGACCGTCGACCTGCTGCCGCTGAGCGGGCTGCTCGAGGTGTACGAGATCCGGCGCGTTCTGGAATCCCACATCGCTGCTCAGGCGGCTGCTCGCGCGACCCCCGAAACGCTGAAGACGATCTTCGAACCCATCGAGGCGATGGAGGCGACGGAGGACCCGACCGAGATCTCCGAGCTCGACAACCGCTTCCACTCGGCGATCGCCCGGATCGGAGGCAACCCGACGCTGGAGTCCCTGCTCGGCGTGTTCCGCGCACGCTCCCGCGCGTACCAGTTGTTCACGCTTCCCGAGAGCGCCGAGATCAAGCGCGCAAGCGATGGGCAGCACCGGGCGATTGCTACCGCGATCGCCAACCGGGACCCTGTCGCCGCTGCCAGTGCGGCGGCGACCCACGTCGCTCACACGGAGAGATGGCTGCACGCCTTTCTGCCGCCTCCGGAGGGGGACGGCCCGAGCGCCTCCTCGTGACAACCGCGCCTGGGCGCCTGCCACTTGCCGCGCCGTACGCCTTGGGTCGGCGCGAAGGTCATCCCGCCGAAGGTGCCCCGCTGCGCTGGTAGCGCAGCAGGACGACTCCATTGCCGAAGGCCCGGGTCTCGACGAGGCGGAGACTGATCTTGGCGTCCGACGCCCGGAACAGGGATTTGCCCCGTCCGATGAGGATCGGATGGACATAGACGCGGTACTCGTCGATCAGGTCGTGCTGCATGAAGGCCGCGGCGAGGTCGGCACCACCGAGCACCAGATCTCCGCCCGGCTGTGCCTTGAGCGCCATGATCTCCTCGACGTCGACGTCCCGCATGATGGTGGTGTTCCAGTCGGCCCGCTCCAGGGTCCTGGAAAACACGATCTTGGGCATGTCCCGCCAGATGCCGGCAAACTCCACCATGGGTCGGGTACTTGACGGGTCGGAGTCGGCCGTCGGCCAGAAGCCGGCCATGAGCTCATAGGTCACGCGTCCGCTCAGGAACGCGCCCATCGGCCTGAGCCACTCGTTGAAGTGGCTGTGCAGCTCGTCGTCGACCAGGTGCCAGTCGATCTGGCGGTCCGGTCCCTCGATGAAGCCATCGAGGGACACCGACATAGTCAAGATGATCTTTCTCATCGCGGTCCTCGCCCAAGTCCGAGCAGCCGGCCAGGCGTGCGCGCCGGTCACGGCCGAGACGATACGCCCGCAGGATCACGGCGGGACGCATCCAGGAGGAAACGGGCGTGTACGGCGACCACGAAAGCTTCTTCTCCCTCGTGCAGCCACGTCAGGATCAGTTGCTCCCGCCGCCGTCCCGGGCCTGCGCTTCGCCGAGCCGGCCGGCCGCGCTGTCCAGCAACATCTCCAGCGCCGTGGGATACGCACTGTGGTTCATCCGGGCGACCAGCAGATGCGCGGTTGCCGCGATGTGCGGGTGAGTCGCGGCGGGCAGCCGGGCGTACGTGGCCTGCCAGACCTCCTCGTCCGCCGCGCGTGCCGCCGCCGGCAGTGCCAGCGAAGCGGCGTCGAGCGCGGCGAACGCCAAGCTCTGGTCGATGAACGCGTGATAGATCCGGACCGCTTCGGCGTCCGGGAAGCCGGCTGTGCGCAGCAGCCCCAGGATCGTCTCGTCGGCCGTCACCTCGTGAGCCTTGCCGGTCACACGGCTGGCGGTCAGCACGGCAGCCTGCGGATGTTCGAGATACGCGGCATGGATGCGCAGCCCCAGCTCCCGCAGGTCGGCGCGCCAGTCGCCGGTGCTCTCCCACCCCGCCAGAGCACGCCCGATGAGCACGTTCCCCACGGCAAGCGTCAGGTCGTCGATGCCGCTGAAGTACCGGTACAGCGTGCTCGGGTCCGCCCCCAGGGCGGTGCCGAGGCGGCGGACGGTCAGCCCCGCGCTCCCGTGCTCCCGCAGCATCCGCAGCGCGGTCTCCACGATCAGCTGCTCCGAGAGCACCGCGCCGTTCTTCGTGGGACGCCGCCGTCTCCGGGCCTCCTCCGGCACCACGGGCTTGGGCACGACACGCTCCTTCCGTCGTCATCCGCCATGACCCCACCACCTTATGCCAACATGATTGACGTTAATAGTGGGGGGCGCGTTGGATCAGGTTCGACAGGCGCCGCGCCCGCAAGCGGCGCCCAGCAGACTGTGTCTGGGAAACGGAGTTTGGCCATGCGTGTTCTTCTCGTGGGAGCCGGCGGCGTCGGCACTGCCATCACCCGGATCGCTGCCCGCCGGTCCTTCTTCGACCACGTGGTCGTGGCCGACTACGACCTCTCCCGCGCCCAGGCCGCCGTCGCGGCCCTGGAACCGGACGGCCGCTTCAGCGCCGAGCAGATCGACGCGAGTGACGAGGGGGCCGTCACCTCCCTGCTGCGCAGCCGGCGCTGCGACGTCCTGCTCAATGCCACCGACCCCCGCTTTGTGATGCCGCTGTTCCAGGCGGCCCTGGCCGCCGGTGCGCACTACCTGGACATGGCGATGTCGCTGTCCCACCCGCACCCGGAGCGCCCCTACGAGCTGTGTGGCGTCAAGCTCGGCGACACCCAGTTCGAGCGCGCCGCGGACTGGGAGAAGGCCGGATTGCTCGCTCTCGTCGGCATCGGTGTCGAACCGGGACTGTCCGACGTCTTCGCCCGCCATGCCGCCGACGAACTCTTCGACGAGATCGAGGAGATCGGCATCCGCGACGGGGCGAACCTCACGGTCGACGGCTACGACTTCGCGCCCTCGTTCAGCATCTGGACCACCATCGAGGAATGCCTCAATGCGCCTGTCGTCTACGAGGCCGGCCGCGGCTGGTTCACCACCGCCCCCTTCAGTGAGCCCGAGGTCTTCGACTTCCCCGAGGGGATTGGCCCCGTCGAGTGCGTCAACGTCGAGCACGAGGAGGTCCTGCTGGTGCCGCGGTGGGTGGACGCGGGCCGCGTCACCTTCAAGTACGGCCTCGGCGAGGACTTCATCCGTACGCTGCAGACGCTGCATCTGCTGGGCCTCGACCGCACCGATCCGGTGCCGGTGCCCGCGGCGGACGGATCGGGCACGGTGCATGTCTCCCCGCGGGACGTGGTCGCCGCCTGCCTGCCGAACCCGGCAGCCCTGGGGGAGCGTATGCATGGCAAGACCTGCGCGGGCACCTGGGTCAAGGGCACCAAGGACGGCCGCCCACGCGAGGTCTACCTGTACCACGTGGTCGACAACCAGTGGTCCATGAGTGAGTACGGCAGCCAGGCCGTCGTGTGGCAGACCGCGATCAACCCCGTCGTGGCCCTGGAACTGATCGCCGTCGGCACCTGGTCCGGCAGCGGTGTCCTCGGCCCCGAGGCGCTGCCCGCCCGGCCTTTCCTGGACCTGCTGACGGAGTACGGCTCACCCTGGGGCATGCGCGAGCAGTGAGGCTCCGCGTCCGGTCGGCTACCGTTTGTGACGGAAAGGTGTGTTTCGCGCACACTGGCCTCACGGCGGAAGGGCGCACGCATGGACCTGCAACTGGACGGCGCTGTGCTCGGGGTGCCCGGACCCGTACCGGCATGACGACACCGGACCCGGACCCGCGACCGGCCGACTTCGGGCACACCGCCGCCACGGCAGCCCGTGCCGGCGACACCGCGGCCGCGCGCCTCAAGGAACGGATCTACGCGACCATCACCTTGACCGCGGTCGTGGTGACCCTTGCCGAGGCGGAGGACCCCGACCACCTCGAAGCTGGGCTCACCGTGGCGGCGGCAGCGCTCGGGGTCTGGCTGGCCACGCTGGTCGCCGACGAGCAGGCGCACCGGGCAGTGAGCGGGCGCAGCGCGAACCGCGCGGAAGTCCGGACGGCGTTGTATGTCTCGAGTCCGTTGCTGCTGAGTGCCGTGGGGCCACTGGTGCTGATCGGCCTGTCGGCACTGGACGTGATGGGTCTGGAGACTGCGTTGATGACAGCGGCCGGCGTGGAAGTGGCGACCCTGTTCGTGTGGGGCTGCCGGACCGGCCTGCGGATGGGCAACGGGCCCCTGAGCGCGCTGATCTCAGGCCTTCTGGACACCGTGATCGGCGCCGGGGTCGTGGCCGTGAAGCTCATCGCCGGCCACTAGGACAAGATCGGCCGGACAGGACCTGAGCCTGCCGGTCAACCTCCGGCCGGTTCGCGCGCCTTGCGCAGCGCCTGGTGGACCGACCAGAGGACGGACACCAACGGCACGGCCACCACCGCCCCCACCACTCCGGCCGCGATGGCGCCGCCGATGACCGTGAGCGCGACCACCACCGGATGCAGCTGAACGGCCCAGCTCATCACGATCGGGTGCAGCACATGGCCCTCGATCTGCCCGATGACCACGATGAGGGCGACGACCAGGGCCGCGACCAGCGGGCCTTTGGCCGCCAGGGCCACCACGGCCGCGACCGCGAGGGCGATGGGTGAGCCGATCAGCGGAATGAAGGCGGCGAAGAACTCCAGCAGCGCCAGCGGCACCGCGAGCGGCACGCCGAGAACGAAGAGGGCCACGCCGACCAGGATCGCGTTGGTCCCGGCCACCAGCACGATGCCGCGGGTGTAGCCGGTGAAGGTCCGCCAGGCCGCGCTGCCCCCGATCGACACCCGTTCCCGTGCGGCCGGCGGAAGCTGGTCGCAGAACCAGCTCCACTGCCGGTCGCCGGAGTGGATGAAGAAGACCGAGGAGAACAGGGCCAGGGCGAACACGGTCAGGACTTCGACCACCCGGCCGGCGCCGCTGATTGCCGTACTGATGAGGGTGGCTCGGTGGCTGGACAGGAACTCCCCGATCCGGGACTGGAGGTCGTTGAGTGCCCCGGGGTTGAGCCGCAGCGGCGGCCCCTCCAGCCAACGCTCGATCCTGCCGAAGCCTGCCCGGAACTCCCGTACGAGCCCGGCCTGCTCTCCCGCCACCGCCTGGCCGACCAGCGCCAGGACCCCGAGGACGACGACGATGCTGCCGAGCAGGGACACGGCGACGGCGAGCGGGCGCGGCATGACGCGCTCCAGGCGGTCGGCCAGCGGCCGGAGCATCGCGGTGATGACCATGCCGAGGAAGACGGCCACGGCGATCTCGTGGAACCGGCCCAGCAGCGAGAAGACGGCGTAGACGACGGCGCCCACGACGAGGATCCGCCAGGCGTACGCGGCAGCCGTCCGCAGGGTGGGGGACACCCGCAGCTCGACGCCGGGCCGGGATCGGGGCGGTGGCCGCCGACCCGCTCGGTTTCCGGTCGGCGGGCGGGTGCTGCCGCTCAGTGCCTGACGCGACGCCGTACGGATCCGGTGCCGACGCCCGGCGGACGGCGCGCCGGGGTCCGGATTCCTGGGCTGCGGATCCGTGGGCATGGGCATCCACAAGCACGTACCACCGGGGGGCCGCCGTGCCACGCCACCGGCGCGATATTCGCCCGAAGGCACCCGGACCGTGTGCCGGGGTCCACACAGCGACGGGCTCTCGACGGCCCCGTCGTCGGCGCGCACTCGATCGGCCGCGTCGGCCGGCGCGGGCAACGCGGCCATGAGCCGCACGCTGTGGGCCGCTCGGCCGGCTACCCGTTCGGCCTCAGCCGCCGTTGTTCTCCGGGTGGGTGAGGTTGACACCGGTGCGCGGGTCGAAGACATGCATGCGTGAGGTGTCCACCCACAGTTCGGCCCGGCCTCCCTCGGTGATGCGCGTGGACGCGTCGAGCCGGGTGACGATCTTGTCGGCTGCGGCTCCGGTCTCCTTCTGGCCGGAGTCGGCTGCCAGCTCCTCGAGTTCCGAGGTCAAGGTCGGCTCCCAGCCCTCCTGGGTGAAGAAGGCGTAGACATCCGAGCCGAGGGACTCGATCACGTCCACACTCGCGGTGAAACGCGTCCCTTCCCGGTCCGGATCGACCAGCGTGGCGTCCTCGAACGCTTCGGGCCGCAGCCCGACGATGAGGTCACGCGGTGCGTTCTGGCGCTCCAGGCTGCGACGGATCTCGTCGTTCACCGGAAGGTCGCCGATGGCGGTCTGCAGCCGGTTTTCCTCCAGCGTGGCCTGGATGAAGTTCATGGCGGGTGAGCCGATGAACCCGGCGACGAACAGGTTGCGCGGGGCGTCGTAGAGGTGTTGGGGGGTGCCGACCTGCTGGACGATGCCGCTGCGCATGACGACCACTCGGTCCCCGAGGGTCATGGCCTCGGTCTGGTCATGGGTGACGTAGACGGTGGTAGTGGCCAGCCGCTGTTGGAGGCGCGAGATCTGGGTGCGCATCTGCACCCGGAGCTTCGCGTCGAGGTTGGACAGCGGCTCGTCCATCAGGAACGCCTTGGGACTGCGGACGATGGCGCGGCCCATGGCGACACGCTGTCGCTGGCCACCCGAGAGGTTCGCCGGTTTCCGGTCCAGATGTTCCGTCAGGTCGAGGATCTGGGCGGCCTCCTCCACCTTGCTCTTGATGGTGGCCTTGTCGGCCTTGGCCAGGCGCAGGGCGAAGCCCATGTTCTCCCGCACGGTCATGTGCGGATAGAGGGCGTAACTCTGGAAGACCATGGCGATGTCGCGGTCCTTGGGAGCCTTGTCGTTGACGACCTGATCGCCGATCCGGAGGGTGCCCTCGGTGATGTCCTCGAGTCCGGCGATCATGTTCAGCGTGGTGGACTTGCCACAACCTGAGGGCCCGACCAGGATGACGAACTCCCCGTCGCCGACTGTGAGGTTGACGTCCCGCACGGCCAGGGCGCCGTCGGGATACCTCTTGGTGATGCCCTCGAGAACGATCTCGGCCACGGTCGGTGCTCCTTGTCCTGACGATCGGCTGCTGCCGGTCAGCCCTTGACGGCCCCGGACGTCAGTCCGGCGACGATGCGCCGCTGGAACAGCAGCACGAAGACGATGATCGGAATGGTGATCACCACCGCGGCGGCGGCGATCGAACCGGTGGGCTGCTGGAACGCGCTGCTCCCGGTGAAGAAGGCGATCGCAGCCGGCACGGTGCGGGCCGCGGTGGTCGAGGTCAGGGAGATCGCGAACAGGAAGTCGTTCCAGCAGAAGATGAAGACGAGGATCGCGGTGGTGAACACGCCCGGCGCCGCCAGCGGTGCGATCACCAGCCGGAAGGCCTGGGCCGGAGTTGCCCCGTCGACCTTGGCCGCCTTCTCCAGATCCCACGGGATCTCCCGGAAGAACGCCGAGAGGGTGTAGATCGCGAGCGGGAGGGAGAAGGTCATGTACGGGATGATCAGCCCCGGCCAGGTGTCGAAGATCCCGATGATGCGCTCGATGTTGAACAGCGGGGACACCAGGGAGATCGGCGGGAACATCGCGATCAACAGAGACATGCCGATCAGCACTTTCTTGCCCGGGAAGCGCAGCCTCGCCACGGCATAGGCGGCCATGGTGCCGAGCACCACGGCGATCACCGTGGAGATCAGGGCGATACCGATCGAGTTGATCAGGGCACGGGTGAACTCCGAGGTGTCGAAGATGCCGCGGTAGTTCTCCCATGTCCACTTGTCGGGGACGAAGTTGCCGTCGGTGAGAGTGCTGGGGTCCTTGAACGACAGAGCCGCAATCCACCAGACCGGGAACAGTGCGTAGGCGATCACCACCGTGTTGACGATGGCCCAGCCGGTGATGTGCCTCTTGCCTGCGCTGGCCATCAGCGTCCCGCCTCCTCTGAACCGGGGGCGGCAGCCCCGAAGAGTTTGATGAAGGCGAAGGCGATCAGGCCGACGCAGATGAAGATGAGCACGGAGATTGCCGATCCGATGCCGAGGTTGAGTGACGTGAACAGGTTGTCGTAGCCGAGAATCGACACCGATCCTGTGCCATGGGCACCCGAGGTCAGGATGTAGATGTTGTCGAAGATCCGGAAGGCGTCCAGGGTGCGGAACAGCAGGGCGACCAGGATGGCCGGCTTCATCAGCGGCACCGTAACCAGGATAAATCGCTGCCAGGAGGACGCACCGTCGACCATGGCGGCGCGCAGCGTCTCCTCGGGCACCAGGGCGAGTCCGGCCAGCAGGAGAAGGGCCATGAAGGGGGTGGTCTTCCAGACCTCGGCGAGGATGATCAGCCCGATCGCGGGCCACTGCTCGGTGAGCGGGGCTTCACCGGAGGGCAGGAGCGCGGCGAGATAGCCGGTGTCCGGAGTCCACGCGTACTGCCAGGAGTAGGCGGCGACGACGGTGACGATGCCGTACGGGACCAGGATCGCGGTACGCACCGTCCCTCTGCCGAAGATGGCGCGGTGCATGACCAGGGCCAGCGCGAAGCCGAGGACGAGTTCCACGGCCACCGACGCGGCGGTGATGAACAGCGTGACCCAGAACGCCTCCCACCAGAAGTCGGAGGAGAGCACGGCCCCGTAATTGCTCAGCCCCACCCACTTCGCCTGGTTCGGGAAGCGCAGGTCGTAGCGCTGCAGGGACAGATAGATCGCATAGCCGATGGGGTAGGCCGTGACGGCGATCATGACGACCACCGCGGGCGCGCACAGCAGCCAGCCCAGCCGTCGTTCCTGCCGTGCGCCCTCGGACAGTGCCTCGGCCGCGCCGGGGGCCGGAGCCGTCGCCGTGGCGGGGGTCGGGGTGTTCACGGAATCAGCCCCTTGGACTCGAGGGCGTCCTTGATCTGGCTGCCGATTTCATCGACATCGCTCCGGGGATTGATTCCCGAGGGCGGGGAGAGCGTGTGCGAGATCGCGATGGACACGTTCTGGTAGGCGGGGGTCTGGGGGCGGGTGCTCGCGTTCTCCAGGGCCGAGAGCACATCGGCGGCGAACGGGTAGCTCTTGATCAACACCTTGTCGGAGTAGAGGGAGCGCAGGGTGGGCGGAAGTCCGCCCTCGATCGCCGCGGTCATCTGGTTCTGACGATTACGCAGGCACAGGGCTGCTTCGAAAGCGAGGGCCGGGTGCTTCGAGTAGGCGCCGATGGCGAGGTCGATGCCGCCGATGGTCGGCCTGGAGGGCCGACCGGGGGCAACTCCTGGGTAGGGCGCCCAGTGGAAACTCTTGAACAGCTCGGGGTTGTTCGCCTTCATGGAGGGATAGACGAACGGGTAGTTCAGCTCGAAGGCCGCCGTTCCCGACTCCATGGCCAGCCGGTTCTGGTCCTCCATCTGGTTGGACAGGGAGGGGTCCGCGGCGGGAGAGGTGGCCAGGTCGTGCATGATCGTGGCCGCCCGGACCGCGGGCGGGCCGAGCGAGGGTGCGGTGGCCGTCCGGTTGAGGATGGAGCCGCCCGCGCTCTCCACGAGTGTGTTGAACCAGACCGTCAGGCCCTCGTACTGGGCGCCCTGGATCTCCACGAAGTGGGGCTTGCCCTGCTTGGCGAGGACGCGCGCCATGGCCAGCATCTCCGCCCAGGTCTTGGGCGGCTTGGGCACGAGATCGCTTCGGTACCACAGCAGCTGGGTGTTGGTGTTGTACGGGACGGCGTACAGCCTGCCCTTCCACGTCGCCGTCTGCAGCGGCACTTCGAGGGTGCCCTCGGTGGCCTTGCGGCGATTGGCGCCCGTCCACGGCAGGATCCACTTGGCCTCGGCGAACTCCGCGGCCCAGGTGACATCGAGGCCCAGGATGTCCATGGCACTGTCCTGGGCGGCGAGCCGGCGGACGAGCTGCTGACGCTGGCCGTCCGCGGCGCGCGGGAGCTTGTTGTACGAGATGCTGTACCGCCCGCCCGAGGCGCGGCTGCAGTTGGTCGCCGCAGTGGCCAGGGCGCCCGAGTCGTCGGGGAAGTTGTACCAGTTCAGGCGGACCGGGCCGCCGGATTCCTCTGAGCCGCAGGACGTCAGCAGCCCGGCCAGCAGCGACAGCGCGGCAAGACACCGCAGCCGTTGCGCGGCACGACGGCCGGCGGTTCGCGGCGAAGCTTTGCCGCGCACCCGTACCGGACGGGCCTGTCCGTTCGTGCGCCCCACCATTCACCTCCCGGACCCGGCGGTCACCGGGTGTCTGGTCACCCCGTACAGCGCCTTGGTCGCGGTGAACCTAACGGTTCCTTTGCCGTGGCCCGGGGAGGGCAGCGTGTCGGAGGCGGGAGATCCCCCGGATGGCCAGGGGGTACCGGGCCCAGGGAGCCGCCCCCGTGCGATCGCGAACACTGGCTCCTTCCGCCTGCGAGGCACAGGAGAACCACGCGACTCGGCGACGCGCACAAGGCCGTACTGGCTCGCACTTCTCGTGTGCGTCGCTGTGCCGACAGTCACCTTGACGATGCTCAATAATTAGGTGAGCCTTACCTTCGCTCGCTCCGCAGATGGTGGGGGCACCTTCCGCACGACACCCCCTGGAGCAGCTGTGTTCGCCGCCGACGCACCCTCGACCGGACGAAGATCTGGACAGGATGCCGAGCTCCCTCGGCTGCCCCAGTGGTGCGGACCCGCATTCGCATCCCTGGCGGTGTGCGGCGGATGGGCAGCAAGCACCTGGGTCGCCGTCCACCTGCGCGCCGACGCCGCCCTCCACACTGCGGCCCTCTTCGTTCACCTCGCCAGTCTGGTGCTCGGATTCGGTGCTGTTCTCGCCGTCGACTACTACGGCGCCCTGTGGCTCGGCGGCCGGAAGACGCTGCGCGAGGTACTCGACTTCACCGCCTCCTTGCACACACTCGTCTGGGCGGGGCTGATCGGCCTGATCGGCAGCGGCGCTCTGCTCCACCCCGACCTCGGCTCGCCGCTCACGTGCGTCAAACTCGGCCTTGTCCTGGTCATCGCCCTCAACGGAGTCCAGGCCGGCGCCCTGCACAGGCGACTGGCCGCCCTCGACGGCCGGCCCGCCGGCCGCTCGCTGCTGCTCCGCGGTGCGGCCACCGCGTCCCTCTCGCAGATCGCCTGGTGGGGTGCGCTCGCCATCGGCTTCCTCAACAGCCGGCAGTGACGGGCGCGGACCGGTCAGGCACCGGAGCCCGAATGCGACGCGGCGATCACCTTGAGGTGGATGCCGGCGACCCGGGCGGGCTGGTCGGTCAGCACCATGTGGGTGGCGTCGGGGACGGTGACCATCGTGGCGTGCGGGCAGGACTCGAGGCCCCGTCGTTCGGACGGACCTCTGTAGCCCGGCCGGCGGCGCACCGGATGCCGCCCCACCCGGAACCCGGCAGGGTGGCATCCACCAGGACCATCCCGCACAGACGAGGACCGCCCATGTCCGTGACCGATCACCGGCGCCTCCGCGTCGTCGCCGGGGCAGCGCTCCTGACCATCGCGCTGGCGGGCTGCTCCGGCCTCGGCCGCACCGCGGTGGGCACCATCTCCTACGGATCCGCGAACGAGCGCCTTGTGATGGTGTCGAACCCTCTGGTCACGGGCTGCCACAGCCTCGGGCCCGCCGGTGCGACCACGGTCACCAACAACACGCTGGTCGACATCATTCTGTATCCCAGCCGGGACTGCTCCGGGGACGAGTCGACGTATCTGCCGACGGAGACATCCGACGACATTGCGCCCGGCGCACCGCTGTGGCGCAGCTACTCCACGGTGCACTGAGACCTGCCGGGCGGGCCGGCGCTCTCTCTCCGGGCGCGTCGGCAACTGGTCACGCCGGAGTCAGGCGAGCGAGCGAGGGCGAGGGCGCGGACCGCCTTGCGCATTCCTCCGCATTCTCGCGCCCGGCTCCGCAGCCTGGTGATCGCTGACAGGCACTCAGCTTCCCGGCGTCCGGGACCCCATCGCCGGCCGGGTGCCCGGCCGGGCACCCGGCGGCACGGCCACCACCGTCGACTGCTGTCCCTCAGCCGTCCCTCAGATGAGCCCCTGCGCGAGCATCGCGTCCGCGACGCGCTCGAACCCGACGATATTCGCTCCTGTCACATAGTCGCCGGGTGCTCCGTAGCGCTCGGCGGTCTCGTAGGTGACGCGATGGATATCACGCATGATCCCCGCGAGTTCGTCCTCCACGCGCCCTGGTGTCCAGGAGTCCCGGGCGGCGTTCTGGCGCATCTCCAGGGCGCTGACGGCGACGCCGCCCGCATTCGCGGCCTTGCCCGGGCCGAAGGCCACCCCCGCGTCCTGCAGGATGCGAACCGCCTCCGGAGTGGTGGGCATGTTGGCGCCCTCGGAGACTGCCTTGACTCCGTTGCGGACAAGCGCGAGAGCGTCCTGGGCTTCGAGCTCGTTCTGGGTGGCCGACGGGAAGGCGACGTCGCAGGGCACCTCCCACACTCGGCCGCCGGGAACGTAACGGGCGGAAACGCCACGACGCTTGGCGTACTCGCTGACGCGTGCGCGTTCGACTTCCTTGATCTGCCTGAGCAGTTCGAGGTCGATTCCCTTCTCGTCCACCACATAGCCCTCGGAGTCGGAACAGGTCATGGGATGGGCGCCGCTGCGCGTCAGCTTTTCGATGGTGTGGATGGCGACGTTGCCCGAGCCGGAGACCACGGCCCCCTGGCCCTCGAGCTCCTCACCTCGCCGACTCAGCATTTCGGCCGCGAAGAGCACGCTGCCGTAGCCGGTCGCCTGTGTGCGCATCGCCGAGCCGCCCCACCCCTGGCCCTTGCCGGTGAGGACACCGGCTTCCCAGCGGTTGGTGATGCGCCGGTACTGGCCGAAGAGGTACCCGATTTCGCGGCCGCCGACGCCGATGTCGCCGGCCGGGACGTCGGTCTGCTCGCCGATGTGCCGGTGGAGCTCCGTCATGAAGGACTGGCAGAAGCGCATGACTTCGGCGTCCGAACGGCCTCGTGGGTCGAAGTCGCTGCCGCCCTTGCCGCCGCCGATGGCCAGCCCGGTGAGGGCGTTCTTGAAGATCTGCTCGAAGCCGAGAAACTTCACGACACCCAGGTTCACCGAAGGGTGGAAGCGCAGGCCGCCCTTGTAGGGGCCGAGCGCGCTGTTGAACTCCACTCTGAATCCCCGGTTGACGTGCACTGCTCCGTGATCGTCCTGCCAGGGCACCCGGAAGATGATCTGCCGTTCGGGCTCACAGAGGCGTTCGATGAGCCCTGGCTGCGCGTACTCGGGACGCACGGCGAGCACGGGAGCCAGGGTCTCCAGCACTTCCCTTGATGCCTGGTGGAATTCCGGCTGTGCCGGGTTGCGGCGCTCGAGGTCGGCGCGCAGGGAGGCCAGTTGGGCCTTCGGGGAAGACAGGGTCACAGCATGTCCCTTCCTGCCCGGCCGGCGGATGGCAGCCCGGCCGTGGCGGTGACGGTCCAGGTGTCGTTGCCAGCCAGCAGTACGGCCTGGTCGCACCTGCTGTTCATTGCAACAGCGGTTTCGAGTCATAGGTCACCACCCCATTGCTGGAGGGGTGACGCGATGAAGCCGTGAGATTCCGGGGCCTTCGCACAAGAGGGTTGACGGTGGCATGCCACGTCTCCACACTCTGCTACCAATCGCAGCGGCGCTCAGCAGCCGTATCCCTCGCGCATGTCCACCTCGTGCGGCGAGCGGCGCGTGAGACAACGTTGTCAATGGCCCCACCCAGATGGAGGCACGGCATGACGACACCACTGAACGCCCGGTTATCGCGGCGCGCCCTGTTCCGTACCGCGGCAGGCGCAGGAGCCGCGTTCGCCCTCGTCGGACTCGGGGCGCGCCCCGCGTTCGCCGCCCTCGGCCCGCCCAATCCCCAGCTGGCCAACGACGTTCGGCAGGAGTTCCTCACCGCCTGGACCGCGTACCGCCGGCTCACCTGGGGCCGCGACGAGCTGCATCCGCTGAGCGGCACCGGCTCGGAGTTCTTCATCAACGGCGTGCCGCTCGGCCTGACCATCGTCGAGTCGCTCGACACGCTGCACCTGATGGAGCTCGACGGCGAGCTGGACGCCGGCATCGCCTGGATCAGCGGCAATCTGAACTTCAACCGCAACGCCAGTGTCCATGTGTTCGAGACGATCATCCGGCTGGTCGGCGGTCTGCTCTCCGGACACCACGCCACCGGCAACGCCGTGCTTCTGGCCAGGGCCCGCGACCTGACGGACCGGCTCCTGCCGGCGTTCACCTCGTCGCCGACGGGCGCCCCTTACCGGTACGTCAACCTCCAGACCGGCGCGGTCTCCGGGAACCAGGTGCCGCTCGCCGAGATCGGCAGCAACATCACCGAGTTGGGCCGGCTGTCGCAGCTCACGGGTGATCCGAAGTACTTCAACGCGGCCAAGCGGGCGCTGCGGGCCGTGTACGACCGGAGGTCGTCACTGAACCTGGTCGGCACGACGCTCAACGTCGAAACCGGCGCCTGGACCGACGCAACCGCTCGCATCGACCCGCCGGTGGACTCGTTCTTCGAGTACCTCTGGGACGCGTACCAGTTCTTCGGCGACACCGAGATCCGCGGCTGGTACCAGACGCTGACCGCGGCGGTGCTGCAACGCCTCGGCGAGACGTACAACGGCCGGCTCTGGTTCAGGGCCGTCAACATGAACACGGGCGCGCTGGTCGGCCGGTATCAGTCGGAACTGACCGCTTTCTACGCCGGGCTGCTCGCTCAGGGCGGCAACCTGAGCGAGGGGGAGTCGTATCACAGCTCGTGGGCAGCGGCGCTGGCCCAGTACCGGCTGCCACCGGAGGGAATCAACTACACGACGCTCGCGGCGACGAGCAACGAATACCAACTGCGCCCCGAGTACGTCGACTCCGCGCTGTTCCTGTGGCTGCTCACCGGGAACGAGGTCTACCGGGACCGCGCCCAGTGGCTGTGGAACGGCCAGAAGGCGCACTGCAAGGTCTCAGGCGGCTACACGATCGTCTCGAACATGACGACGACGCCCACGACCAAGGGCGACCTCACACCGGGCTACTGGTACTCGGAGAACATGAAGTACTTCTACCTGCTGTGGGCGGGCTCGGCGCGGTTCGACTACGCGACCAACTACCTCACCACCGAGGGCAATGTGCTGCGCGGCATCAAACAGGTCGCGGCCCCGTTCGCGAGTGGTACTTTCCGGCTGGTCAACCGGGCGACGGGACGGGCGCTCGATGTGAGCGGCGCGTCGACATCCGACGGCGCGGCGGCCATCGCGTGGACTGTCAACAGTGGCGCGAACCAGCACTGGATCGCCACCACGACCGAGGGGTACACACGGCTGACGAGCCTGCACAGCGGCAAGGTGCTCGAAGTGCCGCAGTCGTCCACGACAAACGGCACGGGGCTCGTGCAGTGGGGACACAACGGCACCAACACGCAGCAGTGGGCGCTCCAGTCCGCGGGTGACGGGTACCACCGGCTCGTCAACCGCAACAGCGGCAAGTCCGCCGACCTCGCCGGTACCGGCAATGGAGCGGCGGTGGTGCAACAGCCCGTGAGTACCGCCCCCACCCAGCACTGGCAGCTGGCCACGGTGTGATCGCGATGGGCGGATTTCAAAACTCCTTCAGTCATCACTGAGTAACACCGCTCCGGTTTCCGTATCCCTGAACGTTGAGCTGTGTTCTCGGACCGAACGGGCGAGGGCACAGCCCGACGCTGCCGAGGGGCAATGAAGCCCCCGGCATGCGACCACGAACAATGAGGGGCGGAGCCGTGACGTACAGGCAGAGACACAAGCGGTCCAGATGGATCGGCGTGACAGTCGCCGCAGTGGCAGCGATGGCCGTGGGAGGCGGGGCTCTCCTCATGACCGACAACAACGCCTCGGCCGGTTCCGCGAATGCCACGCGCCAGGATGCCTGGGCACAGGCGCCGAAGACGATCAACTGTCCTGACGTCGCAGCCGGTTTGTCGAGCGTGCCGCAGCAGTCGCGGCCCACCGTCGACCACGAACTGGCGCAGCTGGACAGCCAGGTCGCGGATGCCTATGGGCAGCTCGCCGCGGGCGGCGCGAAGGCAGGCCAGGACTGGGTGCGCACACGAGTGCTGGAACCGCTGTCGTCCCAGCGCCGCCGCACGCTGGACCGTATCGCCGCCGAAATCTACCGGGCCTCGAACAGGCCTGACGGATGGGACTCATTGGCCTCCTGCACGGTCAAGCGGGACGACGTGGCACCCCTTGCGGCGCCCGGATCTTCCACCGGAACCCCGACCGCCCCGGCTCCTGATGCCTCCGCTCCGGCCGCAGGCGGCCAGGCCTCCGGCGGTCAGGCCGCAGCCGGTCAGGGGCAGAACGGCCCCCGAAGGTCCGACTTCGTGGACATCCGTACAGTTCGGCCCAATGTCGCCAACCCCCGGCTGCAGAGCAATGCCTCCCGTGGCACCTTCCGGTCGCGCTGCGGGCGCAATGAGAACAAGCACTTCAACCCCGACAACGTGATCGTCGCCCCCGGGGTCAGCAACGGCGCCCACCATATGCACGACTACGTCGGCAATCTCGAGACCGACGCCTTCGCCACCAATGACGACCTGGCCGCCGCCGGGACGACCTGCACCAACGGAGACCGCTCCACCCACTACTGGCCGGTCCTGCGACTGCGCAACGGAAAGAACGAGGCCGACGCGAACCTCCCCGGCGGAGGACAGGACGGCAACGTCGGGCGCATTCTCCAGCCCGCTTCAGTGCAACTGACCTTCCGTGGCAGCCCCGTCAGCAAGGTGACTGCCATGCCCAAGTTCCTGCGCATCATCACCGGCGATGCCAAGGCGTTCACCAACGGAACAGCCAACGCCAACGCCTCATGGAGCTGCACCGGCTTCGAGAACCGGCAGTTGAAGGACAAGTACCCGCTGTGTCCGCGGGGCAGCAACGTGGTGCGTACGTTCAAGTTCCAGAGCTGCTGGGACGGCAAGAACACCGACAGCGCGAACCACCGGACGCATGTGACCTTCGCCCGCGCCGACGGCTCGTGCCCCCAGGGATTCCGGGCCATTCCGCAGCTGGTCCAGCGGATCACGTACAGCGTTTCGCCCGGCTCGGTGTTCGCCGTCGACAGCTTCCCCGAGCAGTTGCACAAGCCGGTCACGGACCATGGCGACTTCATCAACGTGATGTCCAACTCGCTGATGAGGAACGCGGTGAGCTGCATCAACAACGGCCGTAGGTGCGGCTGACGCTCAGGACCCGGCACGGCGGATGCCTCGTTGCTGCCGGGTCCACCGCGGTGCGCTCGCGCGGTACACCCGTGAGAATCCGGACATTGTAGTGCCATGACCACCCATGGGGATGTATCTGCGTCACTGTTCTCTCACTGACGGCTATTCGGGGGATACGCTACGTCAGGAGCAAGGGAGAGACCGTCGACGCGCATGCTCACCGTCCCGGGAGGAAAACGGGTGGTCACGGATCGGTCCGGCAAACAGCGAGCCGTAGCCCGGGCGGTGGACGACAAGCAGCGTGAGCGGGAGACGCGGTTCGTTCCGAGAACCCTTGAGCGGGACGCCGAGCTGGTCACTGCCAAGGCGGCGTTGGACGCCGTGTGCGGCGGTTCGACAACGGGTGCGGTGATCCCCTCCGCACGCTGCGGTGGATTGCTGGCCTTCACGGGGCCGGCCGGAGCGGGCAAGACGACCCTCCTCGAGAAGGTGCGTCGCCTTGCGGCCGAGCGGGACTGCAAGGCGCTCTTCGCGAGAGGCCGCGAGCAGGAGCATATTCTGGCCTTCCACATGGTGCGACAGCTGCTCCAGCCGTTGCTGGCCTCGTACTCCGAGAGCGAGCGCCGGGAAGTGCTGGGCGAGTGGTACGGCATCGTCGGTCCTTGTGTCGGCCTGTGTCCCGCCGCAGAGGGCGCCGTGCCGGATCCGCAGGGCGTGCGGGACGGTCTGGACTGGGTGGTCACTCAAGTGGCCGTGCGGCGCGGCCCCTTGGTCCTGGTCGTCGATGACGCGCACTGGGCGGACGCGGAGTCCCTGACCTGGCTGACCTCCTTTGCCGGACGGGTCGAGCAACTGCCCATCCTCGTGGCCGTCGCGTACCGCCCCGAGGAACTGTCCGATGCGGCCAGGGCGTTCGACGACATGGTCGGGCGGAACCGGGTGCGTCCGCTGGACCTGGCGCCGCTGACGCCTACCGCCGTCGCCGAGCTGATGCGCGATGCCCTGGGCACCGCGCCCGAGGACGACTTCTGTCGTGAAGCCTGGCTGGTCACCGGCGGCAATCCCTTCGAGACGGTCGAGCTGGCGGCGAAGCTGCGCGACCGTCGGCTGGCCCCAACGAAGGAGAACGCCTGCGCGCTGCGGGACCTTGCGGCCGAGACCAAGGGCGGCGGTCTGGTGGACCGGCTGGAGCAGCTGGGCACGGTCGCGGTGCGGCTGGCCTGGGCTGTTGCCGTCCTTGGCTCGGAGGCGACCTTCAGCCTGGCTGCGTCCCTGGCGGCGCTGGGACCGGCCCAGGCCGCGGAAGCGACCGAAGCGCTGAGGGCCGAGCGCATTCTGACGTACAGCATGAAGCCGGAGTTCGTCCATCCGCTGATCGCGACGGCGGTCTATCGGGCCATCCCGCCCGCGATGCGGGTGGCCCTGCACGGCAAGGCCGCCTGGGAACTCGTCGAGGCGGGCGAGGGCCCGGCCGTGGCGGCTCGGCATCTGCTGGAGACACAGCCGGAGGGCGACGCCTGGGTGGCGGAGCAACTGCGCGACGCGGCCCGTGAGTATGTCCGCCGCGGCGCTCCCGACGCGGCCCGGCGCTGTCTGAGCCGCGCTCTGCGTGAGCCTCCGCCCGCGGGACTGCGGGCCACGGTGCTGCACGAACTCGGTGCCCCGGCACTGCTGCACGATCCGGCGGTGACGGTGAACCACTTGCGGGCCGCGTTGGAGGAGCCGGATCTGCCGCCGGAACTGCGGCAGAGCATCGTGATCCGTCTGGGGCGCGCGCTGTCGTACTGCGACCGGCTCACGGAGGCGGCGGAGGTGGCGATGGAGGAAGTCCGCATCGCCACGGACTCGCGAGTACGCCTGCGCATGCTCATGGAACACTTCATGATGTCGTCGTTCACCTCCGACGACCGTCAGGCCCCGGTGCTGTCGCGCCGGCTCAGCCACCTCACCCGTCGGCTGTCCGGCCAGAGCAAGACCGAGCGCTATCTCTACGGGCTGCGTGCATGGGACGCGATGGTGCGCGGCGAACCGGCGGCGACCGCCCTGGAGTTCGCGGAGCGGGCGCTGGGCCGCGACGGGATGAGCTGGACGGACGAGCAGTGGGGTTTCGAAGTGCCGTCGCTGGTGGCCCTCACCTTCCTGTACTGCGACCGCCCGGACCGGGCCGAGGAGCTGTACGCGGGAGCCATCGCGGAGTACGAACAGCAGGGCTGGCGCGGGGTGCACCTCTCCCTCGGCCACAGCCTGCTCGGGTACATCCGGCTGTGGAAAGGCCGGCTCACCGATGCCGAGGAGTTCGCACGTGCCGGGCTGCAGCTCGCGGACCGCCTGGGGCCCGCGGGCATCCACGCACAGTGGTACGCCATGGCGACTCTGATCGAAATCCTGATCGCCCGCGGGGAGACCGCGGCTGCCCAGGAGCTGGCGGTGGAACGCCGGTTCGGCAAGCCGTTCCCGTCGGCCGTGACGCTTCCCGACGCCGAGACCGTCCACGGGGAACTGCTGCTGGCGCGGGGCATGCACAAGGAGGCTGACAAGGAGCTGGCCGCGGTGGGCCGTCGCCTCGATCTGCGCGGTATGCGCAATCCGGCGTGGTGCCCGTGGCTGCCGCATCTCGCCCTGGCGGCCAGGACGACGGATGCCGGGCGAGCGCTGGAGCTGGCGCAGGAGGCACTGCGTCGCGCCGAACGCTTCGGTACGGCAACGGCGGTGGGCAAGGCGCTGGGTGTGCTCGCCCGGGTGACGGACGGGCCCGGGGAGATTGCCCTGCTGCAGCGTGCCGTCATCACCCTGGAGTTGGCGCCGTCGCCGTACGAACTGGCGGTCGCTCTGGTCGAGCTCGGCGGCGCACTGCGCCGCGCCGGACTTCTCCCGCAGTCGGCCGAGGCCCTGCACCGTGGTGTGGATCTCGCCGGTCAGTGCGGGGCCGGGGGCGTCGCGGCCCGGGCGCGCGACGAGTTGGTCGCGGCGGGACTGAGGCCGCGTCGCCTGGAGGTGGTGCGGCGGGAGCCGCTTAGCGGAGCACCCTCCGCGTAGTCAACGGCGCACGGAAGCCCGTGCGCGCCATGCCGTGATGCACCTCATCGTTGGCCAGGGTGCGCCAGAGGCGGCATCGTCGGTTTCTGTCGGCGCCGAGAGGTGAAGCATCAAGGGCGAACGAAGGGCCTCGCCGTCCTACGGGCCACTCCGTCCAAGTCCGCCTTCTGCGCGCTCTGGTGGGCCGTCCCGACCTGACAGAGGAAGGGCCGACTCCGTACCGGCCGTTCCGGAAGGCTTCCGTGAGGACGCTATGACCGAATTCTTCTTACCCGAGTTGCCTCGGCTGCTGCCGGTGGCCTACCACCCCAAGGCAGCGCAGATCGAGTTCCGTTCGAACGGCTGGGTGGGCCGCCGGCTCGGCGACTGCTTCGTGAGTGAGGAGGACCTGCTGTGCTTCCTGCGTCAGCGGAACGGACTGTACGGGCCACTGACCGTGCCGTACGCCGATGAGCAGCGGGCGCTCGATGTCGCCGACTGGTACCAGTACGTCACCGTCATCGACAGCCTTGTCTCGGACCGCTCGGCGCTGGGAGCCGATGAGGCCAGTGCCCGCGAGGTGTTCGCCGGAATCATGGACGACTTCCACGGTGACGGCGGCGGGAGCGAGACATTTCCCTACGGCGTAGCGGGCAAGGAGCTGTGGCGTCGGATCAGCCCCGGGCTCGCTCCCGGTCAGATACGAAGGTTCGCGGGTGCGCTCGAAGCGTTTCTGCGCGGTTGCGTCACCGAGATCCGTTTCAAGCTGACGGAGCGGGTGCCGGACTACGAGACCTGTATGACCGTGCGCCAGGACAGTTTCGGCTGCGACTTCATCCGGTTGATGACCGAATATGCGGCGGGCGTCGACATGACCGGACACGATCGGCTGCTCGCGGACGTGCACACGCACTGCATGCGGCAGATGATCACCGTCAACGACCTGCTCTCATGGCGCAAGGAGTATGCCCAGGACGACAGGATGACGGTGGCTCGTGTGCTGATCGAGCGCGAGGGACTCGCTCTCCAGCAGTGCGTCGACCGCCTTCGTGAGCTGGTCGAGCACCATGAGAGGGCCTACATCGCGGCTCGCGACCAGATGCTGAACGGTCCGCACGGAACACGCGCGGACATGCGTGCCTACCTGAACGGCCTGGACCATCTGATCGGTGGCAGCGCGGAGTTCGAGTACCTCACGCCTCGCTACTTCGGCGACGGCTACGTCTGGGACGGCTCCACCTCGGGCTGGATCAGCCTCACCGCTCCCGTCACCCGATTCCGGACCCGACCCACCACCGATGCCGATGTCGATACGGATGTCGAAAGCAGCCCGCCGCAGGCAGCGACACCATTCGCGACGAGGAGTTGAGGCGTGGCAGACACCGTACGTGTGCGACCGGGCACCCAGCCGTCGACGACCGGTACCGCTGCGCCGTCGACGACGGGCAAAGCTCCCGGCCGGCTCCCGCTTCTCGGCCATGCGATCCCGCTGCGACGCCGTCCGCTGGAGTTCTTGGCCGCCCTGCCCGCGCACGGCGACCTGGTCGAGATCCGTCTCGGCCCCCAGCGTGCCTATGTGGCCTGCCACCCCGAGCTCGTACGGGAGGTCCTGCTGAACCCGCGCATCTACGACAAGGGCGGCCCGCTGTTCGACAAGGTCCGCCCCCTGGTGGGCAACGGCCTGTTCACCGCGGCGTGGGCGGATCACCGATTGCAGCGCAGGCTGGTGCAGCCCGCCTTTCACCCCGGCCGGATGGCGTCGTACGCAGATGTGATGTGCGAAGAGATCGATGGCATGCTCGGTTCATGGCAGGAAGGCCGCGCCATCGACTTCGGCGCCACGCTGCACGCGCTGACGGTCCGGGTCACCACACGAACGCTGTTCTCCACCACCATCGGGGGCCGGGCCGTTGCCGACGTACAGCATTGTCTGCCCATCCTCCTTCGGGGCATCTACCAGCGGATGACCTCGCCGGTCGGTCTCCTGGAGAGGCTGCCCACACCTGAGAACAGGCGCTTCGAGCAGGCACGCAGGACGCTGCGCGCAGTCATCGACGAGACGGTCCAGGGCTGTCGGCGGTCGGGGGTGGACCATGGGGACCTGCTGTCGATCCTGGTCGGTGCCCGGGACGAGGAGAGCGGTGAGCGCTTCACCGATGACGAACTCCGCGATCAGGTCCTGACCCTGCTGATTGCCGGCACCGAGACCACCGCGAGCGTCCTGGGATGGGCCTTCCACCTCCTGGGCCGATACCCCGAGGCCGAGAAGCAGTTGCACGACGAAGCCGACCGCGTCCTCGACGGCCGACTGCCTGCCTTCGCCGACCTGCCCGCCCTGGACTTCGCCCGCCGCGTCGTCACCGAGACGCTTCGCCTCTACCCGCCCGCCTGGATGATCAGCCGGATGGTCACCGTCGCGACGGAACTCGCCGGGCAGCGTCTGGAGCCGGGCGCGAGCGTCCTGTACAGCCCCTATCTCCTGGGCCGCAATCCCGACCCCTTCCCAGAGCCCGATCGCTTCGACCCCGATCGCTGGCTTCCAGAACGGGCGGCATCAGTGCCCCGTGGCGCGATGGTGCCTTTCGGCGGGGGCAGCCGCAAATGCATCGGTGACGCCTTCGGACTGGCCGAGGCGACCCTGGCTCTCGCTGCCATCAGCGCGCGCTGGCAGCTCCGTCCCGTGCCCGGGACGACCGTCCGGCCGAAGCCCGAAGCGGCCCTGGGCACAGGTCCCGTCTTCATGCTGCCGCAACCGCGCCACCCCGGAGCAGGCTCGGAGCGTACGGACACCTGACGCCGAGACGCTCGCCCCGCGGGCCCCAGCCGGGCGGGCGTCAGGTCGCCGTCGTCGCCCCGGTCCCGGGACGGGGCCGGGCCCGGGCGATGAGCAGGGCCACGTCGTCGTGGTCTCCCGGTCGGCGCAGCGCATTCAGAAGCAGGTCGCAGGTCTCGTCCAGGGTTCGCTGAGGCTTTGCGAGGAGTGCAAGAAGATCGTCCAGACGCTCGTCGATGGCCAGGTCGCGCGTCTCGACCAGGCCATCGGTGTAGAGGACGAGTTCGTCGCCGGGGTGCAGAGCGACGGTGGTGGTGCTGAAGTCGACGTTGCCGACGCCGAGCGGGGCGCCGCTGGGCAGATCGAGCAGTTCGGGGAGCCGGCCGGGCCGTACCAGAGCGGGCGGCAGGTGTCCGGCGCTGGAGATGAGGCACTCGTTCCGGTGAGGGTCGTAGACGGCATAGACGCAGGTGGTGATGGTCTGCCCCATGCGGTCGGTGATGCGGTCGAGGTGGCGCTGCACTTGGGCGGGGTCGAGGTCGAGTTCGGCCAGGGTGCGGGTGGCGGTGCGGAGTTGACCCATGGTGGCGGCGGCGCTGATACCGCTGCCCATGACGTCGCCCACAACGAGTGCGGTCTTGTCGCCCGACAGCGGGATGACATCGAACCAGTCGCCGCCGACTTCACTGGCGGCCTCGGCGGGCTGGTAGCGGTAGGCGATCTCCAGGCCGGGCTGGTCCGGTGGCTGCTGGGGGAGGAGGCTGCGCTGGAGGGTGAGAGCGGTGTTACGCACCTGCCGGTACCAGCGGGCGTTGTCGATGCACACCGCGGCCCGTGCGGCGAGTTCGCCGGCCAGAACCTCATCGTCGGCGTTGAAAGGCTCCGGGTTGTGGGTGCGCTTCAGGTCCAGGGCGCCGAGGACCTCGCCGCGAGCGATCAACGGCACGGCCAGGTAGGAGTGCACGCCCGCGTCGGCCAGCAACGCGGCGGCTTCGGGGCTGCGAGCGATACGCGACAGATCGTCGTGCTGCACCCGCGACACGCGGACCGGGCGACCGGTGTTCACGCAGTGGGTGACCAGCCGGTCGGCCTCGTACTGGGCAACCTCACCGGGCTGATCAGCCGCGCGTACGGCATCGGTGGAATACGCGGCGGCCACGGCGAGAGCGCGGAATACCGCAGGGCCTTCGTGTATCACGGTGGCTGAGCGCCCGTTGAGGACGCTGTCGAGGACATCCACCGCGGCGACGTCGGCCAGCTCCGGTACCGACACCGCTGCGAGTTCACGGGCAGTCTGGTCGAGGTCGAGGGTGGTGCCGATACGTATGGATGCGTCGGCGACGAGCGCGAGGCGCTGCCTGGCCCGGGCAGCCTCGGTCGTGGCGACATGGCGCTCGGTGATGTCGACGACGGAGGTGGCCAGCCCCAGTACTTTCCCATTGGAGGACTCCAGCCGGTAGAACGAGACCGACCAGGCGTGCTCTCGGTTCGGGTCGGCCGGGGTACGCGCCACGGATTCGCGATCAAGGATCGGAATGCCGGTGGCGAGGACCTCGCGCATGGCGGCCTCGATGGCCTCGGCGTCCAAGAAGGGCAGAGCCTCACGGACATGTCGGCCAACATGCTCGGTGGCGGGCAGGCCGTTGATGCGCTCCAGCGCCGGGTTGACCATGACGTACCGCAGATCGGTGTCCACGACCGCCAGCCCTATGGGGGACTGGGAGAACAGTCGGGTGGACAGCGCCAGGTCTCGCTCCACGCTCCGCAATGTCGTCTGCTCGGTGGCCAGGCCCAGTGCGTAGAAGTCCTTGTGGTCGTCCTCCAACCGCATATTGCGGAACTCCACCAGCATGGTGCTGCCGTTCTTGTGCCGCACGGGAAAGACACCGGTCCAGCCCCCTCCGCCCGCCATGACCTCGGTGAACCATCGGCGCACCAGTGCCATGTGCTTGTCGTGCACCAGCAGGCGACCTGCGTTCCGGCCCAGTGCCTCGTCGGCGGTGTATCCGAACAGCTCCGCGGCCTGCGGGCTCCACAGTACGATCCGGCCATCCGCATTCAGCACCACGGCGGCGACGCTCAGGACGTCCAAGAGCCCGCCCGGCTCGGACCTGCCGGCCCCGGACGGCGCGGGGTCGGCCGGGAATGACTCGATTGCACTCATCCCAGACCCTCCGTCCGCCTGCAGCCATCCCTGCCCAGTGCCGACTCCGCCGCGGGCTCCCGCAGCACCCGATCACTTCCATCGTCCACTGTCGTGGCCGAGACCGTACCCCTGCCGAACCGGGTACTTCCCGCGTGCCCGCCCGAGAAGAAAATATGGCTCAGCGCCGCCGCCGCCAAGGACCAGGCTTCTCTCCGCCATTCTGGCGGCTCTGCGGGGACAGTCCCTAGTGATTGCCCAATGATGCGTGTCGTGACGTGATCACCTGGGGACGCCGTGCCAAGGATTCGTGTATGAACAGCGCAGATTTGCTGGCAGACGCGTTCGAGCGCGTCCGGGAGGCAGTCCATGGCGCGGTCGAGGGGCTGTCGCCGGATGACCTGAATGCCCGGCTGGACGCCGACGCGAATTCGATCGCCTGGCTCGTGTGGCATCTGACGCGCATCCAGGACGATCACATGGCCGATGCGGCCACAGTGGAACAGGTCTGGTTCTCGCAGGGCTGGGCGGATCGTTTCGAGCTCCCCTTCCCCAAGGGAGCGACAGGGTTCGGACACTCAAGCAAGCAGGTCGCCGCGGTACGGGTCCAGTCCGCCGAGCTGCTGCTCGGCTACTACGACGCCGTCCACGAGCAGACCCTGCGGTTCGTCCAGGGCCTCGACGACGCCGCGCTCGACAGCGTCGTGGACGAGTCCTGGTCCCCGCCGGTCACCCTGGGTGTCCGTCTGATCAGCGTCCTGGCCGACGACCTGCAGCATGTGGGGCAGGCGGCATTCGTCCGAGGACTGCTGGAGCGCCGGTAGGCAGCGAGGCGCACAGCCAGGCCTCATGCCGTGAACAGGCCCGGCCGGCACGCGCACGCCGCACGCGCATCCGTCGCCGCCATGCCAGGGGCTCATGAGACCCCACCCCCCACCGCGAATGCCGGTACAGTCAGGGAATCGTTTGTGGCCAAAAGACGTCCTTGTCATGGGCATGTCGGTCCGCCTATCTTCTCGGGTCATGAGTGAATCCCCCCACCCCCTGAGCGAGCCGTCCAACGGCCGCGAGAGCTCATCCCGTCGCGCAGTCCTCACCGGACTCGGCGCCACCGCACTGTCACTGGCCGCCGCGGGACTCGTGGCCCCCGAAGCCCTCGGCGCAAGCCCTCAGGGCAAGGAGTCGGCACCGGCGGCAGCCCAGCTCGAGGCCGCATGCGTGCTGACTCCCGAACAGACGGAAGGCCCCTACTACCTGGACCTGGAGACGGTCCGCAAGAACATCACCGAGGGCAAGGCCGGCGTGCCGCTCACTCTGCGCACGACGGTGATCGACACCAGAACCTGCGCCCCTATCCCGAATGTCGCCGTCGACATCTGGCAGTGCGACGCGGTCGGGATCTACTCCGGCTACGTCGCCGGCGGGTCGACCCCGGACACCACCTTCCTGCGCGGCGTGCAGCTCACGAACTCCAGCGGCGTCGCCGAGTTCACCACCATCTACCCCGGCTGGTACGTCGGCCGCGCCCTGCACATCCACCTCAAGACGCACGTCGGTGGCACCGTCTCCGGCGGTACGTACGAGGGTGGGCACGTCTCCCACACCGGCCAGCTGTACTTCCCCGAGAACTACAACACCCAGGTCGCCGCCCTCACCCCGTACCGGACCAACACCGCCCGCCGCACCCTCAACTCCCAGGACGGCATCTACCGCAACGGCGGGTCGTCGACCCTGCTCGGCATCACTTTGGTCGGCAGCACGCTCAGCCAGGGCGTCATCGGCACAGTGATCCTCGGCATCAATCCCACCGTGACAAAGCCCTGACCGAGCTCGCTGACCGGAGGATCAGCTCGTGACAGCGCAGCCGTTCCCCAGCGGCTGCGCTGTCCCATGTGCTCCGAAGGCCATCACGAGGGCGACATGATGACGGCCCGAGCCCGTCGGGACCGGTGGGCGTGCGGTCAGTGCGCGATGGAGTCGATCAGCTCCCGTGCACCCTGGCGCAGGAGCGCGACCGCGACGGAGGTGCCGAGGGTGGCCGGGTCGAGGGGGCCTGCCCATTCGTGTGCGTTGAGGACGGTCTTCCCGTCGGGGGTGAACACGCAGGCCCTCAGTGAGAGGTCGCCATTGCGCTCGGCCTTGGCGTACCCGGCGATCGGGCTGTTGCAGTGGCCCTGCAGGACGTGGAGGAACATGCGCTCCGCGGTGGCCTCGCGGTGGGCATCGGGGTCGCCGAGGCCGCTGACCGCGTCGATCAGCTCGGTGTCGCCCTCGCGGCACTGGAGCGCCAGGATGCCCGCGCCGATCGGCGGGCACATCACCTCCGGCGCAAGGATCTCGCTGATCACGTCCGTACGGGCGATGCGTTCCAGGCCGGACACCGCCAGGAGCAGCGCGTCGGCCTCGCCGGCGGCGAGCTTGTCCAGGCGGCGGTTGGCGTTGCCGCGCATCGGGACGCAGCTGAGCCGCGGGTGGGAGGCGGCGAGTTGGGCGATGCGCCGTACGGAGGAGGTACCGATCCGCGTGCCGGCCGGGAGCTGATCGAGGGTGAGCCCTTCGGGGTGGATGAGGGCGTCGCGGATGTCGTCGCGCTTGAGGAACGCTGCGAACGTCGTACCGGCCGGCAGGGGCCGGTCGGCGGGCACGTCCTTGACGCAGTGCACCGCCAGGTCGGCCTCGCCGGCGAGCAGAGCCGCGTCGACCTCCTTGGTGAACGCCCCCTTGCCCTCGACCTGAGAGAGGTCGCCCATCCACTTGTCGCCGGTCGTCTTGACCGCGACGACCTCGGTGCGGATGCCGGGGTGAAGGACGGCCAGTTCGCTGCGTACGCGCTCCACCTGGGCGAGCGCCATGGGCGAGTCCCGGGAGACGATGCGGATCAGTTCAGGGGTGGACATGGCTTCCACGATAGAGCGTCAGGACCGCGCTTCCGGCCCCGAAGCCGACGGCCATCTCGCCCGTGTGGAAAGCATGTTGGAGCATCGGGCGCGTGTGCGAGTAAGCCACCGCACGCATGGGGGACGACGCAGGCCCGGGTGACGGTGCTTCGTCTTGACGTCATGCCGTGGGTTCGGTACGAACATGCCAGACACTTTGGTATAGACCAAGTCTGTGTCCAGCCTGCATGCTCGAATCCGCGCTTGTTCCCACTCGGGAGGCAGCAATGCGAAGATCGTTGGCGCTGGTCCTCATACTCATCGGGGCCCTCGTCCTCTTCCTGGCCCCACCCGCAGCCGCGGCCACACCGACGGCGGCGTTCTCGAAAACATCAACCTGGGACAGCGGCTACCAGGGCGCGTACACCATCACCAACGGCGGCAGCTCCCAACTGACAGGCTGGACCGTCGAGTTCGACCTGGCCGCGGGTACGTCGGTCGGCTCGTACTGGGACGCCCTGCTCACGCAGAGCGGCAGTCACTACACGTTCAAGAACCGTGAGTACAACGGGTCGTTGGCGCCCGGCGCGACCGCGTCCTTCGGCTGGGTGTCCACCGGGACCGGTACGCCGACGAACTGCAAGCTCAACGGCGCGCCCTGTGGCGGCGGTTCGGGCGGCGGGGACACGACGGCGCCGAGTGTTCCGTCGGGGGTGAGTGTCGGCTCGGCGACCAGCTCGTCGCTGACCGTGCGCTGGACGGCGTCCACGGACAATTCCGGCACGGTGGCGGGCTATGAGGTCTCCCGGGACGGCGGCACGCCCGTCGCCGTGACCGGCACCTCGTACACCGCAACCGGCCTGCAGTCGGGCACGAGTTACTCGTTCCGCATCCGGGCAACGGACGCGGCCGGTAACACCTCGGCCTACAGTGCGGCGGTCAGCGGTACGACGAGCACGGGCGGCGGCACACCGCCCGCCGGCGGCGTACGCACCGCGCCGTACGTCGACATGGGAGCGTGGCCGACCCCGAGCATGCCCGCGATGGCGGCGGCGAGC
The DNA here is from genome assembly GCF_044903445.1 of Streptomyces sp. NPDC019890. Lineage (NCBI taxonomy): Bacteria > Bacillati > Actinomycetota > Actinomycetes > Kitasatosporales > Streptomycetaceae > Streptomyces > Streptomyces sp. NPDC019890. The sequence continues at coordinate 101,608 of NZ_JBJDQK010000008.1, read as the reverse complement.
GGGCTGAAGAGCTTCACGATGGCTTTCGTCACCGCATCGGGCTGCAAGGCGATGTGGTTCAACGCCTATGACCCGCGGACCGGCTGGGCAAAGGATCAGATTGACGCGATCCGGGCAGGCGGCGGCGATGTCAAGATCTCCTTCGGCGGCGCCAGCGGAATCGAACTGGCCCAGGCCTGTGGCTCGGTCGACGCGCTCTTCGCCGAGTACGACGCGGTCGTCACCGCCTACAGCCTGACGTACGCCGACTTCGACATCGAAGGGGCGGCCACCGCCGACCCGGCCTCGGTCAGCCGTCGTTCCCAGGCTTTGGCGCGTCTTCAGCAGGCTCACCCCGGCCTGCGGATCTCCCTCACGCTCCCGGTTCTCCCCGAGGGGCTGACCGCCGACGGACTCGCGGTGGTGAGGTCGGCGCGGGACGCGGGCGTGAACCTGGACGTCGTGAACGTCATGGCCATGGACTACTACCGAAGCATCGACTACGGCGACGCCGCGGTACAAGCGGCGCAGAGCACCTTCACCCAGCTGAAGTCGCTGTACCCGAGCAGGAGCGACGCCCAGCTGTGGGCGATGGTCGGCGTGACGCCGATGCTCGGCCAGAACGACGACGGACACATCTACGACCAGACCGACGCACGTCAGCTGGTCACCTTCGCACAGGGCAAGCACCTTGGAGAGCTCGCCTTCTGGGAGACGACACGCGACCGCAACGCCTGCACGGGCGCCCTCTATATGTGCACGAACATCCCGCAGGCTCCGTACGAGTTCTCGAAGATCTTCGCGGCGTACAGCGGCTGACGCCCGGCATTGCGCTCCTGGCAGCGCGATGAGGCGCCCCGGTCCCGGCGGGGACCGGGGCGCTTCGACGTTCATGCCCGCGGCCGCGGAGCCGGCAGTGGCGGCCGGACTCGTGGTGCTCGTTATCGGGCCGCTGCGAAGTCCTGCGTCCAGTAGCTGCCGGGCTGCGCGAGGCCGACGCCGATCTCCTTGAACGAGCAGTCAAGGATGTTGCGCTTGTGGCCGGGGCTGGCCATCCAGCCGGCCATCACGCTCTCGGGTGTGGTGTAGCCGTAGGCGACGTTCTCGCCGTAGGTGCTCCAGCTGTAACCGGCACGCTGGATCCGGTCGCCCGGAGATGACCCGTCGGATCCCGTGTGGGACATGTTCCGATGGGCTGCCATGTCCTTGCTGTGAGCTTGTGCGGCCTTTGCCAGCTTCGCGTTCACGACCAGCGGTGCGCACCCGACCTTGCTGCGCTCGCTGTTGACGAGTTGCACGATGCGGGCCGAAATCCCGGATGCCGGGGCGGTGGTCTTCGGGGCGCTCGGGGCGGCGGCGGTTTTCGTAGCCTTCGGAGCCGCGGTGGTCCTGGGAGCGCTCGGGGCGGCGGTGGATTTCGGAGTGCTCGGAGCCGTGGTGGGCTTCTGCGTTGCTCGCGCAGTCGGCTTCGGGCCCCAATGGGCCTCGGTCCACCGATGATCGGAGCGCGCACCCTTCCAATGGCCGTAGGACTGACTGCCCCGGTTCTCCTGGTGGTCCAGACAGGCCATGGCGACGGAGGGCACACCCACGGCGCCTATGGCGACGGCAGCGATGGTTATCTGCCGGTAGCGCGACTTCCTGCGATGCTTCCTCATGCGTGACCTCACTTGCTGATCGCGGAGCGTCCCTGGAGCGGCCAGCTCTGCACAGACCCTGCCTGAGCTGCGGAGACGCCTTGCGGGCCGTCATTCTTAGGACCGCAGCACGCGTAGGGCAACGGGGGGTTAGTACTACCTCGGTTCGTAGTGGCCCAGGCCCTTGCAATCGGCGCACAGGCGTGCTGGTCCGACTCGGGAGGGCGTGCCCGCAAGTGCTGTTGCTCCGTCAGAAGTCCTTATGCATCCCATGGACGGGCGAAAGCGCCGAGCGGATCGAATGCCGTCAAACCCCTCGTGAGGTATGTCCGATTCAAGACGGACAAATCTCCTATGTCGCCGGAGCGTCATCTACTATTCAGCAGCCTCAGTACGTGAAGTCGATGTGACGGATGTCATGAGGCTGCGTGACGCAGGGCCGTACGCGTTCGGTCTGCGTGTGTGCCGTCCGTGCGGCGCTGATCCCTCAGTGCGGCCCGGTGTCCGATCCGGGCGGTCGTTGCGCCCGCTCCTGGGCGAGTTCGGCCTCGAGCTCGACCACGCGTGCCTGTAGCGGTTTTGTGATCATGCCGGGTCCGGCTTGCTTCAGGGGGAGCCAAGCCCGTCGTATCCGTCACGTCTCGTCCTCGATACGGATCGCGCTCCTGAGGTCGTCGAAGGCCTGGCCGGATGTCCCCTCCTGCATCTCCAGCAGCGCTGCCGCAATGGCATCGAGCTTGCGCTGGATCGCGCGCTCGGCCCGCCGTTCCGCGTTCTTGAGCAGAGCCAGGAGCAGCAGGGCGACGGCCGTCATCGAATCTCCGGCGAGCAGCAGCCACTCGGACGGAAGTTTTACGGCATGCGCGGTGGCGGCGGCGGCCACCAGGGCCAGGCACACACCGAAGAAGACCGGCGAGCTGGTGAAGTTCGAGGCGTGCTCCGCCAGCTCGGCGAACCACCCGCGCTTGTCGCCACCTCGGTCGGCAGGGTGCTGAAGAGTCATACGACGTGCCTACCCGACACGTGGAGGGCATGCGTGCCAATCACGACCGGTGCCGGAGCGCGCCTCACACCCGGACACACGCTGCCCCGCCCACGTGAAGCCCGGCATTCGCGGCAGCACCCAACCGCCGGGTGGCCGTCACCATGTCCGCTTTAGGGTGACCCCGCGGCTCCGCGTCGGCCATTGCCCGTCCGGCGTACTCGACGATCACAGGCGGCCGGGGGAGTCCCTGCCGGAGACGTTGATCGCTGGGAGGACCGCCATGCACATCCTGCTCGTCGCCAGCGCGTTCAACAGCCTCACGCAGCGCCTCCACGCCGAACTGGGGGACCGCGGTCACACCGTGGCGGTCGAACTCGTACTGCACGACGAGTCCCTGCCGCACGCCGTACGCCGGCACCAGCCCCGGCTCGTCGTCGCGCCGATGCTGAAGACGGCGATCCCCCGCGAGGTGTGGTCCGCGCACACATGTCTCGTCGTCCACCCGGGACCCGTGGGCGACCGCGGGCCCTCGTCCCTCGACTGGGCGATTCACGAGAACGCCGGCCAGTGGGGCGTGACCGTCCTGCAGGCCAATGCGGAGATGGACGCGGGCGACATCTGGGCCTCGGTCGCCTGCCCGATGCCGCCGCTGTCCAAGAGCGACCTGTACCGCGGCGAGGTGTCCGACGCCGCGGTGGCGGCCGTGCTGCTGGCGGTGGAGCGGTTCGCCGCCGGGACGTACGCGCCTGACGCGCAGACCGCGGAGAGCGGGAGAGGAACCGGCCGCGCCCGGCCGTATCTCGATCAGAGCGTCCGACGGATCGACTGGGCGTCGGAGCCCACCGAGGCGATTGTCCGCAAGCTGCGCGCCGCGGACTCGCAGCCCGGCGTACTGGACGAGCTGCTCGGCGACGAGTGGTACTTGCACGGGGGCCACCCCGAGGACGAGATGCGCGGGCGGCCCGGCGAACTGCTGGCGACCAGAGCCGGAGCGGTCTGCAGGGCGACGACGGACGGCGCCGTGTGGATTCCCGAGCTACGGGCCCGGCGCAGGGCCGGGCAGCCCCCCACGTTCAAGCTGCCTGCCGTTCAGGCGCTGGCGGGCAGGCTGCCCTGCCTGCCGGAGCGTCCCGCGCCCCTGCGTCCGGACGCGCAGCGCCGTACCTGGACCGATATCAGCTACCGGGAAGAAAGCAACGTCGGCTTCCTGTCGTTCTCGTTCCCCGGCGGCGCCATGAGCACCACACAGTGCCGACGGCTGCTGGCGGCGTATCGGGAAGCCTGCTCGCGTCCCACGTCGGTGCTGGTGCTCGGCGGCAGCCGGGTCTTCTCCAACGGCATCCACCTCAACGTCATCGAGGCGGCCGAAGACCCCGGTGCGGAGTCCTGGGCCAACATCAACGCCATCGACGACCTGGTCGAGGCCGTCCTGACGACCACGGACCGGCTGGTGATCTCCGCCGTCGGCGGGCATGCCGCCGCGGGCGGGGCGATGCTCGCACTGGCGGCGGACGAGGTGTGGTGCAGATCGGGCGCGGTGCTGAATCCGCACTACCGCCTGATGGGCCTGTACGGCTCGGAGTACTGGACGTACACCCTGCCGCGCCGAGTCGGCTCGGCAGTCGCCGAGCGTCTGACGCGCGAGGCTCTGCCGGTGAGCGGTACGGCCGCGCAGCGGCTGGGCCTCGTCGACCGGCTGATCGAGTGCACCCCGCAGGACTTCACCGAAGAGGTCGGCAGGCTCGCCGGGCACCTCGCGTCGCTGCCCGCGGTCCAGTCACGGATCGCTGCGAAGAAGGCGGAACGGGACCGCCAGGAGAGTCTCAAGCCGCTCGCCGCCTTCCGCGAGGAGGAGCTGGCCCGCATGCTGGCGACCTTCTCCGATCCGCGCGCTCCGTACCACGCCTTGCGACGGGCCTTCGTCCTCAAGGAGAAACCCCTGCGTACGCCGCCGCATCTGGATGTGCCCGCGCCCAGAGCGAGAGCGATGGATCAGCCCCGGCCAGAGGCCCGCGTCACTGGACCGGACGCCGAAAACTCGGCCCCGGTTCCCGATGCCTGCTAGCAAGAAGGCTGGAATCACAATGCGGACTTTCACCTCATACCTCCACGAGAGGCGCTCCGATGAATGCAGCCACGCCGACCGCAGCCGATGCCACGGACGCCACCGGGGCGCCCGCCGACGACGCTTCCCCCATCCACATCCTCTGGATCAACGCCGGACTGAGCTGCGACGGTGACTCGGTCGCGTTGACGGCGGCGATGCAGCCGAGCATCGAGGAGATCGTCACCGGTGCGCTGCCCGGCCTGCCGAAGATCGCGGTGCACTGGCCCCTGATCGACTTCGAATGCGGTCCGGTCGGGGGTGCGGACACGTTCATCGAATGGTTCTTCAAGGGCGAGCGCGGCGAGATCGACCCCTTCGTCCTGGTGATCGAGGGGTCCGTCCCCAACGAGGCGATCAAGCAGGAGGGCTACTGGTGCGGTTTCGGCGACAATCCGGAAACCGGCCAGCCGATCACCACCAGTGAGTGGATCGACCGGCTCGCGCCCAAGGCGCTGGCCGTCGTCGCCATCGGCACGTGTGCCACCTACGGCGGGATCCACTCCATGGCCGGCAACCCGACCGGCGCGATGGGCGTGCCCGACTACCTGGGCTGGGACTGGACCTCCAAGGCCGGCATCCCGATCGTGTGTGTGCCCGGCTGCCCGATCCAGCCCGACAACTTCTCGGAAACTCTGACCTACCTGCTCTACCAGGCGGCGGGCGCGGCTCCGATGATCCCCCTGGACGACAAGCTCCGGCCGACCTGGCTGTTCGGCGCCACCGTGCACGAGGGGTGTGACCGCGCGGGCTATTACGAGCAGGGACAGTTCGCAGAGACCTACGACTCGCCCAAGTGCCTGGTCAAGCTCGGCTGCTGGGGCCCGGTCGTCAAGTGCAACGTCCCCAAGCGCGGCTGGATGAGCGGAATTGGCGGCTGCCCGAACGTCGGTGGCATCTGCATCGCCTGCACCATGCCGGGATTCCCGGACAAGTTCATGCCGTTCATGGACGAACCGCCCGGCGCCAGGGTCTCGAGCGCGGCGAGCGGAGCGTACGGGGCGGTGATCCGCAGGCTGCGGTCCATGACGCTCAAGACCGTGGACAAGGAGCCGAAGTGGCGCCACACGGGGAAGAAGCTGACCACCGGCTACCGGCCGCCCTGGTGATCCTCCATCGCATCCGACCAGACCTCTCCACGCGATCCGACCTCCCGCTTGAAGCTTGAAGAAGGGCACGGCACACACGATGGCACCGAAGACGAAGGCGGCCGGCGACGGCAGTGGCCTGGTGGAAATGTCCTGGGATCCGATCACCAGGATTGTGGGCAGCCTCGGCATCCACACAAAGATCGACTTCAAGCAGAAGCGGGTGGCGGAGTGCTACAGCACCTCGTCGGTCTTCCGTGGCTACAGCGTCTTCATGCGCGGCAAGGACCCCCGTGACGCGCACTTCATCACCAGCCGTATCTGCGGGATCTGCGGCGACAACCACGCCACATGTTCGGTGTACGCACAGAACATGGCCTACGGCGTGAAGCCTCCACACCTCGGCGAGTTGATCATCAACCTCGGAGAGTCCGCCGAGTACATGTTCGACCACAACATCTTCCAGGAGAACCTGGTCGGGGTCGACTACTGCGAAAAAATGGTCCGCGAGACCAACCCCGGTGTCCTCGAACTCGCCGAGCGCACCGAGGCGCCCCATGCGGGGGAGCACGGCTACCGCACGATCGCCGACATCATGCGGTCGCTCAACCCGATCGAGGGCGAGTTCTACCGCGAAGCCCTCCAAGTGAGCCGCTACACCCGCGAGATGTTCTGTCTGATGGAGGGCCGCCATGTGCATCCCTCCACGCTCTACCCGGGCGGTGTGGGCACCAACGCCTCCGTGCAGCTCTTCACCGACTACCTCACCCGCCTCATGCGCTATGTGGAGTTCATGAAGCGCGTCGTCCCGCTGCACGACGACCTGTTCGACTTCTTCTACGAGGCCCTGCCCGGGTACGAGGAGGTCGGCCGCCGCCGCGTGCTGCTCGGCTGCTGGGGCGCCCTCAACGACCCCGAGTACTGCGACTTCACCTACGCCAACATGACCGACTGGGGACGGAAGATGTTCGTCACCCCAGGTGTCATCGTCGACGGCAAGCTCGTCACCAACGACCTCACCGAGATCAACCTCGGCATCCGCATCCTGCTGGGCAGTTCGTACTACGACGACTGGGAGGGCCAGGAGCAGTTCGTCACCCATGATCCGCTCGGCAACCCCGTCGACCCGCGCCACCCGTGGAACCAGCACACCATTCCCGCCCCGCAGAAGCGCGACTTCAACGACAAGTACAGCTGGGTGATGTCCCCCCGCTGGTTCGACGGCAAGGACTACCTGCCGCTGGACACCGGAGGCGGCCCCATCGCCCGCCTGTGGTCCACGGCGCTGTCCGGGCTCGTCGACGTCGGTTACGTCAAGGCCACCGGGCACAGCGTCGTCATCAACCTGCCGCGCACGATGACCAAGCCGGAAACCACCTTCGAGTGGAAGATCCCGCGCTGGAGCAACGCGCTGGAGCGCAACCGCGCCCGCACCTACTTCCAGGCCTACGCCGCGGCCATCGCCCTGCACTGCGTCGAGAGGTGCCTCGACGAAGTACGCGCCGGCCGCACCCAGACCTGGGAGAAGTTCGAGGTGCCGGACGAGTCCATCGGCTGCGGCTTCACCGAGGCCGTGCGCGGCGTCCTCTCCCACCACATGGTCATCCGGGACGGGAAGATCGCCAACTACCACCCCTACCCGCCGACCCCGTGGAACGCCAGCACCCGCGACACATACGGCACCCCCGGCCCGTACGAGGACGCCGTGCAGAACACTCCGATCTTCGAGGAGAACTCCCCGGAGAACTTCAAGGGCATCGACATCATGCGCGCGGTGCGCAGCTTCGACCCCTGCCTGCCCTGCGGCGTGCACATGTATGTCGGCGGCGGAAAGACCGTGAAGTCGATGCACGTGCCCACCGGACTGAGCGGCCTCGCCGGATGAGCGCGACAGCCCACAACACCGCGCCGTCGGCCGCCGTTGCGGCCGGGGCGGTGAACGCGGAGCAGGCCGGACTGCGCGTGGAAGAAGTACTCGAACGGCTGGCCGCCGGCGGAGACGAGTCGGCGCGTGCCGGGGCCGAGGAACTGGTCCGGGTCCTGATGGACTTCTACGGTGCCGGTCTGGCCCGGATCGTCCGACTGCTCGATTCCCCCGCCGCCGGCAGTCCCACGGGCAGCGCTCTGGCCGGGCTGCTCGCGGACGAACTGGTCTCGAGCCTGCTGGTCCTGCACGACCTGCACCCCGAGGACACCGCCACGCGGATTGCGCGTGCCCTGGACACCGTCGGCGACCGTGCCTGGGAGGTGGTGGGCTTCGACGACGCCACCGCGACCCTGCGCCTGCGGTCTTCCGGCGGTTCGGGCTGCGGCTGCCCGAGCACCGGTGCGGCGGCGCAGCAGGCAGTCGAGGACGCTCTCGCCTGTTTCGCGCCCGAGGTGAGCGCGGTGGAGGTGGAGCCGGTCGGTACCTCGCGGGAGCCGGCCCTCCTCCAGATCGGGACAGCTCGCACGGCCGGCACGGCGTCCGGACCGGCCACGGCGAAGACGCCGTGAGCGCGCCTCTGGTCCGGCCGCAGCCTCGTGGACCGGCCGGGGAGCCGCGCGGCCTGCGCCGGTTTCTGACCGAGCGTCCGCTCCGGCAGGAACGCTGCGAGCTGTGCGCAGTGGCAGTGGCCGAGGCCGGCCACCGTCACCTGGTGGACACGGAGAAACGCGCACTTGCCTGTGCCTGCGTCTCCTGTGCCCTCCTGTTCGAGCGGCCGGGTGCCGCGGGCGGCCGCTTCCGGGCTATTCCGGACCGCTACCTGTCCGACGCGGACCATCGCCTGGACGACAGCGCGTGGGAACTCCTCCAGATCCCGGTCGGCGTCGCCTTCTTCTTCCGGAATGCGGCGCTCGACCGGCTGGTCGCGCTCTACCCGAGCCCGGCCGGCGCCACCGAGAGCGAACTGGAGCCCTCCGCCTGGCAGAGCGTGCTCGACGGCAGCCGGCTGGCTCGGCTCCTCGAACCCGACGTGGAGGCGCTGCTGTTGCGCCGCACACGGGGCCGGGCCGAGTGCTATCTGGTCCCGATCGACATCTGTTACGAACTGGTGGGCCGCATGCGGCTGCTGTGGCAGGGCTTTGACGGCGGGGCCGAAGCCCGGGCCGATCTGGAGGCCTTCTTCGAGCATGTCGGGCGCCGCGCCCGACCGGTGCAGGGGGAGGGCAGGCCATGACGGAGTTCGGCTTCACCTGCACCGGCGTACGGACCGACCAGTACGCCGCCGGTCCCACCCTCGTCTTCCGGCTGCGCATCACCGCGTCCGAGAACGCCCATGTGCATGCACTGGCCCTGCGCTGCCAGATCCGCATCGAGCCCGCCCGGCGCGGCTACGAGCCCGCGGAGGCCGACGGTCTTGCGGACCTCTTTGGAGAGCGCTCGCGCTGGGGCAGCACGCTCCAGCCGGTTCAGTTCGCCCAGGTCTCGCACATGGTCACCAGTTTCACCGGAGAGACGGAGACCGACCTCGCCGTGCCCTGCACCTACGACATGGACGTCGCAGCCACCCGGTACTTCAACGCGCTCGAAGCGGGCGAGGTGCCGCTGCTCATGCTCTTCTCCGGAACGGCGTTCACCGGATCGGGCGGCTTCCGCGTCGAGCCGGTGCCGTGGGACCGGGAGGCGGCCGTCCGGATGCCGGTGAAGGTGTGGCAGGAGATGGTCGAGCAGCACTTCCCCGGCTGCGGCTGGATCCGGCTGCCCCGCGACACCGTGGACGCGCTGCTCGCCTTCCGTTCACGGCGGGCGCTGCCCTCCTGGGAGGCGGCCGTGAAGGCCCTGCTGGCCGAGGGGGGCACACCGGACCCGCCCGAGGGCCACGCCCTGACCGCCGCGTTGCTGCCACGCGCCACTGGAAGGACGGCACCGTGACGACAACTGCCTTCGCACCCGGGACGGAAGCCCGGTTCGCCGTAGCCCGCCAGGTGGCGGACGCTGTTCTCTTCGAAGGGTATGTGCTGTACCCGTACCGGGCCTCGGCGGCCAAGAACCGGCTGCGGTGGCAGTTCGGGGTGCTCGTACCGCCCGCCTGGGGCGCCGAGTGCGAGGAGCACGACTTCCAGCACACCGAATGTCTGATGGAACCGAAGGCGGGCGCGACGCTGGCGGTCGAGGTGCGTTTCCTGCACGCCCAGCGCCGGACCGTGCAACAGGCCCGGCAGGACGGCGGCTTCGAGACAGTGCCCGAACTCCATCTCGAGGACCGCGTCCTGGTCCCCTGGGACGAGGGCGTCGAAGAACGCGTCGAGGTGGTCACCAGCGTGGCCGACCTGACCGGGGACGGCGTCACGTTCGAATTCACCCGCCTCGCGCGCGAAGAGACCGAGCCCGTCCTCGATGCGGCCGGCCGGACCGCAGGCCGTCTGATCCGCCGTCGTGAGGAGATCAGCGGCGCCGTGCGGCTGTCGGCGCGTGAACTCGAGGGCCCCTACCGGGTGTTGCGGCTGACAGCAGTCCTGGAGAACACCAGCGCATGGACCCCGCCGGACGGCGCGACCGCGGACCGTGACGCCGCGCTGCCGCGCTCGCTGGTGGCCGCGCACCTCCTGATGGGCCTCAGCGCCGGGTCGTTCCTGTCGATGACGGATCCGCCCGAGTGGGCCAGGGGAGCGATCGCGTCCTGTCGCAATCTGCACACCTGGCCGGTCCTCGCCGGCGAACCGGGCCGCGCGGACCTGGTGCTGTCTTCCCCGATCATTCTGGAGGACCACCCCGCCATCGCCCCGGAGAGCCCGGGGGCGCTCTATGACGCCACCGAGATCGACGAGATCCTCGCGCTGCGCACCGCGGCCCTCACCGACGAGGAGAAGCGCGAGGCCCGGGGCACCGACGAGCGGGCGGCCGCGGTGATCGACCTGGCCGACTCGATGCCCCCCGAGGTTCTTGAGCGCCTGCACGGCGCGGTGCGTGCGCTGCGGGAGGTGACCGGACCCGATGCGTCGGACGCGCTCCCGCCGGCCCGCGCCGGCTCCCCCGACGAGTACGCGGTTCAGGTGCCGGACACCCCGTGGTGGGACCCGGCGAGCGATTCCGGCTTCGACCCGGCGCGCGACCGGGTCGTGGTGGACGGCCGGTCGCTGGGCGCCGGCAGCCGCGTGCTGCTGCGGCCGGGGCTGCGGCGCACCGATGCACAGGACCTGTTCCTGCACGGCCGCAGTGCCAGGGTCGAGGCGGTGCTGCACGACGTGGACGGGGCAGTGCACCTGGCCGTGACCGTGGAGGGCGATCCAGGCGCCGACATCCGCCGTGAGCAGGGCCGGTTCCTGTACTTCCAGCCCGACGAGGTCACCCCGTTGGAGGACGCATGAACCGGCTTCCGCACAGCAGCGACCGGACTCTGGTGGCCGGCGTGGGAAACATCTTTCTCGGCGACGACGGCTTCGGTGTCGAGACCGTACGCAGGCTGGCCGAGGAACAGCTCCCCGACGATGCGGAGGTCGTGGACATCGGCGTACGGGGCCTGCACCTGGCGTACCAGCTTCTCGACGGCTACGACACGCTCGTCCTGGTCGATGCCACCGCCCGTGGCGGTGCCCCCGGCACGCTGTATCTGATCGAACCCGACGGCACGGGCGGTATCGAGTCGCAGGACGCGCTGCTCGACGGTCACCGGATGTCCCCCGACGCGGTCCTTTCCCTCCTGGAGACCCTGTGCTCCGGCACGGGCGCCTGCCCGCCCCGGCGCACGCTGGTCGTGGGATGCGAGCCGGCCTGCGTGGAGGAAGGAATCGGCCTCAGTCCACCCGTCGCCGCCGCGGTGCCGGAGGCCGTACGGCTGATCATGGGCGTGCTGCGGGACAGGAAGCAGGGATCGCCCGCGCCGCGGGCTGCGGTCGGCGAGGCCGCCAAGTGAGGAGAACAGCATGAAAAAGACCGTCAACCACACCGCGGCGACCGCCACTGCTGTGGCTGCGAGCGCGGTGACCGCCACTGCTGTGGCTGTGTTCGTCAAGCAGCTCCTGCCCGACATCATGCGCTATCTGCGCATCCGCAGGATGTGAGGCGACAGACCGCATCCGTGTCGTGTGCCTTCCAGAACGGCAGCGGGCTGCCCCCGAACGGTGTACGCGGCCGGGTGGCGTCGGCGTGCCGGTCTCCCTGCCGCCGGGTCCCCGCCTGTAATGGTGCCGAACGGGCCCCGGCGGTCCGCCCCGCATGAGCCGGGCGCCGCCCCATTGGGTCCAGGGCGGTCGATTGCGGTCGGCCTGTGCCAGGACGGAGAGCGATGCACGAGATGTCCATCGCGGTGGCTGTCGTCGGTCAGGTGGAGCAGGCGGCGGCCGAGGCAGGCGGTGTCCTCGCTGTGAGGTCCGTACGCCTCCAGGTCGGCGAGCTCGCCGGCGTGGTCCCCGACGCCCTCTCCTTCTGCTTCGAACTGGCCTGTGCCGGGACCGTTCTCGAAGGTGCCGAGCTGGTCGCGGAGTCCGTGCCGGGACGGGCCCGCTGCAAGCAGTGCGCGGAGGAATGGGCGGTCGGCATGCCCCCTCAGCTGTGCTGTCCGGCGTGCGGCGAGGCGAGTGCCGAACTGCTCTCCGGCCGTGAACTGCAGATCGTCAGCGTGCACTGGGACGACGGCCAGGCGCACGAACGCACCCGTGAACACATCCCCGAGGAGTGCTGAAGCATGTGCCGTGTGGTCGATCTGCAACAGGCGGTCCTCGCCAAGAACGACGCGACCGCCGACGCACTGCGCGCCGAACTCGCTGCCCGCGGCACCACGGTCGTCAATCTGCTGTCCAGCCCCGGCAGCGGGAAGACCGCGCTGCTGGAGGGTGAGCTGCTGCTCGCCCGGGCGCGGGGGGTACGGGTCGCGGCCCTGACCGCCGACCTCGCCACCGAGAACGACGCCGTACGCCTGGCCCGTTCAGGAGTCCCGGTCAAGCAGGTGCTGACCGACGGTCTGTGCCACCTCGAGGCCGGGATGCTGGGCCGGCACCTGGACGGATGGCTGCCCGAGGACACCCGGCTGCTGTTCGTGGAGAACGTCGGCAACCTCGTCTGTCCGGCCTCGTACGACCTCGGGGAGTCCCTGAGGGTCGTGCTGGCCTCCGTGACGGAAGGGGAGGACAAGCCGCTGAAATACCCCACCGCCTTTGGTCTGGCACACCTCGTCGTGGTCACCAAGACCGATATCGCAGGCGCGGCTCAGTTCGCCGAGGCGGCATTCCGCGCGAACGTCGCACAGGTCAACCCGGGGGTGGAAGTGCTGCTGACCTCCGCGCGACGGGGCGAGGGGGTCGGCGCGTTGCTCGACCGGGCGACGGCGGTGGCCGGCGGCGGGGCGGTCCACGCGCCTGTCATGGCCGGTCAGCAGAGTCCCCATCACCACGAACACCGCCACGAGCATCGCCACGAACACGGTGCGCACACCGATGCGGCGGGCTCCGGTGCCATGGCGCAGTCCTGCTCGTGAGCTGTCCGCAGCCGTACGTCGCCCTCGTCGAGGAGGCGGTGCAGCGCAGGCGGGTCACCGTCCGGGGCGTGGTGCAAGGCGTCGGATTCCGGCCGTTCCTGTACACACTCGCCACCGGGCTGGACCTCGTCGGACATGTGACCAACACCGGGGAGGGTGTTGTCGCGGAAGTCGAAGGGACACCCTCCGCCGTGTCCCTGTTCTGCGACCGGATCTCCGCGGATGCGCCACCGCTAGCCCAGGTGGAGTCCGTTGACCATCGGGAGGTCCCCATCGCGGGCGGAGACGGGTTCATCATCGCCGGCTCCACGGCGGACGGGCCCGCGCGCACCCTGGTCTGCCCGGACATGGCCACCTGTGCCGCCTGTCTCGCGGAACTGGCCGATCCTGCCGACCGGCGCCACCGGCACCCTTTCATCACCTGTACGCACTGCGGTCCGCGCTTCACCATCGTGAGCGGCCTTCCGTACGACCGTTCCCACACGACCATGGCCGACTTCCCGATGTGCGCCGACTGCGCCCGGGAGTACGCCGATCCGGCCGACCGCCGCTTTCATGCGCAGCCCGTCGCCTGTCACGCCTGCGGCCCCCGCCTGCGTCTGCTCGTGGCGCCATCGGATATGGGCAGTCCGCCCCGGCCCGTATCGGCCGCGGACCCCGTCGCCGAGGCGCGGGGGCTGCTGTCCCAAGGGGCGATCCTCGCCGTGAAGGGCCTCGGCGGCTACCACCTGGCCTGCGACGCCGCCAACTCCCGGGCCGTGGCCACGCTGCGCCGCCGCAAGTCCCGTGGAGACAAGCCGTTCGCCCTCATGGCCAGGGGGATCGCCGACATCGAGCACCTCGTGCACCTGGGCCCCGAGGAGCGACGCCTGCTGACGGGCGACGTCAGGCCCATCGTTCTGCTGCGCCGCCGTGCAGGTGCTTTGCCGCGGCCGGGGCCTTGGTGCCCCTCGGAGGAAGTCGCCCCGAGAAGCCCCGATCTCGGGGTGATGCTCCCTTACACCCCGCTGCACCATCTGCTGCTCGGCCTGCCCGGCGACCCCGACGGGCCGCGCCTGCTCGTGATGACCAGCGGGAATGTTGCGGGGGAGCCGATCGTCACCGACGACGCCGACGCGCTGGCCCGGCTGGCGCACCTGGCCGATGCCTGGCTCACGCACGACCGCCGGATCCATGTGCCGTGCGACGACTCGGTGGTGCGTGTGTGCGACGGGGAACTGCTGACGGTTCGCCGCGCCCGCGGCTACGCCCCCCTGCCCCTCCTGCTGCCCGTACCCGTGCGGGCGGCCCTCGCCGTCGGCGGCGATCTGAAGAACGCGTTCTGTCTCGCCGAAGGTCGCAGGGCCTGGCTGTCAGCCCATGTCGGAGACATGGACGACCTCTCCACACAGCAGGCGTTCGAGCGCGCGGAATCGCAGCTGGAGTCGATCACCGGGGTGAAGCCCGAGCTTCTTGCGGCCGACCGGCACCCCGGTTACCGCTCCGGACAGTGGGCCGCGCGGCACGCGGCCGCCCGGCCGGTCCTGTGGGTCCAGCACCATCACGCCCATATCGCCGCCGCGATGGCCGAGCACGGACTGGACGGTGGCCGGCCCGTGATCGGGGTGGCGTTCGACGGCACTGGCTACGGTGACGACGGGGCGGTGTGGGGCGGGGAGATCCTGCTGGCGGACTACGCCGGGTTCACCCGCTTCGGGTACCTCGCCAACGTCCCACTGCCGGGAGGCGACGCCGCGGTGCGTCGGCCGTACCGGATGGCGCTCGCGCATCTGCGCGCGGCCGGCATCGCCTGGTCGCCGGACCTTCCGTGCACGACCGCATGCCCTCCCGCCGAACGCCGGGTGCTGGAGCGCCAGTTGGAGCGGGACCTGAACTGTGTGCCCACCTCCAGTATGGGGCGGCTCTTCGACGCTGTCTCCTCGCTGGCGGGCGTATGCCATCACTCCGGTTACGAAGCCCAGGCAGCCATTGAGTTGGAGGCCGCCGCGCTGACCGCGCCAGTGGACAGGGGCGTCGGCTACGCCTTCGCCGTCCGGCCTTCGGCTGCGGGGGCCGAGGGAGCATTGACTGCCGACCCTGCGCCCCTCCTGGAAGCGGTCGTCGACGACGTACGGGCGGGCACGGCTGCGGCCCTTGTCGCTGCCCGCTTCCACCGAGCGGTCACCGGTCTCGTACGCGACTTCTGCGTCATGGCGCGAGAACGGCACAGGCTGGAGACGGTCGCCCTGACCGGCGGTGTGTTCGCCAACGCCCTGCTCTCCTCGGCGTGCGCACGGGCGCTGCGCGAGGACGGCTTCAACGTCCTGCGCCACCACCGGGTTCCTCCCAACGACGGGGGACTTGCGCTCGGTCAGCTGATGGTGGCCGCACATGCCGAGGCCCGGCGCAGAGGCAGCGATTGACGACGCGTCCCGGCAAGGCCCGGCGACGGAACACCGACAGCGAGGAGAGGCCCATGTGCCTGGCGGTACCCGGGAGAGTCCTGGACATCGAGGAACGCGACGGCACCCGTATGGCCAGCGTTGATTTCGGCGGCGTCGTCAAGGAGGTGTGCCTGGAGTATCTCCCGGACCTCCAGGTCGGCGAATACGCCATCGTCCACGTGGGGTTCGCCCTGCAGCGCCTGGACGAGGAGTCGGCCAAGCAGACACTCGAGCTCTTCGCCACGCTCGGGATGCTCCAGGAGGAGTTCGGCGATCCGTGGGAACTTGCGGCGGAAGCCGGTGGTTCCCCGCTGCCCGGCCGAATCGACGTACCCCAGGAGGCACAGAAGTGAAGTACATCGACGAGTTCCAGGACCCCGACCTGGCGCGTCGCCTGCTCGACGACATCCACTCCACCGTGACCAGACCGTGGGCACTGATGGAGGTCTGCGGGGGACAGACACACACCATCATCCGGCACGGCATCGACCAGCTGCTCCCCGACCAGGTGGAACTGATCCACGGGCCGGGCTGTCCGGTGTGCGTCACCCCGCTGGAAGTCATCGACAAGGCGCTGGAGATCGCCTCCCGCCCCGAGGTGATCTTCTGCTCCTTCGGCGACATGCTCCGGGTGCCGGGTACGGGGCGCGATCTCTTCCAGGTCCGCAGCGAGGGCGGCGATGTACGGGTCGTCTACTCGCCGCTCGACGCCTTGAAGATCGCCCAGCAGAACCCGGGGCGTGAGGTGGTGTTCTTCGGCATCGGATTCGAGACGACCGCCCCGCCCAACGCCATGACGGTGTATCAGGCGCGCAGGCTGGGCATCTCGAACTTCAGCCTGCTGGTGTCGCATGTCCGGGTGCCCCCGGCGATCGAGGCGATCATGCAGTCCCCCAGCTGCCGGGTGCAGGCCTTCCTCGCGGCCGGGCATGTGTGCAGCGTGATGGGTGTCGCGGAGTACCCGCAGCTCGCCGAACGGTTCCGCGTTCCGATCGTCGTGACCGGCTTCGAACCTCTCGACATCCTCGAGGGCGTGCGGCGGACCGTCCGGCAGCTGGAACGCGGTGAACACACCGTCGACAACGCCTACCCCCGCGCCGTCCGCTCCGAGGGAAACCTCGCAGCCCAGGCGATGCTGGCGGATGTCTTCGAGGTCACCGACCGCGCCTGGCGCGGCATCGGAACGATCCCCGGCAGCGGCTGGCGACTGTCCCCGCGGTACCGGGACTACGACGCCGAGTACCGCTTCTCGGTCACCGGCATCCAGACCCGGGAACCGGCCGAGTGCCGCAGCGGCGCGGTGCTGCAAGGTCTGCTCAAGCCTCATGAGTGCGAGGCGTTCGGCACGCTCTGCACGCCCCGTACGCCACTCGGCGCCACGATGGTCTCCAGCGAGGGCGCGTGCGCCGCGTACTACCTCTACCGGCGGCTGGACCTTACGAACGCATCGCGGGAGGCGAGCCCCGTTGTCTGACACCACTGAAGTACCCCAGATCAACGCGCCGTTGAACGGCACCGCCGTACAGAACGCCGCACCGCAGGCTGCCGCGCAGCAGGTGCAGGACCTCATGGAGTGGACCTGCCCGGCACCCTTGCGTGACCAGAGCCGTGTGGTGATGGGACACGGCGGTGGCGGCGCGCTCTCCGCCGAACTCGTCCAGCACATTTTCGCGCCGGCCTTCGGGGGAGAGGTGCTCGGGCAACTGGGCGACTCCGCGGTGGTCCCGCTCGGCGGAGTCCGGCTGGCGTTCTCCACCGACTCCTTCGTGGTGCGGCCGCTGTTCTTCCCCGGCGGCAGTATCGGCGACCTGGCTGTCAACGGCACGGTCAACGACCTCGCCATGAGCGGCGCCCGCGCCGCTTATCTCTCCTGCGGGTTCATCCTGGAGGAGGGCGTCGAGCTCTCGGTGGTCTCACGCGTGGCGGATGCGCTCGGTTCGGCCGCGCGCACCGCGGGGGTCGAGGTGGTGACGGGCGACACCAAGGTGGTCGAAGCCGGCCACGGTGACGGCATCTTCATCAACACCGCGGGTATCGGCATCATCCCGACGGGCGTCGATCTGCGCCCGCAGCGTGTCGTCCCGGGCGATGTCGTGATTGTCAGCGGCGCCATCGGTGTCCACGGTGTCGCGATCATGAGCGTTCGCGAGGGTCTGGAGTTCGGCGTCGAGGTCGAGAGCGATTGCGCGGCGCTCGGCGGTCTGGTGGAAGCCATGCTCGCGGTCACCCCGGACCTGCATGTGCTGCGCGATCCCACGCGCGGAGGCCTGGCAGCCGCCCTGAACGAGATCGCGTTGGCCTCCGGCACCGGAGTCGTCATCCAGGAACGCAACGTCCCCGTCCCGCCACCCGTGGCCAACGCCTGCGCCATCCTGGGGCTGGACCCGATGTATGTCGCCAACGAGGGCAAGCTGGTGGCCTTCGTGCCGCGCGGGCACGCGGACGCGGTACTGGACGCGATGCGCGCACATCCCCTGGGTGCTGACGCCAGGGTGATCGGCGAAGCCGTTGAGGCGCACCCCGGCATGGTGGTGGCGCGCACCGGACTGGGCGGCACACGGGTGGTGGATCTGCCGATCGGGGAGCAGCTGCCGCGGATCTGCTGAACCCGGAAGGTGGACATGGACGGGCGCTCCGGCAGTGGTTGCTGCCGGAGCGCTGGAGCCAAGCCCGGGCGAGTGCGCCACCGAGGGCGGGCTCTGCCCATCACCAGGCGACGTTGAACTACGCGGCGGCAGCGACCGGCACCGGCGCGTCCGCCCGCTCCGTCAGTGCCTCCAGCTGTTTGATCTTGCGGCGCACGACATACAGCGGGATCACTCCGAAGACCCCGAACGACATGTCGATGACCGACCACCACAAGGGGATTCCGCGGATCGGGCCGCAGATCAGGGCGAGCGGGATGATGCCGGCGCAGGCGATCATGCCGAACTCGACGACCCAGATGTTGCGTACGGGATCGCGGTACGGGCCGTAGAAGGCGACCGCGATGACGAGATGGGCGAAGGCGAGCCAGTCGGTGCCGTACAGCACGAAGGGGTACTTCTCGTCGGTCGCGTCCAGCCCGGCCCGCACCCGCTGGATCCACTCGAAGAGCGCCGGGAACCGGCCGTCGGCTCCCATCGACCGCAACAGGTCTTCCGCCCAGTGCAGTTCGTGCACCAGCGGGAAGGCCGTCAGCCCGCTCAGCGCCAGGCAGACGATGAAGACGGCCAGCCACACGCGTGTGCGCCGCAAGAGGGCTCTTCGTTCGCTCATGCCCGCAGCGTACCCCTGTGTTGAACGTGTTCAAAACTGGCAGGGCGGGGTCAGCCCGTGGAGGGTCTGCTCCAGTCGGCTGCCACATGGGCGATGCGTACGCGCTGCGGATGGTCGCCGACCGCTACGGACGCGACTTTCTTGCCGGTGGCGAAGTCGATCGCGGTGACGCGGTCGGCGCCGCTCTCGGAGATGACACAGGATGCGCCGTCGCCGCTCACGGTCGCCCAGTACGGTTTCGAGGCCGGCACCAGCGGCCCCTCCCGGAGCGAGCCCCGGTCGACGATCGTCGCGTAGTCGTCCATCGTCCCGGCGACGCACAGCTTGTCGCCCGCGGCGTTCATCGACAGGCCGTGGTGACGGGAGTCGTTCACCCATGTAGTGCGGTCTTCGCTGGTCGCGGGATTCTTCGGCAGTGCCTTCACCCGGGTGATCCGGTCGGAGGCGACGTCGTACTCGAGGAGGCCGTTGAAGAAGGAGACCTGGAAGTAGAGCGTGGACTGATCCGGCGTGAAGGCGACGGGCCGGACCGCGTCCGACAGGTCCTTGCGGCCGAAGGCGTCGAGCCGCTGGCGCATGTCGATGACCTTTACCTCTTTGAAGGTGGTCGCGTCGACCACGGTGATGCGCCGGTCACCCTTCGTCCAGTCCATCGCTGGGTCGTCGAGGGCGGTGTTGACCTCGCCGATCGACATGTTCCACAGATACTTGCCGCCGTCGGTGAAGACGTTCTCGTGCGGCTTGTCCCCGGTCTTGAACGACCCGAGCTGCTTGCCGGTCCGGATGTCGAGCACGTGGACGGTGTTGGAGGTCGAGGCCGAGACGGCGACGCGTGTGCCGTCGGGGGACACCGCCATATGGTCCGAGCGATATCCGGAGACGGGGAAACGCCAGTTGATCCGGCCGGTGGCGAGGTCGATCGACACGACGTCGGCGAAGCTCGGGCGGGAGACGACCATGGCCGAGCCGTCGGGCGTGGAGTACATGTCGTCGACGAACTGGTCGTGTCCCTCACCGGGGCCGTTGCGGATGCCGAGGAAGTAGATGAGCTTGACCGGGTTGAGATAGATCTCCGCGAGCCGCTGGTCCTTGTCCGGTACGACGTTGACGCGGCCGATCCTGGCGAAGTCGCCGCGGGACGCGATGACGTCGGCGGTGCCGTCCCAGTTGTTGCCCACGAACATCACCTGCTTGAGTGCGGCGGCACCGGCCTGGCCGGCGGTGCCGGGCGTTGCCCGGGGCGCGGCAGGGGCTGTGGACGCGGCGGCCGCCGTCACGGAACCTGCGACGGCCATGGTGAAGGCGGTGGCGAGAGCGCTGAGCGTGCGCAGAGACATCGTCGTTCCTTCCGGGGGGTGGCTCGGGCCTCGTAGCAAGGGGGAGTGGCTCGTGTAGTACGGAAGTCGTGCTGGAGTGCGGCGAGTTGACCAATCTGAATACGTGTCCGTTCAGATTGGCTACTGGAAGGTAACGAGAGGCGGGTTGCTCCACAAGGCTCACGACACGAGAAAATGGCGCGGACCGACGAGGGAGGGGCATTGGCGGGCAGGCTCAGACAACCGACCGGCCGTTACGCGGGCAGGTCCGCCGAGGAACGGCAGGCCGAGCGGCGTCGGCGGTTCCTTGATGCCGGACTCCAGCTCTTCGGCGACATCCCGGGCTACCGTGCCACGACCGTGGCCGCATTGAGCGAGGCCGCGGGGCTGTCCACCCGTCAGTTCTACGAGGAGTTCCGCACCCTCGAGGACGTGCTCGCCGCGGTGCACCTCCAGGTCAACGACTGGGCGGAGGAAGCTGCCCTGGCCGCGCTCGCCGAGGTCGACGGCCTGCCGATCGCGGACCGCGCCGCGGCGGCCTTCCGCGCCTATGCCGCCAACGTCACCGGCGACCCACGTCGTATCCGGATCACGTTCGTCGAGATCATCGGTGTCAGTCCGCGGCTGGAGGAGCAGCGTCTGGCCCGCCGTTCCCGCTGGGTGGATCTCATCTGCGCCGAGGCCGCGGCG
Organism: Streptomyces sp. NPDC019890; assembly: GCF_044903445.1. NCBI lineage: Bacteria > Bacillati > Actinomycetota > Actinomycetes > Kitasatosporales > Streptomycetaceae > Streptomyces > Streptomyces sp. NPDC019890. The sequence goes on along the minus strand of NZ_JBJDQK010000008.1, from coordinate 80,731 downwards.
GCGGTCGAGCGCGGTGAGGCCGCGCCTCGTGACTATCGGGTGGCCGCGGCGGCCTTCATCGGAAGTGTGAACGGCCTCCTGCACGACTGGCGGGCCGGCTGGGTGGACGCGACGCTCGATCAGGTCGTCGACGAGCTGGTGTTGTTGCTGCTGGGCATCATCCGCCCGGCGGGCCAGTGGCCGGCCGGGTAGCTCGCGACGGGACCGGCGCCGCGGCGGTTAACCGGGCGGGCCGGATCCGTCGCTCCCGGACAGCGGATGAGGCTCCGCCGCGGTGGCGATGATGCGAGCCACGTCCGCACCCGCTGTGAGTGCTCGGGGGTCGGTCGTGGCCCGGCAGCGGCCGAGCGCCGGGTCGTACGTCATCGCGATGACTCCGTCGTGATCCGTATCCAGCTCCTCGAACTGCACAGGCCACTGCCGTGCACGCAATGCGGTGTGGAGCTCATGGGAGTGGTGGCTGCTGACCACCGAGTCGGCCGACCCGTGAACGAGTCGGACAGGTACCGGTGACGCAGACGTCGCGGCAAGATCGTGGAGGGGTATGGACGCTGTGCTGCGGGCGGGCCGGCTGTAGCCACCGGCGATGCCGACCACCGCGGCGGGGCGCGGTCCGTCCGTCAGATCCGGGCGCAGGGCCATGGCGATCGCGGCGCCGGCTCCGGCCGACCATCCGGCCACGACGATGTCCCCCGCGTCCGCGCCGTGGGCCCCGGCGTTCTCCCGTACGTAGCGAAGTGACGCCATGAGATGGGAACGCCCGCCGTCGGGCGCGTCCGAGCGCCAGTCGGGGACGAAGACGGTCCTGCCGTGTGAGGCAATCTGCCGGGCCAGTGCGGCCATGACGTCCCGCTCGTCGGGACCGACCCCGTGCCAGAGCAGTACGCATGGCGTCGGGGTGCGCTGACCTGCGGGCCGGTACACATCGAGGCACTGGCTCGCCGAGCGGTCCGCGAGTACATACGGCACGGTGTGCGCTTCGATTGTGTGCATGGGCCACCCCCAGGATTGAGGACCGAGCCTAACGAAGAGGCGCCCCGAGGGTTTCCGTGAATCGGCAGTGGTGAACGTGAGGCTGTCACGGCTGGATCCGGCAGTGGCTGATGCGCGGCTCCTTGACCGCGGGTCGGGCCTCCACGATGCTGTTGTTGCGACACGTGAGATGCGTGCCGTAATGAGCAACGCTTGCCCCATGGGTTCGTATCAGTCGAGGAGTGGCCATGACTCACCAGGTCCGTGCTGTTGTCGCGCGAGCGAAGGGCGCCCCCGTCAGCCTGGAGACGATCATCGTGCCTGATCCCGGCCCGGGAGAGGTGCTGGTGAATGTCGAGGCCTGCGGGGTCTGTCACACCGATCTTCACTACCGCGAGGGCGGCATCAACGACGACTTCCCCTTCCTGCTCGGCCATGAGGCGGCGGGCCGGGTCGAGGCGGTCGGCGAGGGCGTCACCGAGGTCGAACCCGGCGACTTCGTCATCCTGAACTGGCGTGCGGTCTGCGGGCAGTGCCGGTCCTGTCTGCGCGGGCGGCCCTGGTACTGCTTCAACACGCACAACGCCAAGCAGAAGATGACTCTGGCCGACGGCACCGAGCTGTCGCCCGCGCTCGGAATCGGCGCCTTCGCCGAGAAGACGCTGGTGGCGGCCGGGCAGTGCACCAAGGTCGACGAGCGGGCGTCGGCCGCGGTCGCCGGGCTGCTGGGCTGCGGTGTGATGGCGGGCATCGGCGCCGCGATCAACACCGGCGGCGTCGGGCGCGGCGATTCCGTCGCCGTCATCGGCTGCGGCGGCGTCGGCGACGCGGCGATCGCCGGATCCCGGCTCGCGGGCGCGGCGAAGATCATCGCGGTGGACATCGACGACCGGAAGCTGGCCACCGCGAAGAAGATCGGCGCCACCCACACCGTCAACTCCAAGGAGACCGATCCGGTCGAGGCGGTGCGCGAACTGACCGGCGGCTTCGGTGCGGACGTGGTCATCGAGGCCGTCGGCCGCCCGGAGACGTACGAACAGGCCTTCTACGCCCGTGATCTTGCCGGAACGGTCGTTCTGGTCGGGGTGCCGACCCCGCAGATGAAGCTGGAACTGCCGCTGCTGGACGTCTTCGGCCGTGGCGGCGCGCTCAAGTCGTCCTGGTACGGGGACTGCCTCCCGAGCCGTGACTTCCCGATGCTGATCGATCTGCATCTGCAGGGGCGGCTGGATCTGGATGCCTTCGTGACCGAGACCATCGCGCTCGACGACGTCGAGAAGGCCTTCGAGCGGATGCACCACGGTGACGTGCTGCGCTCGGTGGTGCAGTTCTGATGAACCCACGCAACTGCAGGATCGACCACCTGGTCACCTCCGGCACCTTCTCGCTCGACGGCGGCACCTGGGACGTCGACAACAACGTGTGGATCGTCGGCGACGACGAGGAGGCCATCGTCATCGACGCCGCGCACGACGCGGAGGCCATCGTGGCCGCGCTCGGGGGTCGTACGCTCCGTGCGATCGTCTGCACGCACGCCCACAACGACCACATCGACGCGGCCCCGGCGCTCGCCGAGCGGACCGGCGCGCCGATTCTGCTGCATCCGGACGACCTGCCGCTGTGGAAGCAGACCCACCCGGACCGCGCTCCCGACGCCGAACTGGCCGACGGCCAGGTCATCACGGTGGCGGGTGCCGAGCTGACGGTGCTGCACACCCCCGGCCACGCCCCCGGAGCGGTCTGCCTGTACGAGCCGGCCCTGAAGGCACTCTTCAGCGGTGACACGCTCTTCGCGGGCGGGCCGGGGGCGACAGGGCGCTCGTACAGTCATTTCGGCACCATCATCGAGTCGATCCGGGACCGGCTGCTGGCACTGCCGGGCGACACCGTCGTGCACACCGGCCACGGGGACACGACCACCATCGCCGCGGAGGCCCCGCATCTGCAGGAGTGGATCGACCGCGGTCACTGACCCTCCGAGGCGCCTCGCGGTGGCCTCCGGTCAGCACTCGATGACGTTGACCGCGAGGCCTCCGCGTGAGGTCTCCTTGTACTTCACCTTCATGTCGGCGCCGGTCTCGCGCATGGTCTTGATGACCTTGTCCAGTGAGACCACATGACTGCCGTCGCCGTGCAGCGCCATCCGTGCCGCATTGATCGCCTTGACGGAGGCGATCGCGTTCCGCTCGATGCAGGGGATCTGGACCAGGCCTCCGACCGGATCGCAGGTCAGGCCGAGATTGTGCTCCATGCCGATCTCGGCCGCGTTCTCGACCTGCTCCGGCGTGCCGCCGAGTGCCTCGGCGAGACCGGCAGCCGCCATGGAGCAGGCGGACCCGACCTCGCCCTGGCAGCCCACCTCCGCCCCGGAGATCGAGGCGTTCTCCTTGAACAGTGCCCCCACCGCGCCGGCGGCGAGCAGAAAGCGGACGACTCCGTCCTCGTCGGCCCCGGGAACGAAGCGGGTGTAGTAATGGAGCACCGCAGGCACGATCCCGGCGGCTCCGTTGGTGGGCGCGGTCACGATGCGGCCGCCCGAGGCGTTCTCCTCGTTCACGGCCAGGGCGAAGAGATTGACCCAGTCCATGACCTTCAGCGGGTCCTTGGGCTGTGCGTCCTCAGTGAGGGAGCGCAGCAGCTGCGGAGCGCGGCGCGGCACCTTCAGACCCCCGGGCAGGGTGGTCTCCGTCCGCGAGCAGCCGCGCTCGACGCACTCCTGCATCACCGTCCAGATCCGCAGCAGACCGGCCCGCACCTCGCTCTCGCCGCGCCAGGACAGTTCGTTGGCGAGCATCACTCCGCTCAGCGGCAGGCCGGACTCGTAGGCGCGCAGCAGCAGTTCGGACGCGGAGCCGAAGGGCAGACGTACGGGTGTGTCGTCGGGCTTGATCCGATCGGCTCCGGTCGCGCTCTCGTCGACGACGAAGCCGCCGCCCACCGAGTAGTACGTACGTGACCTCAGCTCGCCGCCGTCATGGTCCAGGGCCTGGAACCGCATGCCGTTGGGGTGGAAGGGAAGGGTGCGGCGGCGGTGCAGCATCAGGTGCTCGCGCTCGCGGAAGTCCACTTCCCTGACGCCCAGGAGTCGCAGCCGGCCCATCTCGCGGATCCGGTGCACCCGGGCGTCCACGGCGCTGGTGTCGACGGTCTCGGGGTCCTCGCCCTCCAGGCCGAGGAGCACCGCCTTGTCGCTGCCGTGACCGTGGCCGGTGGCGCCGAGCGACCCGAAGAGCTCTGCCCGTACCGAGTGGGTGCGGGACAGCAGTCCGTCCTCGTCCAGTGCGGTGACGAAGAGGCGGGCGGCCTTCATCGGCCCCACGGTGTGTGAGCTGGAAGGCCCGATACCCACTTTGAACAGGTCGAAGACGCTGATCGCCACGTCGTTCCTTCCGGACGGGAAGTTGTGTAGTACGCACAGCGTTGCGTAAAAAGCAACGAGGAACAAGGGGTCGGAGTGTCCGGGCGATGCCTTGACAAGGATTTGGGGGCGCCCCAAACTGTTGTTGCGCTTACCGCAATCCGTTTCGCTATATGCACCGAGGTGTCATGATGATTCCCGCGTGCCGTCTCGTGGATCTGCCGCGAGGCGAGGCCATCCGGCTCGACATCGATCCGCCCGTCTCGGTGTTCCACACCGATGACGGCGAGGTCTTCGCCATCGACGACACTTGCACCCACCAGGATGCGTCGCTCGCTGACGGCTGGCTGGAGGGGTGCGAGGTCGAATGCCCGCTGCACGCCTCGAAGTTCGACCTCCGTACCGGAGCCGTCGACTCGCCGCCGGCCAAGCTCCCGGTCCGCACTCACCAGGTCCTGATCGAGGACGGCATGATCTACGTTCAGCCGTCCACGGCGGCCCCGAATCTGCCCCCCTGCGTCGCGTCGCGGCTCGCCGGAGGTCTCGCGTGAGGACCGTGGCCGTGGTCGGCGCCTCGCTCGCCGGACTGTCGGCCGCACGCTCACTGCGCAAACAGGGCTACGACGGCCGGCTCGTCGTGATCGGTGACGAGCCGCACCGCCCGTACGACCGGCCGCCGTTGTCCAAGGAGTTCCTCGCCGGCAAGATCGGCGAAGTGGATCTCGCGCTGGAGGCGGAGGGCGAGGACCTGCGCGCGGAGTGGCTGCTCGGCGTGCGGGCCGCGGGATTCGACCGCGGTGACCGCGCGGTGCGGCTCGCCGACGGCCGGTCCGTCCGGGCGGACGGGGTGGTCATCGCCACGGGCGCGACCGCGCGCATGCTGCCGGGAGGCGAGGGTCTCGCCGGGGTGCATACGCTGCGCACCCTGGACGACGCCCGCGCCCTGCGGGCCGACCTCGCCCTGGGCGGGCGGCTGGTGGTGATCGGCGGCGGGTTCATCGGCGCCGAGGTCGCCTCGACCGCGTACGGCATGGGGCTTGATGTGACGGTCGTCGAGGCCGCGCGGACGCCGCTGGCCGGACCGCTCGGCGAGGTCATGGGAGGCGTTGTCTCCACGCTCCATGCGGACCACGGCGTCCGCCTGCTGTGCGGCGTCGGCGTCAAGGGGCTGAGCGGCCGGACCGGCGTCGAGGCGGTCCTGCTCGAGGACGGCCGCAGCATCCCGGCCGACACCGTCGTCGTCGGTGTGGGCGCCCGCCCCTGCGTCGAGTGGCTGGACGGCAGCGGCGTCGAACTGGACGACGGCGTCAAGTGCGGCGTGGACGGCCGCACAAGCGTGGCCGGTGTGGTCGCGGTCGGAGACTGCGCCTCCTGGTACGACCCTTTCGCCGGGATCCACCGTCGCGTCGAGCACTGGACCGGAGCACGGGAGCGGCCCGACGCGGCCGTGGCCACGCTGCTGTCCGGGGGTGCGGCAACGCCGGCGGCGCCCAAGCCTCCGTACTTCTGGTCCGACCAGTACGGCGTACGGATCCAGTTTGCCGGGCACTCCGCCGGGGCCGACAGCGTGACGGTCGAGGAGGGTCTCCCGGACGAGCGCAGCTTCCTGGCGGTCTACCGGCGGTCGGGCCATCCGGTCGCGGTCCTCGGGATGAACCAGCCGCGCCTGTTCACCCGCTGGCGCAAGCAGCTCGCTGCCGCCACCCTCTGACCCCGCTGGTGCGGCGTCACGCGCCACTGCTCAGCACGCCATTCATTTGCGTACCGCAGAGCGCCGCTCGGACTTCCTGGTCCCCGGCGCCACGACCGACCGACGACGTCACCCCGCGAGGAGTGCCCTGTGACCTCGACCAGCCTGCCGGACAGCCTGATCGCCACGCTCCCCGGCTCCTATTACACAGATCCCGGGATCTTCGCCCAGGAGCAGGAGCACATCTTCGAGGCGATGTGGTTCTGCGCCGCGCGCTCCTCCGACCTGGCCAGGCCCGGCGCCTTCAAGACCGTCGACGTGGGCCGCGAGAGCATCCTCATCACCCGGGCCCGGGACAACTCCGTCCGTGCCTACTTCAATGTCTGCCGGCACCGCGGCGCGAAGCTCTGCACCGAGGAGAGCGGCGAGGTCAAGCGTGCCTTCCAGTGCCCGTACCACGCCTGGACGTACGACCTGACGGGCAAACTCGTCGCGGCGCCCAACCTCACGAAGATGCCCGACGTCGGCCGTACCGAATACGGCCTGGCGAGTGTGGCCACTCGCGAATGGCTGGGCTATGTCTGGGTCTGTCTGGCGGAGAACCCGCCCTCCTTCGAGGAACAGGTCGTCGGCGAGGTCGTCGCACGGCTCGGTGACGTGGAGTCGATCGAGCGCTACGACATGGACAACCTCGAGGTCGGCAGACGGATCGTCTACGACGTCAAGGCGAACTGGAAGCTCATCATCGAGAACTTCATGGAGTGCTACCACTGCGCCACGATCCACCCGGAGCTCACCGAGGTCCTGCCGGAGTTCGCCGACGGCTACGCCGCGCAGTACTACGTCGGCCACGGCGCCGAATTCGGCGCCGAGATCAAGGGCTTCACCGTGGACGGCTCCGAAGGCCTGGACCGCATCCCCGGTGTCTCCGAGGACCAGGACCGCCGCTACTACGCGATCACCGTCAGGCCGCAGGTGTTCATCAATCTCGTCCCCGACCACGTGATCTTCCACCGGATGTACCCGGTCGCCGCCGACCGCACGATCGTCGAGTGCGACTGGCTCTACCTCAAGGGCGTGGTGGACAGCGGCAGGGACGTCAGCCGGTCCGTGGAGCTCTTCGACCGGGTCAACCGGCAGGACTTCGACGCCTGCGAGCGCTGCCAGCCCGCGATGAGCTCCCGCCTGTATGCCAAGGGCGGCGTACTGGTACCCAGCGAGCACCACATCGGCGCGTTCCACGACTGGATCCTCGAGCGGCTCGGCACCCAGCAGCCGCAGTAGCTGCAACGACGGCGCGCAAGGCACCGCGAGGAGCTGGTGGCGACGACCTGGAGATGAGCAGGGGCAAGACCTGGGCCGCCGCGATCCCCGCGGTGACCCACGCCCTGCGCTTGGCGCACGACCGGACGGCCGTGCACGGTCCAGCGGCTCCGCCCGGACGGGGAGCGCGCCGGGGTCAGCCCAGGTAGCCCATCCGGTGACTGATCTCTTCCGCGCCCTGGATCAGGACCGGGGCCAGCTCGCTCATACGCTCCTCGGTCAGCCGGTACGACGGCCCCGAGGCGCTGAGCGCCGCGATGACCTCTCCGTCCCGGGAGCGGATCGGCGCGGCCATGGCGTGCAGCCCGATCTCCAGTTCCTCCAGGGTCCAGGCGTAGCCGCGTTCTCTGGCGTCGGCGAGGTTCTTCTCGAGCTTCGTCTTCGCCGTCAGGGTGTTCGGGGTCACCTTTTTCAGGCCGGACTGCGACAGCAGGTCGGCGCGCTCCTTGGCGGGCATGTGGGCCAGCAGGATCTTGCCGCTGGAGGTGGCGTGCAGCGGGGTCAGCTGGCCGACCCAGTTGTGCGCCGCGACCGCCGCCGGGCCGCGCACCTGGAAGAGGTTGATCGCGAAGTGCTCCTGCATGACGGCGATGTTGACGGTCTCGCCGATCTCCTCCGCGAGGCGCTCACAGACGGGGCGGCCCTGCTGGGTGATGTCGATGCGGCCCGTGACCGCGCCCGCGAGGCGCACGATGCCGAAGCCGAGGCGGTATTTGCCGCGCTCGCCCGCCTGCTCCACCAGACCGCGCGCCTCCAGCGCGCCGAGCAGGCGGAATGCGGTGGATTTGTGGACCTCGATCTCGGCTGCCACGTCGCTGACGCCCACTTCACCGTGCTGGGCCAGGATTTCCAGCACGCTGATGGCGCGGTCGACGGACTGGACCCCGCCCGTCTGCGAACCGGTCGTTTCGGTATCTGGACTGTAGTTGCTCACAGCGAAACTATACGCGCAGTAAACAACGACTGCGTGGAGAACCTGTGAGGCCATAAGTTGCGTGGCTCGCAACCTGGTGCGTATAGCGCTACTCGTATTAGCATGCCACGCGTATCGAACGGCGCGATCGAGACGAGGCAGCCATGGCTCCCCTGCAGTACGACTTCGTCATCGTCGGCGGCGGATCGGCCGGCAGCGCACTGGCGAACCGGCTCTCCGCTGATCCGGGCAACCGCGTGCTGGTGCTGGAGGCCGGCCGGCCCGACTATCCGTGGGATGTGTTCATTCACATGCCCGCGGCGCTGACCTACCCCATCGGCAGCCGCTTCTACGACTGGAAGTACGAATCGGAGCCCGAGCCCCACATGGGCGGCCGGCGCGTCTACCACGCCCGCGGCAAGGTGCTCGGCGGCTCCAGCAGCATCAACGGCATGATCTTCCAGCGCGGCAACCCCATGGACTACGAGCGGTGGGCGGCCGACCCGGGCATGGAGACCTGGGACTACGCCCACTGTCTGCCGTACTTCCAGCGGATGGAGAACTGTCTGGCGGCCGACCCCGACGACGAGTTCCGCGGCCACGACGGCCCTCTCGTCCTCGAGCGCGGCCCGGCCTCCAGCCCGCTCTTCCCCGCCTTCCTCGAGGCCGTCCAGGAAGCCGGCTATCCCCGTACCGACGACGTCAACGGCTACCGGCAGGAAGGCTTCGCCCCCTTCGACCGCAACGTCCACCGCGGACGCCGTCTGTCGGCCTCGAAGGCGTACCTCAAGCCCGTGAAGCGGCGCCCGAACCTCACCGTCAAGACCCGGGCCCTCGTCACCCGCGTGATCTTCGAGGGCAAGCGCGCCGTCGGTGTCGAGTACCGGCGAGGCCGCGGCAAGCTCCAGCAGGTCCGCGCAGGCGAGGTCATCCTCTGCGGCGGTGCGATCAACTCCCCGCAGCTGCTGCAGCTCTCCGGCGTCGGCAACGCCGAGGAACTGAACGCACTCGGCATCGACGTCGTCCACGACCTCCCCGGCGTCGGCGAGAACCTCCAGGACCACCTCGAGGTGTACGTCCAGTACGCCTGCAAGCAGCCGGTCTCCATGCAGCCGTACATGGCGAAGTGGCGCGCCCCGTTCATCGGCCTGCAGTGGCTCTTCCGCAAGGGCCCTGCCGCGACCAACCACTTCGAGGCCGGCGGCTTCGCCCGCAGCAACGAGGACGTGGACTACCCCAACCTGATGTTCCACTTCCTGCCCATCGCGGTCCGCTACGACGGCTCCTCGCCGTCGGGCGGGCACGGCTACCAGGTGCACGTCGGACCCATGTACTCCGACGCCATCGGCTCCGTGAAGATCAAGAGCAAGGACCCGCGCGAGCACCCGGCGCTGCGCTTCAACTACCTGTCCACCGAACAGGACCGCCGCGAGTGGGTCGAGGCGATCCGGGTGACCCGCAAGCTCCTCAACCAGCCCGCACTCGCCCCGTACAACGACGGCGAGATCTCGCCCGGACCGTCCGTGGAGAGCGACGAGGATATTCTGTCCTGGGTCGCGAAAGAGGGCGAGACGGCCCTGCACCCCTCCTGCACCTGCAAGATGGGCACCGACGAGATGGCCGTGGTCGACCCGGAGAGCATGCGGGTGCACGGCGTGGAGGGGCTTCGTGTCGTGGACGCTTCCGTGATGCCGTACGTCACCAACGGGAACATCTACGCGCCGGTGATGATGATCGCCGAGAAGGCCGCCGACCTCATCCTCGGCAAGAACCCGCTGCCGCCGTCGAAGGCCGTGTACTACCGGCACCGTGACGCCGCCAGATGACCGTGCTCCGTTCGCTGCTGCACCACGTCCGTTACGAGGTGCTCCCCGCCAAGGCGACGCAGGACAAGGTGCTTGCCCATGTGCCGCGCGACGTGGTGGTCACGGTCACCGCGTCGCCGGTCAAGGGCCTTGAGCCGACCCTCGACCTCGCCATCCGGCTGGCGGCGCACGGCTATCGCGTCGTGCCGCACGTGCCCGCGCGGCTGCTGCGGGACGGCGCCCATGTGGCGGAGGTCGTCGACCGGCTGCGCGAGGCAGGGGTGGACGACGTCTTCGTACCTGCCGGGGACGCCGATGCGCCTGCCGGCCCGTACGAGGGTGCGCTGCCCGTGCTGCGGCGGCTCAGCGAGCTGGGCAGCCCCTTCGCGAGGGTCGGCATCACCGGCTACCCGGAGAGCCATCCGCTCATCGACGACGACATCACCATCCAGGCGATGCACGAGAAACACCCCCATGCCACGTATATCGTCAGCAACTTGTGCTTCGACTCGCGGGCGCTGGGGGAGTGGGTGACGCGGGTGCGGCGGCGCGATGTCACGCTGCCGGTGCACGTGGGTGTGGCCGGGCCCGTCGAGCGCACGAAGCTGCTGGCGATGGCGGCGAAGATCGGTGTGGGGGAGTCGACGCGCTTCCTGGCCCGGCACGCCTCCTGGTTCGTACGCTTCGCGGCGCCGGGCGGCTACGCGCCCGAACGGCTGCTGAGGCGCAGTGCGCCCGTGCTGACGGCGCCGGGGGCGGCGGTGGCGGGTCTGCACCTGTTCACGTTCAACCAGATCGCGGAGACGGAGCGCTGGCGCCGGGGCATGCTGGACCGGCTGGGGGGTTAACCCTCACCCCGCCCCTTCCCGACTGTGACATTTGCGGCTCCGCCGCGTGGGGGGGCTCCGCCCCCGGACCCGCCCCCCTACGCCCTGCGGGCGTGGGGGGATCCCCAGCGCCTCAAACTCCCCCAGACTTCGTCCGGGGGGACCCCCACGGGGCTGGATATTGCCCGGGCATATCAAGCCCGTCCGGCGATTGAGGACACGCCCGAAGGGCGTACTGGAGGTCCCTCACGCCCGCAGGGCGCACGGGGCGGGTCCGGGGCCTTGCCCCCGGTTACGGGATGGGGGTGCCTCCCACGGCCGCCAGGCCGTAGGGGGAGGGCGGGTAGGGGAACAAACCCGCCCCCGATCGCGTACCGCTCAGCGGAAGACCACCGTACGGTTCCCGTCCACCATGACCCGGCTTTCGCTGTGCCACTTCACCGCATGCGCCAGCACCTGCGCCTCCACGTCCCGTCCGACCGTGACCAGCTCGTCCGGGTCGAGCGAGTGATCCACGCGGACCACGTCCTGCTCGATGATCTGCCCCTCGTCCAGGTCCGGCGTCACATAGTGCGCCGTGGCCCCGACGAGCTTCACGCCGCGGTCGTACGCCTGTCCGTAGGGGCGTGCGCCCTTGAAGCTGGGCAGGAAGGAGTGGTGGATGTTGATGGCCCGGCCCTCGAGCTGCTTGCACAGGTCGTCGGAGAGGATCTGCATGTAGCGGGCGAGCACCACCAGATCGATGTCCAGGTCGCGCACCAGCTCCAGAAGGCGTGCCTCGGCGTCGGCCTTGGTGGCCTTGGTCACCGGGATGTGGTGGAAGGGAATGCCGTAGGTCCCGGCCAGCTCCTCGAACTCCTCGTGGTTGGAGACGATGGCCGGTACTTCGATATTGAGCGCGCCGGTGCGCAGACGGAAGAGCAGGTCGTTCAGGCAGTGGCCGAACTTGGACACCATGATCAGCGTACGGGTCGGGGTCGAGGCGTCCCGAAGCGTCCACGAGATCCGGTAGGCCTCCGCGACGGGGCCGAATCGGTCACGCAGATTTTTCACGCCGGTGTCCGGGTCGGACACATCGAAATGGACCCTCATGAAGAAACGGCCCTGAAGTCGATCATCGAACTGCTGGCTCTCCAGGATGTTGCCGGAGTTCCTGACCAGATAGCCGCTCACGGCGTGAACCAGTCCGGCCTGGTCCGGGCACGAGAGCGTGAGGACGTATTCACGGCCAGGTTGCGGTCGAGGGGACATTCGCGGCCTCCGTTGGTGCGTATTGCACAACACGGTGAGTGATACGCAACATGGTCAGTCCCTCGGGGCCCGTGGTCAAGAGAGTCGGGACAACTGGCCCCCGGGGTGGAATCCACCCGTCTCGCCCTCTTGACGTGAGTCACACGTTCGGGCCAATGTGTTCCACCACAAGCAATGCGGTGCATGATGCGCAACGAACTTCGGTCGAAGGGCTCCGCTCGTGGCAGACCTGTATCTGGACGGAGAATGGTGCGATCCGGTGGCCGGTGGCCACCGGGAGATCTGCTGCCCCGCAGACGGGACGCTTTCGGCGGTCGTGTCCGAAGGGACACGGGCGGACAGTGAGGCCGCCATCGCCGCGGCCCGCCGGGCTTTCGACCAAGGCGCCTGGCCGCGAACCTCCGAGCGGGAGCGCGGCGCGCTGCTGCTGCGCACCGCCGATCTGATCGAGCGCGACGCCAAGGAGTTCGCCCGCGCCGAATCGCTGGACACCGGCAAGCGGCTGGTGGAGAGCGAGTACGACATCGCCGATGTGGTCTCCTGCTTCCGCTACTACGGCGGGATCGCGGGCACCAGCGCCGGCCGGGTCATCGACACCGGGCGCGACGACGCCGTCAGCCGAGTCACCTACGAACCGGTCGGCGTGTGCGGGTTGATCACCCCGTGGAACTACCCGCTGCTCCAGGCGTCGTGGAAGGTCGCCCCCGCACTCGTGGCCGGCAACACGATCGTTCTGAAGCCGAGCGAGCTCACCCCCTCCACATCGATCCTGCTGATGCGGGCACTCGAGGAGGCCGGTCTGCCGGCCGGTGCCGCCAACCTCGTGCTGGGTACCGGTCCCGAGGTGGGCGCACCGCTGGCCGAAGACCCCGCCGTCGACATGATCTCCTTCACCGGGGGCCTGGACACCGGCCGAAGGATCATGGCCACGGCCGCCGCGACCGTGAAGAAGGTCGCCCTCGAACTGGGTGGCAAGAACCCCAACGTCGTCTTCGCCGACGCCGATTTCGAGGCCGCGGTCGACTTCGCTCTCACGGCCGTCTTCCTGCACTCCGGGCAGGTCTGCTCGGCCGGCGCCCGCCTGATCGTCGAGGACTCGCTCCACGACGCCTTCGTCGACGAGGTCGTGCGGCGTGCCGGGCGAATCCGGCTCGGCGGACCCTTCGATCCCGAGGCCGATACGGGACCGCTGGTCTCCGCACAGCACCGGGAGAAGGTCGAGGCGTATGTCGTGGCGGGCCTCGCCGAGGGCGCCGTACTGCGCTGCGGCGGCAGCCGCCCCGAGGCCCCCGCGCTCGGAGGCGGCTACTACTACCCGCCCACGGTGCTCGACGAGTGCCACCAGGGCATGGCCGTGGTGCACGAGGAGTCCTTCGGCCCCGTGCTGACCGTCGAGCGTTTCAGCGACGAGGACGACGCGGTGCGCATCGCCAACGACACCGAGTACGGACTCGCCGGAGCCGTATGGACGCAGGACGCCGGCAAGGCCCAGCGGGTCGCGCGACGGCTGCGCCACGGCACCGTGTGGATCAACGACTACCACCCTTATGTGCCGCAGGCGGAATGGGGTGGCTTCGGGCACTCGGGCGTGGGCCGGGAACTGGGCCCGACAGGCCTGGACGAATACCGCGAGCCCAAGCACATCTGGCAGAACATCCAACCCCGGCCGCAGCACTGGTTCCGCGGCTGAATGCCGAAGAGAGGTCGACCGTGACCCCAACGCAGACTGAAGTGCCGCAGCGGCGCGGCATGTCCAAGGACCAGGACCGGCCGCCGGTCATCTCCGTGCGCGGGCTGTGGAAGGTGTTCGGACCGAAGGCCGACCAGGTGCCGGGTTCCGAGGAGTTGTGCGGGCTCACGCGCCGCGAGCTCATGGACCGCACGGGATGCACCGCCGCCGTGCGGGATGTGAACTTCGAGGTGTCGCCCGGCGAGGTCTTCGTCGTCATGGGCCTGTCCGGCTCCGGCAAGTCCACGCTGGTGCGATGTCTCACCCGGCTGATCGAACCCACCGCGGGCGAAGTCAACTTCGAGGGCGAGGACATCCGCGGCGCGGACGCCAGGCGGCTGCGCGAGCTTCGGCGCCGCAAGTTCTCCATGGTCTTCCAGCACTTCGGACTGCTGCCCCACCGCCGGGTCGTCGACAACGTCTCGTACGGCCTGGAGATCCGCGGCATGGGCAAGGCCGAGCGCACCAAGCGTGCCCTGGAGGTCGTCGAACTGGTGGGACTGGCCGGATACGAGAACTCCTACCCGGACCAGCTCTCCGGCGGCATGCAGCAGCGCGTCGGTCTCGCCCGGGCGCTCGCCGGCGATCCGGACGTGCTCTTCTTCGACGAGCCGTTCTCCGCGCTCGACCCGCTGATCCGCCGCGACATGCAGAACGAGGTCATCCGCCTGCACCACGAGGTCGGCAAGACGATGGTGTTCATCACCCACGACCTGTCCGAGGCGCTCAAGCTCGGCGACCGCATCCTCATCATGCGCGACGGCAAGATGGTTCAGTGCGGCACGGGTGACGAACTGGTCGGCGCGCCCGCCGACGACTACGTCCGCGAGTTCGTCAAGGACGTGCCCCGCGCCGAAGTCCTGACCCTGCGCTGGATCATGCGCGCCCCCGAGCCCGACGACGCCCTCGACGGCCCCGAGTTGGGGCCGGACGTCGTGGTGCGCGAGGCGACGCGGGCGGTGCTCGCCGCGGACAGGCCGGTCAAGGTCGTCGAGAACGGGCGGCTGCTGGGCATCGTGGGCGACGAGGAGATCCTCGCCGTCGTCGCCGGACAGGAAGGCGGTGCGTGATGGCTGTCGCCGCCGACACGGCCGCCGCCCCGGTCGCGGCCGTACGCCGAGTGAGCCGGCGCGTCGTGGTGGCCGCGATCCTGATCGCCTGGCTGGTGCTGTTCGCCGTACTGCGCGGGCGGCAGACCCTGGCGCTGGCGGCCGCCGACCTGACAGATCTGCACCGCTGGTTCAACTCGGTCAACGACACCATCGGGGCGAACCGCAACAGCAACCCGCTCTTCCTCTACTTCTTCAATGAGATCCGGCTGGTCATCGACAATCTCGTGACCTTCGTCCAGTCGCTGATCTCCCAGCCGCAGGGCGACCGTCCGGTCCCCGTCATCGGCTGGCTGGGTGTCGTCGGCCTCGCCGGCTACGTGTCCTGGGCCTTCGGGAACATACGCGTCGCGGCCCTGGCCGTGGCCGGTTTCGTCTTTTTCGGGCTCCAGGGACTGTGGCAGGAGAGCATGGACACCCTGGCCCTGACCCTGTCGGCGGTCTTCGTCTCCCTGCTCATCGGGATCCCGCTCGGCATCTGGGCCGGGCTCTCCGACCGGGTGAACCGAGCCATGACGCCCTTCCTGGACTTCATGCAGACGATGCCGACCTTCGTCTACCTGGCCCCACTGACGCTGTTCTTCCTCATCGGCCCGGCGTCCGCCACGATCGCCACGCTCATCTACGCGGCGCCTCCCGCCATCCGCATCACCGCGCACGCCATCCGCTCGGTGCCCGCCACCACGGTCGAGGCTGCCGAGTCGCTGGGATCCACCCGGCGGCAGACGCTCACCAAGGTGCTGCTGCCCATGTCCAAGCGGACGGTCGTGATGGGCGTGAACCAGACGATCATGGCCGCGCTGTCCATGGTCACCATCGCCGCCCTGATCGACGCGCCCGGCCTGGGCAAGACGGTCGTCAAGGCGCTGCAGACGCTCGACGTCGGCGTCGCCTTCAACGCCGGGCTCGCCATCGTCGTCATGGCCATCGTGCTGGACCGGGTGACGACCGCGGCAGGTGATCGGGTGGAGGCCGCGAGGAAGCGCGGCGCCGGCCGCTTCACCAAGTGGCGCCGGCCCCTGCTGATGGCCGGCGGCGCGGCGGCCGCGGTGTGCGTGTGGCTGTCCCACACCTATGTGTGGGCTGCCGAGTTCCCCGGCGACGCCGGAGTCGGCGGCGCGATCGCGCGCACGGCGGACTCGGTCACCCTCTGGACGCAGGACACCTTCGGCGGGCTGACCAACGGCTTCAGGGACCTGATCTCCACAGTGCTGCTCAACCCCTTCGAGGCGCTGCTCACCGAATCCCCGTGGTGGCTGGTCGGCGCGGTCCTCGTCGCCGTCGGCGCTGTGCTCGGCGGATGGCGCGCGGGTGTCACGGCGGCCGGCTGCGTGGCCCTGCTCGTCGCGACCGGCGTGTGGTCGGACAGCATGACGACGCTGGCCTCCACGGCGGTGGCCACGCTGATCGTCCTGCTGCTCGGCGTCGTGGTCGGCGTCTGGATGGGCCGCAGCCCGCTGGCCGACCGGCTGATCAGACCCAGCCTCGACGCGGGCCAGACCATGCCCTCGTTCGTGTATCTGGTGCCGTTCCTGGCGCTGTTCGGCGCCACGCGCTTCACGGCGATCATCGCCGCGGTGGTCTTCGCGGCCCCCGTGACGATCAAGATCATCGCGGACGGGGTGCGAGCGGTGCCCGAGACCACGGTGGAGGCTGCCACGGCAGCCGGCTCCAGCACCTGGCAGATCATCACCAAGGTGCAGCTCCCCATGTCACGCAGCGCTCTGACACTCGCGACCAACCAGGGACTGATCTACGTCCTGTCCATGGTGGTCGTGGGCGGTCTGGTCGGTGCGGGCGCCCTGGGCTACGACGTCGTAGCCGGTTTCTCCCAGGGCCAGTTGTACGGCAAGGGCCTCGCGGCAGGACTCGCCATCGTTCTGCTCGGGGTCATGTTCGACCGGATAACCCAGGCAGCGGCACGGCGCACGACGCGCCCCGGCGCCCGTTAGGCCCGGGCAGGACCTGAGCCGGCCACAAGCCAGCGGCCAGAGCACACAGCACAGGAGGCAGCACATGTCAGGGAACTTCATTACGCAGTCGCGGCCCGCGAGACGGCGGGCCGTGGCGGCCGGGCTGGCGCTGGGCCTGGCCGCGCTCACCGGCTGCGGCGGCGCCAAGGTCGGCGAGTCGGGATCGGACAAGGCGGGCGGCGGCTCCGGCAAATGCGGCACGTTCAACCTTGCGGTCAACCCCTGGGTCGGATACGAGGCCAACGCGGCGGTCATCGCGTATGTCGCCGAGAAGGACCTCAAGTGTCAGGTGACCAAGAAGGACCTCAAGGAAGAGGTCGCCTGGCAGGGCTTCGGCACCGGCGAGGTGGACGCCGTCGTGGAGAACTGGGGCCATGACGACCTGAAGAAGAAGTACATCACCGACCAGCGGACCGCTGTGCAGGCGGGTACGACCGGCAACAAGGGCGTCATCGGCTGGTTCGTGCCGCCGTGGCTGGCCAAGGAGCACCCGGACATCACCGACTGGAAGAACCTCAACAAGTACGCCGCCAACTTCAAGACGTCGGAGTCGGGCGCCAAGGGCCAGTTCCTCGACGGCGACCCGTCGTTCGTCACGAACGACGCCGCGCTGGTGAAGAATCTCAAGCTGGACTACAAGGTTGTATACGGCGGCAGCGAGGCGGCGCTCATCCAGGCGTTCCGGCAGGCCGAGGCGAAGAAGACCTGGGTGATCGGGTACTTCTACGCGCCGCAGTGGTTCCTGTCGGAGGTCGACCTGGTGAAGGTCAATCTTCCGAAGTACGCGGCCGGCTGTGACTCCGATGCGGAGAAGGTCGCCTGCGACTATCCCGAGTATCAGCTTGACAAGATCGTCAGCAGGAAGTTCGCCGGATCGGGCAGTCCTGCCTATGACCTGGTGAAGAACTTCAGCTGGACCAATGAGGACCAGAACCTGGTGGCGAAGTACATCGCCGAGGACAAGATGACGCCGGAGGCGGCGGCCAAGAAGTGGGTGGACGCCAACCGCGACAAGGTCGACGCCTGGATCAAGAAGAGCTGATCCGTAGGAGGGGCCGGGACGCACAGCCGTGCCCGGCGGGCTGCCGTGACAGCCCGCCGGGCACGGCTGTTTTTTGCCCCGGTTACAGAGGTGAAGGCCCCTTGACACCCACCTCGGTGACCGGCATCGTGAGTTGCGCAACCTGAAGCATGTTGCGCTGACAGCAACTGAACTGCTTAAAGGCGGAGGTGCGGCGATGGCGGGACCCCGAGTGGTCATCATCGGAGCGGGCGTCGTGGGAGCGGCGCTCGCGGACGAACTGGCCTCCGCAGGCTGGAGCGACATCACGGTCGTTGACCAGGGCCCCCTTCCCGCCACCGGCGGGTCGTCCTCCCACGCGCCGGGGCTGGTCTTCCAGACGAACTCCTCGAAGACCATGACCGAGCTCGCCCGCTACACCGTCGAGAAGTTCTGCAGCCTCGACGTCGACGGAGAACCCTGCTTCCTCCAGGTCGGGGGGCTCGAGGTGGCCACCACCCCCGAGCGCCTCACCGAGCTGCACCGCCGCCACGGCTGGGTCACCGCCTGGGGCATCGAGTCCCGGCTGCTGAGCCCCGAGGAGTGCATCGAACTGCACCCGCTGGTGGACCGCGAGCGCGTCCTCGGCGGCCTCCTGGTCCCCACCGACGGCCTGGCCAAGGCGGTGCTCGCCGTCGAGGCGCAGATCCGGCGGGCCACCGAGCGCGGCGTACGCTTCCTCGCCCGCCACGAGGTCCTCGACGTCGTACAGAGCGAGGGCAGGGTCAGCGCGGTCGTCACCGACCAGGGAGAGATCCCCGCCGACATCGTCGTGTGCTGTGCCGGCATCTGGGGGCCGAAGATCGCCCGCATGGTCGGTATGAACCTGCCGCTGACCCCGCTCGCCCACCAGCTCGCCTGGACCGGTCCCGTCCCCGCGCTGGAGGGCCAGGCAGAGGAGGCCGTCCGGCCGATCCTGCGCCACCAGGACGCCGACCTGTACTACCGCGACCGCTTCGACCGCATCGGCATCGGCTACTACGGCCACCGGCCCATGCCCGTCGACCCGGACGACATCGCCTCGGTGGACGAGGCCGAGCAGATGCCCTCCGTCCTCAAGTTCACCGAGGACGACTTCGCCGACGCCTGGGCCGAGACGCAGGCCCTGCTGCCCGCGACGCGCGATGCCAAGATCGAAGAGGGCATCAACGGCCTCTTCTCCTTCACCACCGACGGCCTGCCGCTGCTGGGCGAGTCACCGGACGTCAAGGGCTTCTGGGTCGCCGAGGCCGTGTGGGTCACCCACTCCGCAGGCGTCGCCCGCGCGGTGGCCGAATGGCTCGTGGACGGCCACTGTTCGTCCTTCGATCTGCACGAGTGCGACGTCAACCGCTTCGAGCCGCACCAGCTCTCGCCCGAGTACGTCCTGGCCCGCGACTGCCAGAACTTCGTCGAGGTCTACGACATCCTCCACCCCCTTCAGCCGGCCGGTGCACCTCGGCCCCTGCGCACCAGCCCCTTCCACGCCCGCCAGCAGGAACTCGGCGCCCTCTTCCTGGAGGCCACCGGCTGGGAGCGGCCCCAGTGGTACGAGGCCAACGCCCCCCTCGTCGAGGGCCGTTCGATTCCCACCCCGAACGACTGGGCGGCGCGCTACTGGTCGCCCATCGTCGGCGCCGAGGCCCAGACCACGCGCGAGACCGTCGCGATGTACGACATGACGGCCCTCAAGCGCCTCGAAGTCACCGGTCGCGGCGCCGCCGCCTTCCTCCAGCGACTTGCCACCAGCAACGTCGACAAGTCGGTCGGCTCGGTGACGTACACCCTGCTCCTCGACGAAAACGGAGGCATCCGCAGCGACATCACCGTCGCCCGCCTCGGCCGCGACCACTTCCAGGTGGGCGCCAACGGCAACCTGGACCTCGACTGGTTCGGCCGGCACCTGCCGGCGGACGGGTCGGTCCAGGTACGCGACATCACCGCCGGCACCTGCTGCATCGGCCTGTGGGGCCCACTGGCCCGCGAGGTCCTCCAGCCGCTCGCCGACGCGGACTTCTCCAACGAAGGTCTGAAGTACTTCCGCGCCAAGCGCGCCCACATCGGCTCCGTCCCCGTCACCGCGATGCGCCTGTCGTACGTCGGCGAACGCGGCTGGGAGCTGTACACCACCGCCGACATGGGCCAGAAGCTGTGGGACACCCTGTGGCAGGCCGCCCAGCCCCTCGGCGGCATCGCCGCGGGCCGCGGCGCCTTCAACAGCCTCCGTCTGGAGAAGGGTTACCGCTCCTTCGGCACCGACATGACCTATGAGCACGACCCCTACGAGGCGGGCGTCGGCTTCGCCGTCAAGCTCGACAAGGACGACTTCATCGGCAAGGCCGCGCTGGAACGGCGCAAGGCCGATGTACGGCGCCGCCTGACCTGCCTGACCATCGACGATCCGCAGGCCGTGGTCATGGGCAAGGAGCCGGTGTACGACGGCGACCGTTCCGTCGGCTACGTCACCAGCGCCGCGTACGGCTACACGATCGGCAAGGGCATCGCCTACGCCTGGCTGCCCGCCGAGCTCGCCACGGCCGGCACCGCCGTGCAGATCGGCTACTTCGACCAGCGCGTCGAAGCGGTCGTCGCCGATGAGCCGCTGTTCGACCCGTCCATGTCCCGCCTGCGCGGCTGAGCGCCCACCCGTATGAAGAGGAGCGATGTGAACGCACGGATCCTGGACGGCAAGCGGACCGCGGCCGCGATCCGCACCGAACTCGCCGAGCGCGTCGCCAAGCTGGCCGCGCGGGGGATCACCCCGGGCCTCGGCACCGTACTGGTCGGCGACGACCCCGGCAGCCACGCGTACGTCGCCGGTAAGCACCGCGACTGCGCGCAGATCGGCGTCGCCTCCATCCGGCGCGAACTGCCCGCCGACGCCACGCAGGAGCAGGTGGAGGCCGTCATCGACGAGCTCAACGCCGACCCCGCCTGTACCGGCTACATCGTCCAACTGCCGCTGCCGCGGGGCCTCGACGCCAACGCGGTACTGGAGCGCATGGACCCGGCCAAGGACGCCGACGGCCTGCACCCCGTCAGCCTCGGCCGCCTTGCGCTCGGCGTCGAGGCCCCGCTGCCCTGCACCCCGCGCGGCATCGTGGAACTCCTGCGCCGCCACGACGTCCCCCTCGCCGGAGCGCGGGTGTGCGTCATCGGGCGGGGCATCACGGTCGGGCGGCCGATCGGGCTGCTGCTCACCCGTAAGTCCGAGAACGCCACCGTGACCCTGTGCCACACCGGGACCAAGGGCCTTGCCTGGCACGTACGCGAGGCGGACATCGTCATCGCGGCCGCCGGATCACCCGGACTGATCACCGCCGAGATGCTTCGGCCCGGTGCCGCCGTACTCGACGTCGGCATCACCCGCACCGACGAAGGGCTGATCGGCGATGTGCACCCCGATGCCGCCCGGGTCGCCGGATGGGTCGCGCCCATGCCCGGCGGCGTAGGACCCATGACCCGGGCGATGCTGCTCGCCAACGTCGTTGAGGCCGCCGAGAGGAACGCCGCATGAACACGCTGAACGCGCCGCTCGCCGAGCTGGACCCCGAGGTCCATGCCGCCGTGTGTGCGGAGCTGGACCGCCAGCAGTCCACCCTCGAAATGATCGCGTCGGAGAACTTCGCCCCCTCGGCGGTCATGGAGGCCCAGGGTTCGGTCCTGACGAACAAGTACGCCGAGGGCTACCCGGGCCGCCGCTACTACGGCGGCTGTGAACACGTCGATGTGACCGAGCGGCTGGCCGTCGAGCGGATCAAGTCCCTCTTCGGCGCCGGATTCGCCAATGTGCAGCCGCACTCGGGCGCCCAGGCCAACACCGCCGTCTTCTTCGCCCTGCTCAAGCCCGGGGACACCGTCCTCGGCCTCGACCTCGCGCACGGCGGGCACCTCACCCACGGCATGCGCCTCAACTACAGCGGCAAGATGCTCAATGTGGTGCCCTACCACGTGGACGAGACCGACAACCTGGTCAACATGGACGAGGTGGAGCGGCTCGCCAAGGAGCACAGCCCCAAGATGATCATCGCGGGCTGGTCGGCGTACCCCCGGCAGCTGGACTTCGAGGCCTTCCGGCGGATCGCCGACGAGGTGGGCGCCTATCTGATGGTCGACATGGCCCACTTCGCGGGCCTCGTGGCCGC
This sequence comes from Streptomyces sp. NPDC019890, assembly GCF_044903445.1. Classification (NCBI taxonomy): domain Bacteria; kingdom Bacillati; phylum Actinomycetota; class Actinomycetes; order Kitasatosporales; family Streptomycetaceae; genus Streptomyces; species Streptomyces sp. NPDC019890. The sequence goes on along the minus strand of NZ_JBJDQK010000008.1, from coordinate 58,597 downwards.
CGGGCTGCACCCCAACCCGGTACCGCACGCCCATGTCACCACCACGACCACCCACAAGACGCTCGGCGGCCCGCGTGGCGGTGTCATCCTCACCAATGAGGCCGACCTCGCCAAGAAGATCAACTCGGCGGTGTTCCCCGGTATGCAGGGCGGCCCGCTGGAGCATGTCATCGCCGCGAAGGCCGTGTCGTTCAAGGTCGCCGCGTCGCCGGAGTTCGCCGAGCGGCAGGCCCGCACGCTGGCCGGCGCCCATATCCTCGCCCAGCGGCTCACCCGGCCCGACGCGGCCGCGGCCGGAGTCAGCGTGCTGACCGGCGGCACCGATGTCCATCTGGTCCTGGTCGACCTCAGGGAGTCGGAACTGGACGGCAAGCAGGCGGAAGACCTGCTCCACGACATCGGCATCACCGTCAACCGCAACGCCGTCCCCTTCGATCCCCGCCCGCCCATGGTCACGTCAGGGCTGCGCATCGGCACCCCCGCGCTGGCCACCCGCGGCTTCACCGAAGAGGACTTCGCAGAGGTCGCCGATGTGATCGCGCTCGCGCTCCAGCCCGCGCCCGATGTCGCCGCGCTCCGCGCCCGTACGCAGGCGCTGGCGGCCAAGCACCCGCTCTACCCGCACCTTTCAGGAGACGCCCGATGAGCCCCCGCACCCCGGGTGCCGACCTCCCCGAGCACCCCGACTGGCTGTGGCGCACGCCCGATCCGAAGCCGTCGTACGACGTGGTGATCGTGGGCGGCGGCGGACACGGTCTCGCGACCGCCCACTATCTGGCCAAGAACCACGGCATCACGAATGTGGCCGTGCTGGAGAAGGGCTGGCTCGCGGGCGGCAACATGGCCCGCAACACCACGATCATCCGTTCCAACTATCTGTGGGACGAGAGCGCCGGAATCTACGAGCATGCCCTCAAACTGTGGGAAGGGCTGGCGGACGAACTCGACTACCCGATCCTCTTCTCCCAGCGCGGTGTGCTGAACCTCGCCCACAGCCTGCAGGACGTCCGCGACAGCGTGCGCCGTGTCGAGGCCAACCGGCTCAACGGCGTCGACGCCGAATGGCTGGACCCGCAGCAGGTCAAGGACGTCTGCCCCATCGTCAACATCTCGCCCGACGTGCGGTATCCGGTGATGGGCGGCACCTACCAGCCGCGGGCCGGCATCGCCAAGCACGATCACGTCGCCTGGGGGCTGGCGCGGTCCGCCGATACAGCCGGCGTCGACATCATCCAGAACTGCGAAGTCACCGGCATCGACATCGTCGGCGGTCGGGTCGTCGGCGTGCAGACCACGCTCGGCCCCATCGCCGCCGGCAAGGTGGCGCTCTGCTCGGCCGGTCACACCTCGGTGCTGGCCACGATGGCCGGCTTCGAAGTGCCGGTGCAGAGCCACCCGCTGCAAGCCCTGGTCTCCGAGCTCCTTGAGCCGGTGCACCCCACGGTCGTGATGTCCAACGCGGTGCATGTGTACGTCAGCCAGGCCCACAAGGGCGAACTGGTGATGGGTGCGGGCATCGACGCGTACAACGCCTACACCCAGCGCGGCGCCTTCCACATCATCGAGCACCAGATGTCGGCCGCCCTGGAACTCTTCCCGATCTTCGCCCGCGCCCATGTGCTGCGTACCTGGGGCGGCATCGTCGACGTCAGCCCCGACGCCTCGCCGATCATCGGGCTCACCCCGGTCGACAACCTCTACCTCAACTGCGGCTGGGGGACCGGCGGTTTCAAGGCCACCCCGGGCGTCGGCTCGGTCTACGCCCACACCATCGCCCACGACACCCCCCACCCGCTCAACGCCCCCTTCTCGCTCGACCGATTCACCACCGGCGCGCTCGTCGACGAGCACGGCGCGGCCGCGGTGGCCCACTGAGGAGCTTGAATCGATGCTGCTCATCCCATGCCCCTGGTGCGGGCCCCGTGACGAGGCCGAATTCCACTACGGCGGTCAGGCACACGTGCCCTATCCCGAGGACCCCGCCGCCCTGACCGACAAGGAGTGGGCGCGCTACCTCTTCTTCCGCGACAACCCCAAGGGCCCGTTCGCGGAGCGCTGGAGCCACGCGGCCGGATGTCGTCGCTGGTTCAACGCTGTGCGCAATACGGCGACGAACGAGATCCTGGCGGTGTACCGAGCGGGCGAGCCGAAGCCGGACCCGGCGGCCTCCCCTTCAGCCGGCAGGGTCGGCGGACAGGCTGCGCCGCACAATCCAGCCCCTGAGGCGTTTGAGGAGCGGGGTCCAGGGGCGGAGCCTCTGGTTACGGGAAAGGGCGGGGTGGGGGAGTCAACCTCCGCCCCCGCCATCGGCACCGGCACTCAGCCGTTCCGCCTCACCACGGGCGGTCGCGTGGCCCGGGCCGAACGGCTCACGTTCACCTTTGACGGCACCACATACGAAGGCTTCCGCGGCGACACCCTTGCCTCCGCCCTCCTCGCCAACGGCATCATTCAGGCCGGCACCAGCATCAAGCTCGGCCGCCCGCGCGGCATCTTCTCCGCCGGAGTCGAGGAGCCCAACGCGGTCGTCCAGATCGAGGAACCGTTCCCCGAGCCGATGCTGCCCGCGACGGCCGTGGAGCTGTACGACGGGCTCGTCGCGAGCAGCCTCCCCGGTCAGGGACGGCTCGCGACCGAGCCCGACCCCGCCCGCTACGACGCCGTCCACGCCCACTGCGACCTGCTCGTCGTCGGCGCGGGACCGGCCGGACTCGCGGCCGCGTCCGCCGCCGCCCGCAGCGGGGCGCGCGTCATCCTCGCCGACGACCAGCCCGAGTTGGGCGGCAGCCTCCTCGGCACAGGCCAACTCCTGGACTGGGCGGCCGGGACCGAGGCGCTGCTCGAAGCCGCACCGGAAACCCGCATCCTCCGCCGCACCACCGTCTTCGGCTACTACGACGACAACCACGTACTCGCCGTCGAGCGCCGCACCAACCACCTCGGCGGCGATGCCCCCGAGCATGTCTCCCGCGAGCGGGTCTGGCGCATCCGTGCCCGCCGTGTCGTCCTGGCCACCGGGGCCCATGAGCGCTCGCTGGCCTTCGCCGACAACGACCGTCCCGGCGTCATGCTGGCGGCGTCGGCCCGTACGTACGCCAACCGTTACGGCGTTCTGCCCGGCCGCCACGCCGTCGTCTTCACCACCAACGACAGCGCCTACGCGGCCGCGCTCGACCTGGCGGCGGCGGGCGTGCACATCGCGGCCGTCGTCGACACCCGCCCCGAACCGGGGGAATGGGCGCGCCGCGCCCAGGACGCCGGGATCGAGGTGCTGGCCGGGCATGCCGTGGTCGGAACCGAGGGCGAGCAGCGGCTGTCGGCGGTCACCGTCGCCCCGTACGGAGAGTCGGCGGGGCGCCGTGAGTTCGCCGCCGACCTGCTGCTGGTCTCCGGCGGCTGGAACCCCGTCGCGCATCTGTTCAGCCAGGCGGGCGGAAAGCTCCGCTACGACGACACGCTGGGCACGTTCGTCCCCGACGCCTGCGGTCAGGCGGTCGAGGTCGCCGGCTCCGCAGCCGGCGTCTTCGATCTGGCCGGAGTCCTCGCCGGGGGTGCCGACGCCGGTGCCCGCGCGATCGAGGCCGAAGGCTATGTGGCCGAGGCGCCCGGGCTCCCGGGCGCCGCCGAAGAATCACAGTCCCCGCCCATGCACGTCTTCCTCGTCCCCGGCACCGCCGACGCGCCCCGCTTCGTCGACCTCCAGCGTGATGTCACCGTCGACGATCTCGCCCGCGCGACCAGTGCCGGTATGCGCTCGGTCGAGCACACCAAGCGCTACACCACTGCCGGCACCGCCAACGACCAGGGCAAGACCTCCGGAGTCCTCGCCAGCGGCACCGTCGCCCACCTCCTGGGCGTGGACATCTCGGCCCTCGGCACGACGACGTTCCGCCCTCCCTACACGCCCGTCTCCTTCGCCACCCTTGCGGGCCGCGACCGAGGCGCGCTGCACGATCCGGTCCGCGTGACTGCCCTGCACGACTGGCATGTCGACCACGGCGCCCTCTTCGAGAACGTCGGCCAGTGGAAGCGGCCCTGGTACTACCCCCAGGACGGCGAGGACATGAAGGCCGCCGTGCTCCGTGAGTGCCGGGCCGCCCGCGAGGGCGTCGCCTTCATGGACGCCTCCACCCTCGGCAAGATCGACGTGCAGGGGCCGGACGCCGCCGTCTTCCTCGACCGGCTCTACACCAACATGATGAGCACGCTCAAAGTCGGCATGATCCGCTACGGCGTCATGTGCCGCCTCGACGGCATGATCTTCGACGACGGCACCGTCATCCGCCTCGCCCAGGACCGTTTCCTCGTCACCACCACGACCGGTAACGCGGCCACGGTTCTGGACTGGATGGAAGAGTGGCTGCAGACCGAGTGGCCCGAACTGCGTGTCCACTGCACTTCCGTGACCGAGCAGTGGGCCACCGTCGCCCTCGTCGGCCCCCGCTCCCGCGAGCTGCTGGCCGGCCTCGCCCCCGAACTGGCCGTCGCGAACGACGACTTCCCCTTCATGGCGTGGCGCGACACGACCGTCGCGGACATCCCGGCCCGGGTCTGCCGGATCAGCTTCTCCGGCGAACTGGCCTACGAGATCAACGTGTCGCCGTGGGACGCCCGCGCGTTGTGGGAGGCGCTGTACGCGGCAGGGAGCCCGTACGGCATCACCCCGTACGGCACCGAGACCATGCATGTCCTGCGCGCCGAGAAGGGCTATCCGATCATCGGGCAGGACTCCGACGGCACGGTCACCCCGCAGGACCTCGGCATGAGCTGGGTGGTGTCGAAGAAGAAGCCCGATTTCGTCGGCAAGCGCTCCTACGCACGCGCCGACACCACACGCCCCGACCGCAAGCACCTCGTCGGCCTGCTCCCGGAAGACCCGGAATCCTTCCTCCCCGAGGGCACCCATCTGGTCGCCGACAGCGTGCTCCCCGAGCCGCCGGTGCCCATGCTCGGCCATGTCACCTCCAGCTACCACAGCGCGGCGCTCGGCCGGACCTTCGCACTCGCCCTGATCAAGGGCGGCCGGGACCGCATCGGCGAGCGGCTGTATGCCCCGGTGGGCGACCGTCTGGTCCCGGTGACCGTCGCAAGTCCCGTCCTCTACGACCCCGAGGGAGCCCGCCGCGATGGCTGACACCGCAACCCGCCGGAGCCCCCTGGCGCATGTCGCCGGCCGCTTCGCCGCCGCCACCCGCGCCTCGGGCGGCGCCCTGCGCCTGGCCGAACTGCCCTTCCTCGCCCAGGTGAACGTCCGGCTCGACCCCAAGGGGCCGGGTGCCGACGCCGTCGGGCTCGCGCTGGGTCTCCAACTGCCCCTCGAACCCGACAGCGTCGTACATGCCGGTGACCGTTACGCCCTCTGGCTCGGCCCCGACGAATGGCTCGTTGTCGGCCCGCCCGGCACCAGTGCGGATCTGGAGAAGGAGATCCGGGAGGCTGCCGGCGACGAACCGGCAGCGGTCACGGACGTCTCCGCCCACCGCACGACCCTGCTCGTCGCGGGCCCGCGCGCCCGCGACCTGTTGGCCCACGGCTGCGCGCTGGACCTGCACCCGCGTGCCTTCGGGCCGGGGCGCTGCGCCCAGACCACCCTGGCCCGCGCGCAGGTCGTGCTGGTGGCACGGGACGAGCTCAGGTCGGGGTTCTGGGTGCTGGTCCGTTCGTCCTTCGCCGAGTATCTGGCGGACTGGCTGCTGGACGCCGCGTCGGAGTACGTCTGAGTGAGTGCTTCCGGGGGGTCACCCGCGCAGAAACGTCAGGACAGCCATTACCCGGCGGTGGGTCTCGTCCGTGGGCGCGAGTAAGCGCCGCGAACCTCCCCACGGCCGCGCGAATCAGCCCCCGATCGATCTCGGATCAACCGCCGAGCGCACCCACCGTGGTGGTCGGGACGTGCGGACGGACGAGATTGCTCGGGAGCAGGATGCTCTGAAGCTCGGCCTGGGTCAGCAGGCCCTTGTCGAGGACGAGTTCATGGACGCTCCGGCCGGTCTGCAGGGCTTCCTGGGCGACGGCGGTGGCCTGCTCGTAGCCGATGTGCGGGTTCAGCGCCGTCGCCAGGCCGATGGAGTGGGCGACCAGGTGGGCAAGGTGCTCCCGGTTGGCCGTGATGCCGGTGACACAGCGCTCGGCAAGAGTCAGACAGCCGGCCCGCAGGTGAGTCAGGCTCTTCAGCAGGCTGTGGGCGATGACCGGTTCGAAGGCGTTGAGCTGGAGCTGGCCCGCCTCGGCGGCCATGGTCACCGCCATGTCGTTGCCGATCACCTCGAACGCGATCTGGTTGACCACCTCGGGCACGACAGGGTTCACCTTGCCGGGCATGATGCTGGAACCGGCCTGCACCGGCGGCAGGTTGATCTCGGCGAAGCCGGCGCGCGGTCCGCAGGAGAGCAGCCGCAGGTCGTTGCAGGTCTTGGAGAGCTTGACGGCGATCCGCTTCAGCACTCCCGAGAGCTGGACGAACGCGCCGGCGTCCTGGGTGGCCTCGACGAGGTCGTGGGCGGTCGTCAGCGGAAGTCCGGTGATGGTGCGCAGATGCCGGGAGGCCCGCGCCGCGTACTCGGGATGGGCGTTGAGTCCGGTGCCGATGGCGGTGCCGCCGAGGTTGATCTCGCGGATCAACTCGCATGCCTCGGTGAGGCGTTTGTGGTCCTCCTCCAGCATCACGGCGTACGTGGCGAACTCCTGGCCCAGGGTCATGGGCACCGCGTCCTGCAACTGGGTGCGGCCCATCTTCAGGACGTCCGCGAACTCCTCCGCCTTCGCGGCGAAGGCGGAACGGAGCACCTCCATGGCGTCTAGCAGACGCTGGGCGGTGAAGTCGAGGGCGATCTTGACGGCGGTCGGGTAGACGTCGTTGGTGCTCTGCCCCGCGTTGACGTCCTCCAGCGGGTGCAGGTGTGCGTACTCGCCCTTGTGGTGACCGAGGAGCTCCAGGGCGCGGTTGGCGACGACCTCGTTGGCGTTCATGTTCGTCGAGGTGCCCGCGCCGCCCTGGATCACGTCGACCACGAACTCGCCGTGGAGCTCCCCGGCACGGATCTCCTCGCAGGCGCTCACGATCGCCTCCGCCTTACGGCCGTCCAGCAGGCCGAGGTCCCGGTTGGCGAGGGCCGCTGCCTGCTTGACACAGGCGAGGGCGGCGATGAGGTCCGGGTAGGCCGAGATGGGGGTGCCGGTGATGGGGAAGTTCTCCACCGCCCGCAGGGTGTGGATGCCGAAGTAGGCGTCGGCGGGGACGTCCCGGTCACCGAGCAGATCGTGCTCGGCGCGGACCTCGGGGTCGTGGTCGTGCGTGGCCATGGAGGTGCGGACTCTCCTGTCGGGTGTGATACGGGGCGGAGCGCGATGAGCCGGCCCGAAGTGGTGGGGGCCGCTGGATCCGGGGGGAGAAGTGAGACCCAGCGGCCCCGGTCTATGCGGAGACGAGTTCCGCCGACGGGTCGGCGTCGGCGGAGACCGCCTCGCCGAGCACGTGGCGCAGGACCTGGTCCCGCTCCTGCTGGTCGGTGGTGGCGAGCAGTGCGGTGAGCACGGCGATCCGGGCCTGGCCGGCCCGCAGTGTGCCGGTCGGCACGGCGCCCGCGGCCACGAGGTCGACCCCGCCGCCGTGGGTGTAGATCTCGGCGACCGGTCCGGCCTGGACACGGGTGGTCAGGGCGACGAGCACGCCGCGCGAGGTCGCGGCGGCGACGGCCTCGACGATCTCGGGGGTGGCGTTGCCGGCGCCGGTGGCCACCAGGACGATCCCCTGGGCTCCTGCGTTCACGGCCGCGTTGAGGAGCAGCGGGTCGGCGTCGCAGTGGTGCATCACCATGTCGACGCGGGGCAGGGCGTCCGGGATGGCGGGCAGGGCCAGCGCGGCCGGGCGCTGGGGGTGACGCAGTACGGAGATCCGGCCGAAGCCGACGTTGCCGATGCGGGGGCCGGACGGATCGCCGAAGGCGTCAGCGGCCATTGTCTGTGTCTTGACGGTGCCGCGGGCGGAGTGCACCTTGCCGTCGAAGGCGACCAGTACGCCGAGACCACGCGTCGTCGCGGCGGTCAGCAGCGCGTCGTGGAGGTTGCCCGGTCCGTCGCCGTCGGCCGTGTCGAGCGTACGCTGGGCGCCGGTGAAGACGACGGGTCGCGGGTCGTCGTGGTGGAGGTCGACCAGGAACGCCGACTCCTCCATGGTGTCGGTGCCATGGGTGACGACGATGCCGTCCACGCCGGGGTCGGCGAGCACCTCGTGCACCGTGCGGAGCAGGGTGATCTGGTGGGTGGTGGTGAGACGCGGGCTGTTCACGCTGAACAGATCGACGACCTCGATGGTGACGCCCTCCGGCACCGCGGCGGTCGCCATGATCTCCTCGCCATGCGCGTCGGCGGCGAAGCCCGAACCTTGCCAGCGGCTGGCTATCGTCCCGCCGGTGCTGATGACGACGACCCGTCCCACAGTGCCCACTCCTTGTTCGTGCCGCAGGTGAGCGGCGAATTCGACGGGGCACGCGGCCCGGCCTCGCTCGTGGCTCCGGCTGGGCTGCGCCCCATGGCTGATCCGGGGGTGCCGGAGCAGTTGACGCAATGATAGGAGGATTGGCCCGCAATTTGATCGCAAATTTTGGCCTGTACGTAACATTGGGTGGTGGATAATCGCGTCATGGATGAGATCGACCGCGATATCTTGCGTGAGCTTCAGAATGATGGGCGGCTGAGCAACCAGGAGCTGGCGCAGCGGGTGGGGCTGACGCCCTCACCGTGCATGCGCCGCGTGCGGCAACTGGAGCAGGACGGGGTGATCCAGGGCTACCGCGCGGTGATCGACCCGGAGGCGGTCGGCCGGAGCTTCGAAGTCCTCGTCTCCATCGAGGTGAAGCGCGACCGTGAGGTGGTCGAGGCTTTCGAGGCCGGCCTCCAGGACATCCCCGACGTCATCGAGGCATACCGGCTCTTCGGCAGCCCCGGATGCGTGCTGCGTATCGCCGTCGCGGACCTGCGCGCGTACGAGCGGCTGTGGATCGAGAAGCTGACCGCTCTGTCCGGCGTCACCGAGGTCAATTCGCAGATCATCATGAAGCGGATCAAGGAGCCTCGCGGTCTGCCGGTGAACGGCTGACGCACTCAGGCGTCACAGCCGGACGACGACCAGGGCGATGTCGTCGCGGGCGCCACCGCTGACGCCGAGGCGCGCCAGCAGGGCGTCGGCCAGGTGTTCCGGGCTGAGCCGGCTGAACTGGGCGAGGGCGCCGGTCAGGCGGGCGAGACTGGTGTCGATGTCCTCACCGCGGCGTTCGATCAGCCCGTCGGTGTAGAGGACGAGGGTGTCGCCCGGGGTGCAGTGAAGTTCCCGCTGCGGGCGGGCAACGTGTTCGGGGCGGGCGCCCAGGGGCGGGTCGGTGGCCTGGTCCAGCAGCTCGTGGGTCCCGTCGGCGTGCAGCAGGACGGGCGGCGGGTGGCCGGCGCTGCTGTAGGTGACCCGGGCGTTGCTGGCGTCGATCATGACATTGACCGCGGTGGTGGCCAGCGCTCCTTCGACGGAGCGCGCGTACAGACCCAGCACCTCCAGCGCCTGCGCGGGCCCGTTCACGGCGCGGGTGGCGGCGCTCAGGGCGCTGCGGAGCATGCCCATGACGGTGGCGGCCTCCAGGCCGTGGCCGACGACGTCGCCCACCGCGACGGCGAAGCCGTCTCCGGGCAGGTCGGCGACGTCGTACCAGTCGCCGCACACGTTCAGTGATCCGGTCGCAGGCAGGTAGCGCACCGCCACGTCCTGGTGCCGGGCCAGGTCCGGTGAGTGCAGCATGGCTTCCTGCAGGGTGAGGGCGACCTGGCGTTCACGGGCGTGGGCTTTGCGGAGCTCCTCGTTCAGCAGCTGCAGCTCACGCGCCCGGGCGTACAGTTCGGCCTCCATCGCCTCCGCACGCTCGCTCAGCTCTCCGCCCTGCCCCTGGTGACGGGAGCGACGGGAGTGGACGAACGCGGTCACGTCCTCCACCCGGTGGATGATCAACATCACCTTTCCGTCCGGTCCGAGGACGGGTGAGTTGATCGGGGACCACCACCGCTCCTCGAACTCTCCGGGTCTGTGCGGGATGGGGATGTCGTACTTCTGAAGCGCCATCGTGTCCCGCTTCCGGCTGCTCAGCACCCGGTGCAGTGAGGCGCTGAGGTTCTCCACCCCGTCGGCGTCGGGGTCCGCCGGATTGTCCGGGAAGGCGTCGAAGAGGTACTGCCCGATCAGATCGTCCCGGGTCTGCCCGGTCGCCTCGAGGTAGGGCTGGTTGACGTCGACGATCACGAGGTCTGTGCCCAGCACCAGATAGGGGCTGGGCGTGGCGGCGAACAGCGCCGCGTAGTCGATCTGCTCCGATGCCACAGGCTGCCTGCCAGTTCTCTTCCGGCGACAAACCACCCATGGTGTCAATCTACGAGGTCTCAGGCCCCGGCGCCCGACATGACCTCGCGAGCGCGCGGCGCCCCGTGCCACCCGGCGCCGAGCCCGCCGGCTCGGGCAGGTCCTTGTCAGGACGAGCCCGAGCCGCCGAGGGGCGAGCTACAGCCTGGTGGCCGCGCGCAGCCGGTCCCGGACCACCGAGACGGCCACGACCAGCGCCGCCACCAGTACCGAAAGGATCACCTGGTCACGTCCCGCGTCGTCCGTGAGCATGTAGACCAGGACGAACGAGATCATCGCGATGGTCGCCCACGTCAGGTACGGGAAGAGCCACATCCGTACGACCAGTTTGTCCGGCGACTCGCGCAGCAGGATTGGGCGCATCTTCAGCTGGGTGAAGCAGATGACCAGCCAGACGAACAGCGCGACCGCACCCGAGGAGTTCAGCAGGAACAGGAACACCGTGTCGGGCCACTGGTAGTTGAAGAAGACCGCGACGAAGCCGAAGACGACCGATCCCAAAATGGCGGCCTGCGGCACACCGCGGCTGTTCGTGCGGGCGAAAGCCCTGGGTGCGTCGCCGCGCTCGCCGAGCGAGAAGGCCATGCGCGAGGCTGTGTACAGGCCGGAGTTCAGACAGGACAGCACAGCGGTGAGCACGATCACGTTCATGATCTGGCCGGCGTGCGGGATGCCGATTGTGTCGAGCGCCGCGACGTACGAGCCCTTCTCGGTGATCGCCGGGTCGTCCCAGCTGAGCAGGGACACCACGATCAGGATCGAGCCGAGGTAGAAGATGCCGATCCGCCAGATCACGCTGTTGGTGGCCTTAGTGACGGCACGGCGCGGGTCCTCGGACTCACCGGCGGCGAGGGTGACGATTTCGCTGCCCATGAACGAGAAGACGACCATCAGGATGCCGGTGAGGATCGCCCCGGGCCCATGGGGCAGGAAGCCGCCGTGGCCGGTCAGATGGGCCAGGCCCGCGGCTTCGTGGCCGGAGCCGGGCAGTACGCCGAAGACCGCCAGGCCGCCGATGACGATGAAGCCGGCGATGGCGACGACCTTGATGCCGGCGAACCAGAACTCGAACTCGCCGTAGGAGCTGACGGAGGCCAGGTTGGTCGCTGTGAGGACCACCATGACGATGAGCGCCCAGCCCCACTGGGGGACCGCCGGTACCCAGCCCTCGAGGATCTTCGCGCCGGCGGTGGCCTCGACGGCCAGGACCACGACCCAGAAGAACCAGTACAGCCAGCCGATGGAGAAACCGGCCCAGCGGCCGAGTGCCCGGTCGGCGTAGGCGGAGAACGAGCCGGACGTGGGGCGGGCCGCGGCCATCTCGCCGAGCATCCGCATGACGAAGACGACCATCGCGCCGACCAGGGCGTACGACAGCAGGATGCCGGGGCCGGCGGCCGCGATGCCGGAGCCGGAACCGACGAACAGGCCGGCGCCGATCACTCCGCCGATCGCGATCATCGACAGATGACGGTTCTTGAGCCCGGCACGGAGGCCGTCCGCGGGAGGCGTCTCCCCGGTCTCACGGGGTGGCGACGCCACGTCGGTGTTCGTGGGTTGCGCGCTCATGCTCAGTCCTTACGGAGGGAAAGAGGGGGCAAAACCGGCCTGAGGGGTCGCACACGTGCCGAGCACGGGTGGGACGACGGTGTGTGCGACCACCAAAGAGGCCGACCCCGCTGCAGCAGGTCGTGCCTGTTCGCAGCCCTGCTCGCCGTTGCCGGCGCCCGCGTGCCGAGTGATGACGGTCGCCGCCAATCGGGCTCGCGTACTACGAGCCGCCGGGGGGCGAGGACACGGGGCGGGTATGGCACGCCGGGGGTGACCCGGCGCGCGGAATCGGGGTATGCAGACGGTAGGAGTGATCGCGACCGCGCCACCATGGACAGATGTCACGCGCGGCGGAGCCCTCTTCAGACAAATGCTCAAATGCTGTCGTGCATGTGCGGCGCAATCCGTTCCACGAGCACGCGGGATACGGCGAAGGTCCCGGCAGCCTGTGGCTGTCGGGACCTTTTACGGACGGCTGGTGGGATGCCCCTCAGCCCGGCCGTTACGCGCCGGCGGTGATCTCCTGCCGGGCGTCGCTTTCCTGCGGGTGATCGCAGCGGTCCGCGAGCCGCCACGGCACGAAGTCCCCGTCCGCGCGCTGCACCAGCAGCCGCTTGCCGTGTGTCACCACGCCGCGCGGCCGCAGCCCGCTCAGGCTCGCCGTCGTATATGCGGCGGTCAGGCTGTTGAGGTCGTGCACGTCGCCGATCCTGAACAGGGAGCGGGTCTCCGCTATGGCCTCGTGCTCACCCGCGCGCATGACCACACGCAACTCGGGCGCGACGGCCAGTGCCGCCACCGAGACGGCGATGTTGTCCAGGTCGTCGGAGGCGACGGCGGCCAGCGCCTGCGCCTGCTGCAGGCCGAGCGTGCGCAGCACGAACCGGTCCGTCGCGTCGGCGATGACCACGGGCACGCCCAGTGCCCTGGCCAGTCGCAGATTCGGCGCTGCCGGGTCCCGCTCGACCGCGATCACGCCGATGCCCAGGGCCTGCAGCTGGGTGCACAGACGCAGGCCGACCTGCCCGAGCCCCACGACGACCACATGGCCGGACCGGGGCAGGGCACGCGAGCCCACGATGCCGACCGCACGCGGTCCCAGCAGGCGATCGACCATGCCCGCGGTGAAGACCGCGGTGAAGACGATGGTGACGAGCATCGCGACAGCGGAGAACAACAGATAGGCGTCAGAGCCGTGCGCGGCCGCCGGGCCGACGGCCGATACGACCCGCGCTGCCTCGAACAGCGCCTCGACGGGCGAGCGGTGGTGGAAGGCCATGGCCCAGGCCCAGTCGGCCAGCAGCACCGTGAGCAGCCCGGCCAGGCCCATCAGCATGATCCGCGAGCTGCCGTCGTGCGGTCGCAGCTGCCCTTGGATCCTGCCAAGACGGGCCCGGTATCGCAGCGAGCGCGGTGGCTGCCACGGCTCCTGGCGCACGGCGTCGTCCTGCCAGCGGGCGCCGACGTGGCCCGCGGGTGTCCGGGTCAGGCTCAGCAGACCGGGCTGGAGGCAGGCGGCCAGGAGTACGGGCGCGGCGATATCGGCAGGCGAAGTGACCTGGCAATTCGGGAGTACCCGCAGCAGCTGCTCGCTGACCGTACGGTCGAAGACCGTCACGACCAGCTTGACGTGGGGGCGGATGTGCTCGACGGCGAGCGCGTAGCGCAGGGACTCGACGTCGTCGTCGAGGAGGACCGCGACGCCTGCCACCTCCCGCCGCAGCGCCCGGCGCAGGTCCTCATCCGTGGGGCGGTCGAAGTGGCGCACGAGGTGCCCTGCCGCTTGGAGAAGCCCGCACACCCTGCGCGCCATGTCGCTGCCGATCACCACGAAGTACTGCTGTGGCGCTTCGTTCTCGGGCATCGCGTACGTGCTCCCTCGCCTCTCGGGTGGTGAGAACGCTAAGGGCGCGGACCGCCCGTGTGCTTGTTCGCGCGGCTAACATCGATGGCCATTGGTTGTACGGAGTGCACAAGGCCGAAGAGGTAGGGGCATGGCGCATCAGGACGGTCTCCCGATCCCGCCCGCGCAGCTGCCGCCCGCCGCGGAGGCCGGGGTCAGCCTGCGGCAGCTGCTCACGTCGCTGGGCGAGCCGGTGGTGGAGCTTCAGGCTGCCCCGAAGGGACTGGACGTCGAGGTGCGCGAGGTCGGCATCCTCGACCTGGAGGACCCCGAGGACCCGGCGCAGGCACGGACCGGCGAACTGCTGCTCGCCGTCGGCGCGCGTGGCCGCGCCGCACTGCCCTCGCTGCGCGCCGCCGGCGCTGCCGGGGCGGCTGCCGTCGCTGTCAGAGCCGCCGGTCCGGAGCAGACGGCGATGCTGGCCGAGGCCGCCGCGGACGCCGGCGTGGCATTGCTGTCGGTGCGTCAGGAGACCCGCTGGGAGCGCCTGGACTCGCTGGTCCGTGCCGTGCTCGGCAGCGGGCAGAGCGCCGCACCCGCCGAACACGAGACCGGCGGGGACCTGTTCTCGCTGGCGCAGACCACGGCGGTACTGACCGGCGGCATCGTCAGCATCGAGGACACCGCGCACCGGGTCCTGGCCTATTCGCGCTCTTCGGACGAGGTGGACGCCCTGCGACGGCTGTCCATCCTCGGCTGGCAGGGGCCGGAGGCGTACCTGTCCAAGCTGCGCGAGTGGGGAGTCTTCGAGCATCTGCGTACGTCCGGCACGGTGATCGCCGTCGACGAGCATCCGGAGCTGGGTATCCGGCGACGGCTGGCGGTCGGTATCAGGGCGGGGACACGGCCGCTTGGGACCATCTGGGTGCAGGAAGGCTCGCGCCCGCTCACCCCGCGCTCGCAGGACGTGCTGCTCGGCGCCGCCCGGGTCGCCGCACCGCATCTGATACGACTCCGACGCGAGCTCTCACCCGACATGCAGCTGACCCGGACTCTGCTGGCCGGGCTGCTGGACGGGTCCAGCGGCCCGCAGTTGCCGGCCGTCCATCTGGGGCTGGACCCGCGCCTGCCGGCGGCCGTGGTCGGCTTCGCGCTCGAGCCCCGCTCGGAAGCACAGGGCGGCGGAGGAGCGAGCGAGGAAGGGGAAGGCCTGGCGGAGCTGACCCGGACCGAGATCACCGGCGTGATCGCGGTGCACGCGGCGGCCCGGCACCACAATGCTCTGGTGGTGCCGGTCGGCACCCGCATCTATGTGCTGCTGCCCGAGCTGCCCGCCGGGATCACGGCCTCGGTGCTGCGCGGCTGGTCGCGCGAGATCCTGCAGGCGGCCGAGAGCCACGTGGGGGTCTCGCTCCGGGCGGCCATCGGACCGGTGGTTGCCGAGCTGTTGGACACCGCGGTCTCCCGGCGGGAGGCGGACCGGGTACTCGACGCGATGGCCTGCGGCGCAGTGACCGCGGATGTCGCGTCGCTGGACGAGGTGCGCGCGGAGGTATTGGTCGGAGAGATTCTGGCGACGCTCGCACAGCGCCCGGACCTGCGGGATCCGCGGCTGACCGAACTCGCCGAGCGGGACGAGCGCAGCGGCACCCGCTACACGCAGTCGCTGCTGGCCTATCTCGACGCGTTCGGGGACATCCCGACCGCCGCCGCCCGGCTGCACATCCACCGCAACACCCTGCGGTACCGGATCCGCCGCGCACAGGAGCTGACGGGGCTCGACCTCTCCCACCCCCAGCAACGCCTTCTGGCGATGCTGCAGTTGCGGATGCCCTGACTCGACTGCCCAGCCTGCTTCTGCCGCACAACCTGCCGGTGTCAGTGCCGGTCGGTGCTCAGTCCGTCCAGGGTGAGGTCGAGGCGCGCGGGATGAGCATGTACGGCGGCGCGAAGGCCGCGGTCCGCAATTTCATCCGCACCTGGATCCAGGACATCAAGGGATCAGGCATCCGGATGAACGTCCTCAGTCCCGGAGCGGTCGACACCGAATCCCTCAGACGTGCGCTGGGAATGGCGCAGGGCCCCGATCAGGTCGGGGGGCAATCCGACCGGGCGGATCGCCGACCCCCGCGACATGGGCCGGGCTGCCGTGTTCCTCTCCAGCGACGCCTCGAGCTTCATCACCGGCCTGGAGCTCTTTGCGGACGGCGGCATGGCGCAGGTGTGAGGGACGACCCTGGCTCGTTCCGTCGAGGTGCGAGGGCCCGGCGGCGGCAAGGGCCGGGTTTGCGCCGCCGGGCTGTCGGGGTGGGGGAGTTGGGCCACTGAAGTGCGCAACGCACCCTGGGCCGGATCGAAGCGGGTGACGCCGAGATTAAGAGGACTAGACCATCTGGTCAATAGGTATGGACCATTTCTGATGTGCTCGAGAACGCGAAGGCTCGTGAGCCCTGCTGGCCGAAGCAACGCACAGCGAACTCAGCCGGCCGTAGGGGTACTTGTGCGCCGGTCGGCGGACTCCCGCGTCATCGGGGGCCCGGCAGGCGTCTCGGGAACGGGGCCGAACAGCACCGCCCGGGCCACCTTCGGTGCGAAAAGCGCGGTGAGCGGCGAGGTCAGGGTCAGTACGGAGCGGAAGACCGGGCCCACGACGGGGTCACCCGGGTACCTCTGCTGGACGCGGTTCAGGTACCAGCCGGCGGGCCGGTCGGCGACCCGGTTGGTGGCCGCGTTGCCCACCGCGCCCGGCATGCTCTTGTCCGCGCCTGCCGAGATGTCCCAGGCCTGGCGCGAGGCCTCGAACAGCGCTCGCTGGGCCCGCCGTGTCGACGATGTACGTCGCGGATCGGTCAGCACGTCGCGCAGCGCCACCGCGCTCATCGCCGCGACCGCCATGCCCTGCCCGTAGATCGGGTTGAACGTGCACAGCGCGTCGCCCGTCGCGAGGAAACCGGCGGGGCGGCGGCCCGGGCGGTCGTACCGGCGGCGCAGGTTCGATGTCTGGCGGAAGCCGAAGGGCGGTGTGTCCGGTACGGCCTCACGCAGCCAGTCATGGATGAAGGGATGCGGGAAGCGAGCCGCGAAGGCGGTGAACCCGTCCTCGTCCGTGGGCGGTTCGTCGCCCCGCAGGCCCGAGAGAATCACCAGATAGCGGCCGTCCTCCAGCGGCAGCACCCCGCCCCCGTACACCTGCGAGGGGTTGGGGAACACGTAGTAACCGAGGGAGTCGGAGCCGAGGTTGTCGCTCTTGTTGTGATAAATGCGGGAGGCGTACGCCAGCCCCGTGTCGATGGTCTCCTCCTGTGGGGGCTCGGCGCCGATCTCCGACAGCCACCGCGAGGCGCGCGAACCGCGCCCCGACGCGTCCACCACCAGGTCCGCTTCGACGGCCTCCGGCTCCGGGCCGGCGGCCGCTGCGCCCTCGCCGCGTCGGCGCAGCAGCACACCCCGCACCCGCGAAGCGTCCCCGAGAAGCCCGACGGCCTCCGTCGACGTGAGTGTATTGATCAACGGGTTGGCCAGCACGCGCTCGCGCACCAGATGCTCGACCTGTCCGCGTGAGCCGGTGTAGACGTACGAAGTCGCCGCCGTGCGCCTGAACCAATGCCCGCTCTGCCACTGCACCATGTCCGACGGCATGCCGAGCCGGGGCGCGCCCGAGGCCTTCAACTGGTCCATGAAGCCCGGCAGCAGAGCATCCAGCGCGTGCTGTCCGCCCTCGAGCAGCACATGGGCGTGCCGCCCGTGCGGTACGCCGGGACGCGGCTCGGGTCCCTCGGGGAAGCGGTCGCGTTCGACGATCGTCACCTTGTCGGCGTGCTCGGCGAGTACGTGTGCCGTCAGCATTCCCGCGAGGCTGCCCCCGATGACAACAGCGTGGCGCCCGCCTGCGCCCCGCCGCCAACTGCCCTTGTCCTGCGCATGGTCCGTCATGTGTCCGCCTCTCGTGGTCAGCGAGCCGATCCAGGAATGATCAGTATCCCGGTCCGGGTGGGCGGATCACGAGCTGCGGATGATTTCCAACCGCTGTACCGGGCCCTGCACTCCCGTCCACTCCTCCCATACCGTCCGTGGCCCTTCGTCCGTGAGGTACACGGTGAGAAGGCGACCGTCGGAGGTCTGGGTGAGGCTCACCCTGAGGGCGGGGCCCGGTATCTGCCAGGGGGCGGAGTCGTGGGCGGAAGTGGTCACGGTGAGGCCGTCAAAGGTGGCGTCGGCCTGCGCGCTCAGGCGGCGGTTGCCGAACAGGGCGACGTCGGCGGTGTCCGCCGAGGCCCCGGCTGGTTCCTCCATGCGGAGCCAGCCGTCGGCGAAGTGGTCGCACCAGGTTTCCCGGCGACCGTCGGGGCGCAGCAGGGCGGCTTCCAGTTCGCCCCAGGTGTTGAGGGCGAGGGCGGCGCGGCGGGCGGGGGCATCGCTGACCGGGCGGCGGTGGGGGCCGCCGGAGCCGGACCCGGGCCAGGTCCACAGTTCCACGGAATCGGGGAGCCCGACCAGGACGCAGGGGCGGCCCTTGTGGTCGCGGCCGGCCGCCAGCGCGGTGCCGGCCGACGCGGCCGGGGCCGACACCGCCTGCGGCTCGGTGCCGGCGGACCAGCGGTACATCAGGACGCCCGAGGCGTGGCCCGTCCAGAGCAGCGGCGGTGCCCCGGGAGAGGCGAGGGCGACAACACCCCTGGCGCCTCCGGCGAGCTCACGCCACCGGGCCGCCGTTCCCAGCCACAGCACGCCCTGGCTGTCGGTCGCGGCAATGGCGGGCCGGCCGTTGGGGTCGAGGAGGCATGCGATGTCGCGGATGGAGCGAGGAGCGCCGGTCGCGACGGGTGGATGGTGCGGTTGCAGGCCGGGCAGGCCGTGGTAGCGGATGCCGGACGGCCCGCCGGTGACCACCAGGGGGTGGCCGACGCCGCCCGGCAGAACGTCGACGCAGCCATGGGGGGCGTCCCGCGCGGTGGCCAGCGCCGTACGCAACTCCTCGGCCCAAGCCGACAGCGGGGAGGGGCGGAGTGCCGGATTCGGGTCGAGAGCGCGGACCAGGCAGTCGGCGGCCTCCACCGGATACCCCTCCGCAAGGAGTTGACGATGGGTCACCCGCACCGCGTCGTCGTGCTTTCCGAGCCGGGCCAGGGCGGGCAGCAGCAGTGTGCGGGCCAAGGCACCGACGGAGTAACGGTCCCGCGCGGGATCCGGCCGCAGACTCATGCGTTCCTCGCCGGCCGGGGCGTAACCAGGGGTGTACGGGGCTCGGGTCAGCCCCCGCTCCACCGGGGCGAGGAAGGTGATGTCGATCAGCCGGACCTGCCCGTCCTCGGTGACCAGAACATTGCCCCCGGAAATGTCCCGGTGCACATAGCCGCGGTCGTGCAGCCGGTCCACGATCACGCACAGCGCGCGCAGTACGTCGGCCCGGGCGACCGCGTCGGCCGTGGAGGAGGCGGCCCAGACGTCGGCGGGGGTGCCGTCGAGCCAGGGTGAGATCAGGTAGGGGATCTGTTCGCCGGACGGGCGTCGGTGCGCGGGGTGCGGCAGATGGCCGACGAAGTAGTGGATCGGCGTGGCCAGACCGGGGATCTCCAGCGCGGCGCCCCGATGGACGCTGTCGGCCCAGCGCTCACGCCAGGCCGAGTGTCCCTGCGGGTGGTCGTCGGTCGCGTGTGGTTGCAGGATCTTGATGGCGCAGAAGCCTTCGTCCCCGTCGCGGTGCCGACGCGACGCCCGCCAGACCTCGCCCTCGCCTCCCGTGTGCAGATAGCTGACCAGGGTGTACTCATCAGGGCGTTCGGGTGGACCGCACTGCCAGCCGGGCTCCCAACGGGACTGGTCGCTCACTCCTCGCCCCGGTATCTCAGCACGGACGATGTGCCGGCGGGCGGCTGCGCGGCGGGGTCCGGGGCCGTTGGCGTGTACCCGGCCGTGGCGGGGGCGACCGGGGGATACGGGCCGCTGTACGTGGGGTCGTAGCCGTTCTGCGGCCCGACGTCACCGGCCGGTGCACCGTCCGGACGGGTGGCGTGGCCGCCGGGTACATCCTGTGCGTACCCGCTCGGCTCGGGCGCACCAGACACGGAGGCAGCTGCGGACCCGCTTCCCTCCGGGGCGCCGGAAGGGCCCGGTGCGTCCGGCAAGGTCGCCAGTGCGGCCGCCAACTCTTCCAGAGCGCCGGTGAGTTCACCGACCCATTCGATGCGGCGTCCGGCGTCCCTCGGCCCGTTCTGCGTGGCGCGCAGCTGATCCAGAAGCGTGCCGATGGCCGCCAGGGCGGAGTTGAGTGCCAAGGGAGTAGAGGCCAGCCGGGCGGGGGTGAACGAGGAGGCCATGTCGCGGTCGAAGGTCGGACTCGGCCGCGTCTCCAGAGTGAAGACGGCCTTGTGCACCGCGAACTGCGCGGCCTTGTGACGGAACAGCGGAGTGCCCAGGGCACGCCGGGACTCGCGGATGGCGTTTCCGGCGGACTCCAGCAGCCGGAAGCCGAGTTGCTGCACGTCGGGCCCGCTGTCGCGGGCCGTGCCGCGCGCCGCGCTCTCGCGCAGCTGCTCGGCGAGCCGGTGCAGCGCCTCGGCGAGGTGCGGCGGCAGTTGCGCGTCCGGACGTGCGTGCCGGGCCGCGCCGAGGACGACACGTCGCGTCATGCCCGCGCCGAGCCCGGAGAAGTACCGCGTGAGGACGTCGAAACCGCCGATCGCCGCCTCGTCGCCACCGCCCACCCTGACGAGCTGCTGCAGCAGTTCGTGGTTGGGCTCGAACACCTCGCCGCCCCGGTTGCCGTCGGCGATCCAGCGCCGGTACATCGCCGGCGTGCTGATCCCGACCGCATGCAGCCGCACCTTTGTGTTGCGGTGCAGATGCTCCATCAGGCTCACCGGCTCCTTGGCCGCGTACACCACCTCACCGACCCCGTCGTTGCCGCGGCGGGTCCAGTGCGCGCCGTCGCTGACGAGGACGATCAGCCGCTCGTTGCCCGGCTTGCCGTGCAGGTACAGGAGGTTGGCCGCCTCGTGGAGGGCGTTTCCGATGTCGGTGCCGGCGTCCTCGGGGCGCAGTAGCGCCACGGCATTGCGGAACTCCTCGACCGCCGGCCCGGTCGAGCCCGCGTCGAGCTCGGCCATGCCGCCCGCCCGCGGGAAGACGTGCGCCGTGGTGTGGGTGAACTTCAGCATCGCGAACCGCGAGACCCGCCCGCTGATGCCCAGCCGCATCGCCAGCAGATCGCTGAGCGCGTTGCGCAGCACGTCCATGCGCGGACGCCGCGCGGCGCCGTAGTGGCCGCCGTAGGAACTGCCCTCGCTGATCTCGGGGATGTCCGGGACACTCATCGAGCCGGAGCAGTCGGCGAGGATCACGATGTCCACGCCATTGCGGGCGCTGGACACGAACAGTTCCACGTCGGTGCGCTCGCCGATCTCGACGAGGACGCCGTGCCGGCCGCCCGCCTCCAGTGCCTTGACCCGGTACGAGGCCGATCCCTGGACGTCGAGCCACAGCTCGGCGCTCTCCTGGGGAGGAATCCACAGCAGCATCCCCGGCAGCCCCGCCTCGGACAGCTCGCGGGCCAGTACGTCGAACGGCGCCTCGACGGACGACTCCAGCGTCAGCGACTTCACCGGCTCCACGGGCACGGCGTCCAGCCGCCAGGCGGGTTGCTCGGTGCCCTCGCCGAGACCGAGTTGGCGGGCGAGGTCCTCGTTGACGGCGATGACGCCCTCGGGGACGGCCGCGAGCGGTACCAGGCGTACGGCGGCGGGGACTTGGGCGGTTGCGGAGCCCACCGTGAGCAGGGCGGGCACCCCCATGGGTCCCGCTCCCGGCAGGGCGACCGGACAGACACCGATCCGCTGGCCGGTCAGCGGGCCTCCGGTGGGCACGGAGTACAGCCGGTGACGGTCGGGACTGGGCATCGGTGAATTCATCGCGACGTCCTCCTGCGGCCGTCCTCCAGCTTGATCTCCATCCCGAGGCGTGCCTTGTACTCCTTGATACGGGATCCCTGCGGGCCGATGAACTTTCCCGTCAGATGCTCGGGAACGCGGATCCACAGGTCGCCTCCGGAGGCCGGCGGGCGTGCGGGTTTGTACTCGGCGAGGGTCAGGCCGTCAGCGATTTCGGCGCCGAAGCGGTAGTCCAGCTCGCGGACGATGGCACGCAGCCGGGCCACCAGCACCTCGCCCTGCTCGACCGTACCGATCCGCTCCTTGACCTGACGGTCCCAGTCGCCCGCCGCACGTTCCACCGCCCGCAGCGCGGGCGAGGTCCCTGAGGAGCGCATCCTGGCGTGCAGGGCGGTGAGGCGAGCGCGGATGGAGTGGTGGTCCAGGGCGAGTTCGCGGTGTCCGGCGTTGCGGAGGTTGTGACCGAACGCGGCGAGGGACGGCATCCGCTGCCCCTGCCGGCGCCCCGCGGTGCCGCAGATCTGCCAGAGGATCTCGTCGGCGGACAGGGAGCGCACCTGACTGTGCGCGCGGCACAGACCGATGCCGACGCGTTCGTATCCGAAGACCTGCCAGCGGCGCGCGTGCCGGGTGCAGGCCGGGCGGCCGCAGGTGTGCCCGGCGGTGTCCAGCCAGTCGCACTCCGCGGTGCCCACCGCGGAGCAGCCGGGTTCCTCGCACACGGGGAAGGCCCGCCGATAGCAGTCCGGACAGTAGTCGGTGTCGGGGTCCTGGGGGTGGCGCTTGCGGTGCTGCTCGCACCAGGCCACCGAGGTTCGGCAGTCACGGCCCGCACACCAGAACACGGCCGTCCGGGAGCAGCCCCGGCACGATGGCCGGTGGTCCGGGCACGACGGGAGCAGTGAACCGTCCAGCACCACGGCGTGATCCACGCACATCCGGTCGGGGCGCCCCGCGTCGCCGCAGCTGCGGCAGCGGAAGGAACCGTAGCCCGAGCGGCCCGCGCGATCGCATGTCGCGCACCGGTACACCAGCGCGGACTGCTGTCGTACGGCGGCGATCGCGAAGCGGGTGTCCTCGGCGGCCCACCTCGACTGCGCATCGACGCGCACGATCTCCACCGTGATCCGTCCGGCGTCGGACTCCCACACATGCAGTGCGCCGGCGGCAAGCGGCTTGGCGTACAGCCCGGGTTCCAACTGCTGCCAGAGCGTCACCAGGGCTTCCTGGCCGTCCGTGGGTGTCGGCCACTGGCGCAGGTCGAGGACGACGTCCACCTGGCTGTCGGGGAAGTGAGCAGATGCGGACTGCGCTGTGGTCACGACTCGCTTCCTCCGGTGCGCGGTGTACGGCCTTCCCGGGCGGCCGCGCCGCCGGAGCCCTGGCCTCGTTGGGGGTCGGGGCGCGCGGTGGTGCCGCCCCGGTCACCGGAGCCGCCGCGCGCACCGTGTTCCCCTTGGCGGCCGGAACCTGCGCCTTCCTGGCGCGGACGGGAACGTTCGCGGTCCTGCCCGGTGCGCTCCCGGCGGGAGGAGCCGCGTCGGTCCTGGCCCGCCCTGCCGGACGCGCCGCCGTCCCGGCTCTTGCCGCTGCCGCCCTGGCCCTTGCCGCTCCCGCCCGAACCCGCGCCGCGGTCGGCGCCTCCGCGCGGGCGCTTTGCGCCGCGGTCCTCACTGCCCTGTCTGCGCCGTCCGCCGGAGCCGGACTGCCGGGGCAGCTCGGCCCGCGCCAGGCGTTGTGTCCAGGACCCGAGCAGCAGTTCGACCCGGCCCGGCGCCTCCTGGCGCAGCGACTCCAGAAGTAGTCCGCCCGGGCGGGAGTCGTGCAGCAACAGGTCGGCCGTGGCGGCGAGTTCATGCGGGCCTCGGCCCGCGGCGGCAGCGAGAAGGTCCTGGCTCCGGGTCGGCGGCAGCCCTGTCGAGGGGCCCTCGACGGGCACCAGCAGCGGGACGAGTTCTTCGGCCGTGGCCTCCAGCCGGCCCAGAGGCAGCAGCAGTTCGTCGAGGAGCCGCCGTACGCTCTCACGGGCCGGCACCGGATCGGTCGGCTTGGCCCCGCGGCCGCTCTCCTGCAGGAACTGGGCCCGCAGACCCTGAGTGACGGCGCGGGCCCGGTTCTTCTCCAGTGTGGCCTGCGGGATGGGGCCTTCCCGGTTGCCGGAGCGCACCTTGCGGCGGGCGTACAGCGCAAGGGCGGACAGCAGCAGGGCCTGCGCCCGAAGGTCGGTCAAGGACAACTGGGAGTCCAGGCAGCGCACCAGTACGGCGGCCGGACGGTCCGCGCCCTCCGCGAGCGGGGCTATGTCCATCCGGGTCAGATCGGCGATCCCGTCCCGGCGGCGGATGTCGGCCCGTACGTGGTCGAGGTGACGGGGGTCGGCGGAGGCGAGGTAGCGCGTGGTGAGGTGCTCGCGGGAGTCGGCGAGCCAGCGCGAGCCGACCCGGTCGGGCAGCGTACCGATTGCGCCGCGCCCGCAGAGCGCGATGAGCGCGGGACTGTGCCGCCGTAACAGGTTGACCAGTACTTCCTGTTCGGCCCGGTCGGTGACGTACAGGGTGTGCGGGTCGCCGGCGGCGGGCGGTGACGAGCCGCCCAGCCGCACGCCCGGGGCGTGCAGGGCTCCGCCGGCACGGTGCGCGGCGTCGGCGAGCGCCCGCACCAGCGCACCCAGATAGTGGAACGCCTCGTCGCGGGCGGCCGGGGTGCCGAGCCACAGGCCCTCAAGGGTCACGTGCACCAGGCCGGGGCGGCGCGGGTCGGCGGAAATCTCGGCCGTGGGAAGGCCCGGCGGCGCGGCCGGCACCCATGCGGAGGCCACCACCGTTGCGGCATCCGTGTCCGTCACGGCCAGCGTCTTGGTGAAGGACTGACGTGTCGCCCCCACCACAGTCAGGCTTACCAGCACGTTGTCATGCTATCGGAGTCCGATCAGACGAGGGGTGTTTTCGCATGTCAAATGCCTTCAATTCAACAGATCATGATGACCCGTCACCCACGTACTCGGTCGTGGCCGCGACCGGCCCGGACGGCGACGGCAGGACCCGTTCCCCGGGAAAGTGCTCACGTCCGGAGAGCCTGAGCCTTACCGCGTCCGCGAGCACCAGCGTGTCGGCGGGCCCGAGGACCGTCTCCTCGCCCGGCACCAGCGCCCGGGTCCGACCGTGTCCGCCCGCGGGCCGCAGCACCGTCCCATTGGTGGAGCCGAGTTCGGTGACCACGAGGCGGGCGCCCTGCCCCCGGCCACCGTGGCCGGACAGCCGCAGCAGCAGATGGCTGCGGCTGACCCGCCGGGTGGCCTCGGGATGAGGCAGACCGTCGGCGGCGAGGTTCACACCGTGCGGCAACGAGCCCCGACCGATGAGTACGGACTCGTCCGTCGCCAGCGGAAACCGCAGGATCTGCCCGTCCGTGCTTTCCTCCGACACCACCACCACTCGGACCGGCGGCCGGAGCCCGACCGGTTCCAGCCGTGAGCCGCAGGTCGGGCAGAGCGCGGTACCGTCACGGCGGGCGATGTCCGGCCACAGCAGCAGGCGTTCGGGCCAGAGCATGGCATGCAGGCAAGAGGCAGCTGTGCAGCGCCAGTCCTGCTCAAGCACGTTGACATGCGCCTTCTGCCGTACGTTGATGCCGCTGCCGCGAATGAGCTCCTTCTCCTCCTCCGCGCGCGACTTGCGCTGCTCGGGCACCTCTCGTACGCCACTGTGCACGAACTCAAGGCCGTTTCGGCCTTGCCGCCAGGCCAGGAAGCGTGCGGCGGCGGAGGGGATCCACGGGTGGGCGCGCCTCAGGTCGAGGAACTGGTCCCGGCTGATCACGTGCAGCCCCGAGTCCCGGGCGAGAGAAAGCAGTTCGGGATCGGCGGTCGGTGCGAGACGGATCTCTTCGGCGCGCACCATGGCGTCCAGCCGCGGTCGTTCCTCGCGCGGGATCTGGTAGCGCAGCGAATCGTCCGCGATCAGCGTCAGCGGTGCCTGCGCACCCCGGCTTCGCCGCCACGCCTCGCAGAGCACGTCGAGGCGCCCCAACCGAGGAGCGCGTTCACCGAGCGGGGCGATCTGTTCCGACCAGCAGACATTGGACACATCGACGACAGCGCCGGGCGCGTTCACGGGCATGGGACTCCTCGCCTACGGGCCGTGGCTCCCGCCGGGACACGGCAACATTCGGCACCGGGGCCCGACGCGACGGTGCCTGTGGGCAAGGTCGTAGCCGAAACGCGGATGGTTTCACAACGCGCTTGCCGAAAAGCTGAGTTGGGAAGTCTAGCCGAAGGCTGGGCTCGGGCTGGGCTTCTTGGCCGGTCTCTGGAAGGTGCGGCCCCGTCGCCGGTGGTTATAGGGACGTGAGCACGTCATGCAACGCCAGAGCCGGCCTGGTCGCCGTAGCCCCGCGTAGCCATCACGGAAGCGTGCCCAGAACCGACTACGCTCAGTCACAGGCTGTCGGCAGCCGTGGTGGGCGCATGGACGCGCTCCGTGCTACGTGGCCGGTTACGATGCAAGAAGGCCGATGACTTCAGCGCGCCGAGCAGGCCCCATGGGCGACCTGCCCAAGCCTCGTCAGGGAGGCATGCCAGATGGCACACGAACAGATCCCAGGTATCGATCCGACTGCGACTCCGAGCGGCGAGGGTTGCGTGGAGTGCCTGGCGGGCGACGGGCCGGGCTGGTGGTTGCATCTGCGGCGTTGTGCCGAGTGCGGTCACATCGGATGCTGCGACTCCTCCCCCTCGCAGCACGGTACGAGGCATGCACGCGAGGCGGCACATCCCTTCCTGACCAGCTTCGAGCCGGGAGAGGGCTGGTTCTGGAACGTTGAGACCGAGCAGTACTACGAGGGGCTGGAGCTGCCCGCGCCCACATCGCATCCGACCTCCCAGCCGACCCCGGGCCCGCGAGGCAAGGTCCCCGCGGACTGGCAGCGGCACCTCCACTGACATATGTCGTTTGCGCACGTGCCCGGTGCCCGCGGAGTACGATCCAGTCTCGCTGATCGGACATTGAACTTGTACAACACGGCGGGGGCGCACGTGTCCACTCAGGTTGTGGCCTATTCGCTTGATGACTCGACAACGGTCGAGTTCGAGATTGACCCCGGTGACGACTTCCGGCAAGTCAGCTCCGGTGACGTGGTAGGCCGAGTTCGCGAGGCAGTAGGCCCGGCTGTGGAAGCCGCTCGGGAGATGCTGGATCGAGTAGCAGCGGTCAAACCGGCAGAGGTCCAGCTCAAGTTCGGTATCAAGGTCAACGGAACAGCCAACTGGCTGGTGGCGAAAGCGGCGTCCGAGGCCAATTTTGAAGTGACACTGACGTGGCGGCCGGGTACCCGGCTCTCGGACGGGAGCGAGTCCTCCGAGTGAGTGGCATCGCGGGAGGCGGCATCGTAGAACCCGAATCACGGCTGTGGATCGCGGCGGTACACGAGAGCGTCGGCGATCGAACCCCGCGGGGCAGCGGCTTCGTGGTTGATACGGACCGCGTCTTGACCTGCGCCCATGTTGTGGCCAGAAGCCTGGCCGAGGGCGGAGCCCTCTGGGTCGCGTTCCCCCATGCGTGGGAGCTCGTTGACAGGCGCATCAAAGTCCGGGACGTCGTGCAGCCGCCGACCATGGCGGAAGACGTCACCGTACTCAGGCTCGAGGAGCAGGTTCCTGAAGAGCTTGTGGTGCAGCTGCGCTGCCCGTCTCCCGGAAACCTGTTGGGTGGACGCTGGTGGTCTTTCGGGTTCCCCCAGCGACTCGCGTGGGAGGGAAACGCGTCGGCCGGCACTGTCGGCGCAGAACTCGGTTATGGGGCACTTCGCCTGGACACGGAGTCGGCCTTTGCTGTCGAGCCCGGATACAGCGGTGCCGGCCTCTGGTCTCCGGACTACAAGGCTGTCGTGGGCATGGTGGGCAAGGCGAGTGCAGGCAGCAAGACGGCTACCGCCCTGTCGATGTCGTGGATCGACCGTTGCTTACCGGAACAGAAGATCCGTTCACTTGCCGAGCGCTGGCGTGTGCAGGACGCCGGTGAAGCCGCTCTCGCGGCGTGGGGCTGGAGCCTGCAGCACGACCCGGAGGCAGGTCGGCACTGGAGACCCAGAGCGCGCGGAGTGGGCGTCGACTCCGAGCGCGGGTTCAGATTCCGTGGCAGGGAAACGGCACTCAGGACGGTGATCGACTGGATCAGTGCGGCTCCGACGCGCAGAGCCCTGCTGGTGACCGGCTCCCCGGGCGTCGGGAAATCCGCTGTTCTCGGAAGAGTTGTCACGACGGCGGACGCGGGTGTCGTGGCATCGCTGCCGCCGGAAGACGATGCGGTGCGCGCGGGCATCGGCTCCATTGCTTGCGCGATCCACGCGAAAGGCAAGACCGCACTGGAGGTCGCGACAGAGATTGCACGTGCCGCCTCCGCCTCGCTTCCCGAAATCGTGGAGGACCTTGCGCCGGAGTTACGGTTGGCGCTGTCGGCCGGAGCGTCTCGCCCGTTCACGATCGTGATCGACGCGTTGGATGAAGCTGCTACTCCAACGCAGTCCCGCACGATCGTCACTCAGGTCGTCCTGCCGCTGGTTGAGACGTGCGCTGATGTCGGAGTGAAGGTCGTCGTGGGCAGCAGACGGCGTGACGACGACGGAGACCTCCTGGCGGCTTTCGGGCTTTCGGCCGAGCTGATCGACCTGGATGAGGCTCGGTTTTTCGCGCAGGAGGACCTGCAAGCGTACGC
Source organism: Streptomyces sp. NPDC019890 (assembly GCF_044903445.1). Taxonomy (NCBI): domain Bacteria; kingdom Bacillati; phylum Actinomycetota; class Actinomycetes; order Kitasatosporales; family Streptomycetaceae; genus Streptomyces; species Streptomyces sp. NPDC019890. The sequence continues at coordinate 30,211 of NZ_JBJDQK010000008.1, read as the reverse complement.
CCTGGCGACCCTGCAGCTCGTCGGTGACGAACGCCCCGGCAACCCGTATGCCGACCCTGAAGTGGCTCGTGCCGTGGCTGAACGCATCGCCGCCCTCGCGGATCAGAACTTCCTTGTCGCGGGCTTGGTTGCGCGCGGGCACGGCCTCTACGACAGCCAGGCCGTCGACCCCGGCGAGATCTCGTTCACGCCTACGGTCGACGCGACTCTGGCCAGTTACTTGGACCGTCTTCCCGGCATCAGCGGGGTGCCCGCCCGTACAGTGCTGGCGGCGCTTGCCTACGCCGAAGCGCCGGGATTCACAACGGGGCTGTGGAGCACGGCAGTCGAGGCGCTCAATGGCAGGCGTCTGAGCGAGCGGGAGCTGCAGTCCTTCGCGCAGTCATCCGTCGCCAACTTCCTCATTGAATCGAGCAGCGATACTCGGAGCTGCGCATTCCGGCTCTTTCACCAGGCACTCAACGACTCTCTCGTCGCGACGCGTGAGCGTTGCGGGTCCCGAGTCGCTGACGATCGTGCGCTGGCTGAGGCGTTTCAGCAGGCGGGGCAGTGTCAAGGCTGGGCCAGTGCCTCGCCCTACCTCTTGCGTTCCTTGGCCGGACATGCGTCACGGGGACATGTGCTGGACGCCTTGCTGGGCGACGCCACCTTCCTGCTCTACGCCGACCTTCGCCGGCTGATCCCCCTCGAGCATCTTGCGACCACGGACGACGGTCGGCGGCGAGCCAGGCTGCTTCGCTTGACTCCGGGGGCCATCGACGCAGGTCCCGCAGACCGCGCTGCTCTCTTCAGCATTACCGAGGCTGTGGAGGACCTGGGAAAGACCTACCAGGGAACTCGGGAGTGCGCCCCGTACCGGGCGCGTTGGGCTGCGGCGGATCCGGACGCCGCAGTAGCGACGTTGATCGGTCACACCGCCGGAGTGCAGGTTGTGTGCGCGGTACGCAAAGGGCGGCAGCATCTACTGGCCACTGCGGCCGAGAACGGCACCGTTCGAGTCTGGGACCCCGCCACCGCCCAGGAAGTATTCGCGTTTCAGACTGGATCCTCCGACATCGCCACAGCTTGCGCAGTCCCGGCAGGAAAAGACGTGCTCCTGGCCATCGCTGCTGGTCTTGGACGGAGCGATGTGAAGGTATGGGACCCCGGCAGTGGGCAGATGACGTCCGGAATTTCGCAGCACACCGGTGAGGTTCGGACCATGTGCTCGGTTCAGCGGGGAAAGAACGCAGTGCTGGTCACGGCGACTCGCGGTTATGAGGGCGAGGTGCGCCTGTGGGAACTCTCCTCCGGCAGTGAGATCGGTGCCCTGCGGGGACATGCGGGCGGTGTCAGTTCCCTGTGTACTGTGCAGGGCGAGGGTGTGACTCTCATCGCTACCGGCGGTGGCTATGACGGCGTTGTGCATCTCTGGGATCCGGAGAACAGTGTCATATTGCATTCGCTTGCAGGCCACAAGGTCGGAGTGAGCGCGATATGTGCTCTGTGGGTGGATGGAAGAAATCTTTTGGCGACAGGCGGTCACGACGGAGTCATTTGCCTGTGGGACGTTGAAAGACTGCAGCTCTTGGTCTCATGGAGAGCGCACGCCGGAGAGATTCGAACTCTGAATCCCATCCGCGTAAGGGATCGGGAGCTTCTCGGATCCTGCGGAACAAACGATCGTGCGCTTCGGCTGTGGGAACCGCACACGGGTCGCCTGGAGACGGAGCGTATCGACCCCGGATGGATCCGCTCGCTGTGTGCTCTGCGGGTCCCGCAGAGGGATTTGTGCGCCATTGCCGCAGATCACAGCGGTGACAATCGCACAGTCCGGCTTATCGATCCGGGCGCGACGGAGCCGAAGGCGCGGTCGCTCAGTCCCGGTGCTGTCGACGCGATCGTTGCGTTCCCCGGCGGCAACGGCGATCGGGTCGTCACTCGGGGACGTGACGGGATCATCAGAGTTTGGGACCTCGATACTGGTGCGCATATAGCCCATCGCTCTGAAAAGCTGGACTCTGGCGCGGCGCTCCTTCCCGTCACTGCCTGGAATGAGCATATGCTGGCCATTAATCATGGAGCGGGATTGGAGTTCTGGACACCAGAGACCGGAATGCGCCGTTCTGTCGGAGAGAATCGTCGATTTGGTATTCCGTTCGCGCACCAAACGGCTTGTTTGCTTGAGGGTGGTTCAAAATCCAGCATCGCACTGTCGACCGAAAGGGGTGTTGACGTATGGGATGCTCGAGAGCCCGCTGTCTTGCGACCCGTCTTCAGCGTTCACTCGAGACTGCTGGTAGCAGTGAAGGGCCCGGCCGGGCAGCGACTGATGTGCATCATGGATGGGCAGTCGGGACGCAGGGAAATGCGCCTCTGTGATCCCGACGCAGCCGTAGTCCTGGAGACATGGAATATTCCCCTGCCGTACTCTAATTTCTTGGGGGCGGTCGAACGGGCGGGGCGTACCTTGCTGACTTATTCGACTCGCGCCCCTGGATTGCACCTCTGGGATCCTCTGACCGGTGAATGGGAACCGTGGCCCACAGTTGATCACACCAGCGAAGTCACGGCCGTCGCCACAGTGAGAATGGGCGGGACCGAATGGTTCTGCACCGCCGGTGGTCACGATCGAACCGTACGGGTGTGGGACCCCGCCCGTCTCTGCTGTGTGCTGACCATCCCCACGGCTCAACCCGTGTGGGCGGTGAAGCAGGCGGGCGACCGGTTGATCATCGGAACACGTTCCGGCGTCATGGCACTGGAACTCGACGGGGCCGGCTTGGGTCAGACCTGAGCTCACCAACGCGGTGGTACCTGCGGTCCTTTGTACAGCCGCCGCGGTTCGGGCGGGGGCGGGGTATTGGCCCGCAACGGAAGCGCCAGCAACGCCCCGGCCACGAAACCCGCCACATGGGCGAGATAGGCCACGGTGCCGACCTCCGCGACGCCGTAACCGGCCGAGTAGAACGCCTGCAGGACGAACCACAGTCCCAGCACCGCCCAGGCGGGGAGCCGCAGAGGAAAGAAGAACAGGAAGGGCACCACGCCCCAGATCCGGGCCCGCGGGTAGAGCACCAGGTAGGCACCCAGCACGCCCGCGATTGCTCCGGACGCCCCGATCAGCGGGTCGGCGGAATCGGGGTTGGCCAGCGCGAAGCCGTACCCGGCCACGTACCCGCAGAACAGGTAGAACAACAGGTACCGCACCCGGCCCAACCGGTCCTCGATGTTGTCGCCGAAGATCCACAAGAAGAGCATGTTGCCCAGTAGGTGCACCCAGCTGCCGTGCAGGAACATCGAGGTCAGCACGGACAGCGGAGGCGACTTGTCGTAACGGGGCGGGCCAAGCAGGCACCCCGGCCCCTGGGGACCAACCGCGGAGCTCCCGGTCGGGACCAGCTCCGGCACCCGGTTGTGGATCAGCTCCCGTGGGACGGCGCCCCAGTGCTCGAGGAAAGCCTGCAGATGGCACAGCTGCGCGAGGCTGCTGTCGCCCACGATTGAGGACACGGCCGCGGGCGTGCGCAGGAACACCACCACGTTGGCCACGATCAGCGCGTAGGTGACCCAGGGGGTGCGTCGCACCGGATTCGAGTCGTAGACGGGAATGACCACGTACGGAACCTGCCCCGATCGGCACGGAGAAAGGGGCCCGGCCTCTGCGAAGTCAGCCGCCCGGCCGTACCAGCTGCGGGTCCGTGATCCCGCCGGGACTGGCCAGTCGTGCGATGTCCCAGCCTGCCCGTCCGGCTCCGGCCTGGTACGCGCTCTCGTAGAAGGCGAGCACGGCGGCACGAGGATCGCTCTCGGCGCGGGCCGCGGCATAGGGCAGCACGGCCAGGTGGCCGGCATTGCGCGCAACCCAGTGTGCCGACGTCGGCGTGAGTGGCTCCCTGGTCAGTTCCGCCGGCTCCGGGGCGGTGTAGGAGTAGAAAGCCGGCTCGCCCAACGTGTCGTCGCCGAACCAGAATCCGAAGCTGACGAGCTCTCGGGAGTAAGCCTCCCGGGTTACCGGGTCGACCTGCGGCGGTTGGTCGATGTGACGCTCGGAGAACCGGCTGTGGGCGATGTCCAAGGAATGCCAGAAGTGGTGTACCGGGCTGGCCTTACCCGAATAGCCGGCTGCGAATTCCTCCAGTACCAACGCCACCTGGCTGAGGACCTGCCAGTAGCGGTTGGCCTGTACGGGATCGTAGGTCGCATGCTCGGTGTCCTCGGCGAACGGCCGGGCGGTATCGGGCAGGTCGTAGGGCCTGGGAACGCGGATCTCCGCCCGTACGCCCAGTGAGGCCAGCGCGGCCAGGGTTTTGTCGTGGAAGGACGCCACGGACTGGCCCAACAGCGGGAAGGATGTCGAACTGCCGTCCAGCGTGGCGAGCACCAGTTGATGGTCGACGAAGTCGAAGTCGATCGTGAAGACCGGATTACCGTCGATCTGCCCCATCGGACGTGTGGTGATGCCGCGTCCGGTCAGATGGAACGGAACGTTCCACCAGTGATTGCGCCGGGCAGTCGCGGCGAGGCGGATTTTGCCGACGACTTGCCCGAAGCGGTGCAGCGTTTCCTTGGTGTCCCGCCACTCGGCGAGCGGTATCGGCGGGAACAGCTCCATCGCGTTCCCCTTTTCTGTCGGGCGTTCCTGCCGGCCGGGCAATTCCATGATGACCTTGGCTCGCAGATCCGGCACCTCGCCGGACCCGGGAGCCGCTCGTCTCGATTCGGTGATCACCAACACTGACGACCCGGTCATCCCTGATCAAGGTCGACGCCGCCCCCGCCGGACAGCCCTCCCGGTCAGTGTGACGGCAGATGCCGGTCGAAGAACGACACCACGTGATTGCGCACCGCGGGCACCGATGCGCCCGGAGCGATCGCGCCGACCAGCTCGTTCCGGTTGGCGGCGGTCATCAGCCCGGCGGTCTGCAACTGGGGCGCCATTGCGGCGTAGTCGGTGAACACCCAGTGTGCGGCGTCGTTGAGCTGCCGCCTTCGGGTGTATCCCTGCGGGTGGGCGAGCATGGCCGACCAGGAGCGCTCCAACGCCTTCTTGTGGGGGAAACCATCGGTTCCCAGCAGGAGCAGCGGCCGGTCCACCCCGTACCGGGCGACCGGGAACAGCTTCCCTTCCTGGCCGGGGCTGTCCGGCGGGTAGTCAAGATAGCCTTCCAGGTTGATCGCCGCCGCGATGCGGCGGTCCTCGTACATCGTCTCGGCCGCCGTGGTGCCGCCGGCCGAGTGACCGTAGATGCCCACTCGTCGCAGATCCAGCGCACGACCGAGGTGCTCCGGCAGTGGGCGTCCCTCCGCGTCCGGGTTGCGCCCGGCTGCCAGGACTGCCAGCTGATCCAGCACAAACCGGGTGTCCGCGATCCGGGTGTCGATCGCGGTACGGAAGAGCTCCGGATCCGCCCGGGGGTCGCTCCTGAAAACGGTCTCGCGGAGGACCTCGTCCCGGTATGCCGTCTTGCCGGGAAACTCCACCTCGCCGGCGTCCCCGGGGTGATCGACGGTCACCACGACGAAGCCGCGGCTGGCGAGCTCTTCGGCGAGCCCGGTGCCCATCGTGCGCGGGTCGCCGCCGCCCGGGCTGTACAACAGCACCGGTCGCCGTACGGCCTGCGCCGGCGCGCCCATGCGCGAATGGGTCCTGGTGGCTGCCCAGTTCACACCCGACGCCGGCAAGTGGTGCACGGGGACGTCGATCTGCTTGAACAACTCGGCGGCGCCTTCGGTCATTTGTGGTGCGGCCGGGTAGCCGCGGACGGTGCGGGCCGGATAGAACACCGTGACCATCACTTCCCGAACGGGGATCGTGGGCTTCCACGGGTCGCGCCTGGAGCGATCCACCAGATACAGGGTGGTGACCCCGATCCGGTGCGGGCCGGTCGGCCTCGGCAACCGCAGGGCGACGTCCTCCGCGGCCTGTGCCTGCGCGAGGTGCCCGCCGCCCGCGAGCAGCAACGCGGCCGCCAGTACGGCTGACTTGGTGACGGTCCGCCGGTCCACTCCGGCGACATCCTCACCGCGGGGAGCGACATCAAGTCTTCGCTCGAGCCCCCCGGTTCGGCCTGCCCGCTCACCGTCGCCGAACGTTTTACGAAACATGACTCCCCTTATTGCGCTGTGACTTCAGTCCTTGTGCCTTTCGGCGGCCCCCTGAATGAATGACCGGGGCATGACTGAAATGCTGGCGCCCGGCAGGGAGTGCAGGCGAGGGTTTAGGCACTGCCCTAAACGATGGCGCAGTGCCACCAGGGGGAGTAGTGATCCGGATCCATTTCACGGCCGCCGACTTCGCGCGGGTCCGGTTCGCGTCCCGGCCGGCGCCGTTGCTGGAGCTGAACGTGGCCCTCATGAGGATGTGCCGCCCCGACGACGAGTTGCTCCTCGGTCGCTGGAGGCGGCGGTTGCTGCATTCCTTGCCGGCCGCCGTCGAGCCGCTGGGGGACCTGGTTCCGGCGGGCGAAGCCCCCAAATTCATCGACGTGTTCAGCGACACGCTGAAGGAGGGACTGGACACCGTCCGTGCCTCACGCCCGGAGCTGGTCCGCTCCGAAATCGAGCGGGTGTACGCCAAGCGCCCGTCCCCGGCTCCGCTGTGGATCCGCGATCTGCACCGGGGCGATGCCGATGCCTGGCAACTCCTGCGCCGGGCACAGCATGCGGCCTTCGAGACAGTACTGCGCCCCGTGTGGCCCTTGGTGCAGGACCTGCATCAGACGGAGTTCACCCGCCATGCCCTGGCCGTGGCTGAGCACGGCGTCGGCGCCGCACTCGCCGACCTTGTCCCTGGCACGCGGCTGCACGAGGGCGTCTGGGAGGTGGAGGGGTCCGATGAACGGGACATCAAGCTGCGCGGTCGCGGCGTGGTGCTCCAGCCCACCTTCCACTGGACCGGCCATCCCCTCATCGCCGACCTGCCCGACCGCCCCCTGTTCCTCACCTACCCGGCCGGCACGGGCCTGCCGCTCGCGCCGAGCGGGGCGGGTGGCACGGACGACGCGCTGGCCGCGGTGCTCGGGCGAACCCGCGTCGACATACTGCTCCTGCTCGCGGACGAGCGCACCACCAGCGAGCTCGCGCGACGGCTGCGCGTCAGCAATGCCACCGCATCCACCCACACCGCCGCACTGCGCGGCGCGGGCCTGATCACCACGGTCCGCGCGGGACGGGCGGTCCTGCACCGGCGCACTGCTCTGGGGAGCCTGCTCGTTCAGCGACGCAGTGGAACGCGGAGCGTGAACGGCTGACTTTCCGGCGGGCCTTGGGCGGCGAGCCCGGCGCCCCGGGGCCGGTCAGAGCGTGGTGATGAGCCCGCCGTCGATGACGAAGTCGGCGCCGGTGACATTCCCCGTGCGGCTGCTCGCCAGCGTCACGACGAGGTCGGCGACCTCCTCGGGCCGGGTGAAGCGCCCGGTCACCGACTGGGCGGCCGCGCCCCGGGCGACCTCCTCCGGTCGGCTGCCGGCTGCCTTAGCCACGGTGGCGGCGACACCGTCGTCGCCGAGCCAGAGCGCCGTGGCCACCGGCCCCGGGCTGACCGTGTTGACCCGCACGCCCTGAGGGCCGACCTCCTTGGAGAGTGACTTGCAGAAGTTGCTCAGCGCCGCCTTGGCCGCGCTGTAGTCGATGACGGCCGGGTCCGGCAGGAACGCGTTGACCGAGCTGACCGTCACGATCGAGCCCGCACCGCGCTCGACCAGATGCGGCAGCGCCGCCCTGGTGGTGCGGACCGCCGCCAGGAAGTTGACCGTCAGCGCCCAGGTCCAGTCCTCGTCGGTGACGGAGCCGAAGCCGCCCAGCCGCGGCCGGACCGCGCCGACGTTGTTCACCAGGACGTCCAGCCCGCCGAACCGGGAGACGGCCTCCTCGACCAGCCGGGCGGGACCGTCCGCGGTGCTGAGGTCCACCGCCACCGGATGCACCTGAGCGTGCTCGGCGAGTTCCGCCACAGCGTCCGTGGTGCTGCGGGCGGCAGCGACCACGCTCGCCCCCTCGGCGGCCAGCGCCTGGGTCACGGCGAGGCCGATCCCCCTGCTCGCCCCCGTCACGACGGCCACCTTGCCCGACAGGTGAAGGTCCATCAGGGACTCCTTCGGAAGCGGAAGTGCGCAATCCCCACTGGCACGATCGCAGCAAAGGCCGGGCGCTGCATCTTAGGATCGGCACATGTCCAAGCACGCAGGCTCACCGCTGTCTCTCTGGTCCCAGGACTCCGTGCTGTCGATCGGCTCGCAGGGCTCGGTGCTCTCCATCGGATCGGTCGGATCCGTTCTGTCCGTCGGCTCGGTCGGCTCCGTCCTGTCGGTCGGCTCGATCGGCTCCGCCCTTTCGCTGATCTCGGCCGGCTCCTGGCTGAGCACCGGCTCGGTGCTGTCCGCCCAATCGCGGTGGTCGGTACTGTCCTGGCGGTCCAGCCGGGGCTTCCTGGCCGCGGGGGTGGTCGCGGCGCTCGCCTGTGCGGCGCTGGCGGGCGGGCACCGGCGCCCGGCCTAGGTCCGAGCCGATACAGCAGGGTTCCGCCCGGACCTCGGGCCGCTGACGGCTGACCTACGAGAGGTCGCGTCCGGAGAGGCTTCGAAAGAGGGCGGTCACCCCCTGGACCGGGACGGAGATGGGGACGGCGACGGGGCCAGCTTGGGGCCGGGCTTCGGACCGTAGGCGGTCAGGAAGCGGTCGCGGAAGGTGTCCATCCGCCAGACCGGAGCCTTCGGACCGGGCTTCAGGCCCTCCTGCCAGCCCCAGCCGGAGATCCGGTCCAGCACCGCAGGGTCATGGGCGACGATCGCGATCGGTACGTCCCGGCTCGCGTTGTCGCCGGTGACGATCGGGGCTGGCTGGTGGTCGCCGAGGAAGACGAGCACCGTGTTGTCATTGCCGTACTTCGCCACGTAGGAGATGAGGCTGGTCACCGAGTATTCGATGGAACGCCGGTACTCGGTGCGGACTTGGTTGGGGTCCTTCCACACTTCCTTGGGGTCCTTGCCCTCCTTGCTGATGGCGTCGTAGACCGAGCCGTCACCGACCTTGTCCCAGCCGATCATCTTGGGGAGGGGCGCCCAGGGATTGTGGCTGGAGACGAGGATGATCTCGCTCATCAACGGCTTGGGCCCCCGCTTGCCGTGCTCGAGGCGTTCGAAGGTCAACAGGCTGTACTGGTCGGGTACGGGCGCCCAGCTGAACCTCGGGCCCTTGTACCCGAGCTGCCGGGAGTCGTAGATGTTGTCGAGGCCGTAGAACTGGCCCTCCGGCCAGGCCCGGGTGACGCCCGGCATGATGCCGACCGTTCGCCAGGCGTTGGCACGCTTGAACGCGCCGGTGAGCGTCAGACGGTCGCTCGAGGTGGCGGTGCGGTAGCGCTGCTGGTTCTTGATCCACAAGCCCGACATGAAGGTGGAGTGGGCCAGCCAGCTGCCGCCGCCGAACGTCGGTGAGGTGAGGAAGGCGCTCCGGGAGGAGAACCCGGCCGCGCGCAGCCGGCTGGTCCCGTCCGCGAGCACCGCGCCGACCTGCGGCGCCATCCTCGGATCCTGGACCGCGCTGCGGCCGTAGCTCTCAATGAAGGCGAAGATGACGTCCTTGCCGCGCAGCCCGGTGAGCAGTTGGTCGGGCGGGGTGTCGCTGAAGGCGTCGGTGGCGATCTCCTTCGGGAACGACTCCTTGTCCTGCAGGCTCGCACGCACCTGGTGCGCACGGTCCCGGACGAACTGGGCCGTGTTCCTGGAGGCGACCGGTGCGCCGGAGATCTGCACGCCCAGCGCCGCGAAGGTGATCCAGGCAGTCCCGAGCACCAGGGTGGTACGGGTCGTCACGGTGCGGTGCCGGACTATGAGGTGGCTCAGTCGGACGACCGCCAGCGTCATGAGGACGAGCAGGGCGACGACGAGGGCCACGACCCCGATCACGGCACCTATCGCGCCGGCCTGGCCGACCGAGTCCCTGAGGAACGCCTCGGCGTCGTCGAACAGGATCCAGTCGAGAATCAGGTCGAACGGCCGGTCGAGAACCGAGTAGAAGCCTATGTCGAGGACGTTCAGGATGGTCAGCAGGCCGAGGCCCACCCCGCCGAGCACCGCCGCCAACCGCCTCGGCTTCGGCGGCAGGACGAGCAGCACGGCGGCGCCGAGTATCCCCTCCACCGGGATGCGCGCGAAGGCGCCGGGCGTGAGGCGGGAGAGCTGGTTCGGCAGGAGGAGGGCGAGGAGCACGAGTACGGCAGCCAGACCAGTAGTCAGCCGCGCCGCGGCCAACGCCGCGGCCGGGTGCTTATTCCGCCAGCCGCCGCCCGGGGCTCTCTCGTCCGGGGCCTCACCGGCGGCATCACCTGCGGTGGCTTCCTCGTGGACGGCCGTGCCGTCACTTGCGGCGGCGTCCTGATCCGCGGCGGTGTCACCCGGTATGCGCTCCGGGGAGCCGTCCGGAGTCAGACCCTCCTCCGTAGTTGCCTTGTCCTTGTCCGGCAGCTGACGCGAGCGCGTGAAGAGCACAACCCGAAGGTCCTTCCGTGCGAAGCCCGTTGGTGACACGGCGGACCAGGCTCGGGAGGCCGGGGCCGCCCTCATCTGTACGGCCTGCCGGCGGCTTCCGTTCAATCACCAGGGTCGTCCGCGCGGGAAGCGTACGCCTGTGCGGGTGAACTGGTTGGGTGTGGGGTCGGACCGGTGGGCGGGGCACTCGCTCGGGCGGTGCGACGGCTCACCGTCAAAGATCGGTGGCCCGTTCATGGCGGGGTTCGTACATCCCGATTTCTCCGCCGCCCGGCAGCCGGAACCTGGTCAGCAGTCCCCAGCCCGCATCGGTGATCGGCTGCGTGAACTCCACCCCTCGCGCGGTCAACTCCTCAAGGGTTGCCTCCACGTTGTCGCACATCAGGTAGAACTCGTGCGACTCCGGGCCGTCCGTGGGGTGCATGGCGATCTCGGCCGGCGGAAGTCTGAAGATGAGCCAGCCGCCACCCGCGTCCACGTGCGGGTACCCCAGCACGTCCCGGAAGAAGGCTCGGTCGGCTTCAGCGTCGCGGCTGTAGATGATGACGTGGCCACCGTTGATCATGCGGCGAGCATAGGTGCTGCCCACCCGGGCACCGCGTCACTAGGGAGACACGGCGGTGCCGAGGGAGTCGGCGCCCATCGGCTTCGGGGCGCCCTTCTCGTAGAAGACGTCGACGTCAGCAATCGTGAATCCCGCGTTCTTGAGCATGTCGACGATCGGCCGGGTGAGGTGGCACCCGCCGAAGAGGCGTTTCTCCATCGGTTCGAGGCGTCGTTGCCAGCGGCGTACGTTTTCGTCCTCTTCCGGGGCCAGGCCGTGCTCGATGAAATGCAGGGTCCCGCCGGGCTTGAGGACGCGCCGTATCTCGCGCAGGGCGGTATCGGCGTCGGGGATGGTGCAGAGCGTCCAGGTGGACAGGGCGGCGTCGAAACTGTCGTCCGCGAAGGGCAGCGCCTGGCCGTCCAGACCGGCGCGCTCCACGGGGATGCTGGTCGCCCTGATGCGTTCCCCGGCCAGGTTCCATCCGACATCGGACGGTTCGACCGCGGCGACGCGGGTGACGGCGGGCGGATAGAAGGGAACGTTGTGTCCCGTTCCGAAGCCGATCTCGACGACGTCGCCCCTCAGACCCGCGCAGACTCGGCGTCGTAGCGGTTGGGCTGTCTTGACGCCGCAGGCGACATTGATGACCCGCGGCAACATTCGCTCGGCATAGAACCCCATCGCGGCCTCCATGTCTCCTCTGCAGCATGACACCGGCGCGGCCCGGCTGCACGGTCCCCGCCGGTGGCGCCCGGTCCTCACGCCGCCAGGGGCCGGTCCTTTGCGGTGACGGGGGCCGGGAGCACGGTGGACCCGGTCAGATAGCGGTCCGTCGCCGACGCGGCGGCCCGTCCCTCCGCGATGGCCCACACCACAAGGGACTGTCCGCGCCCCGCGTCGCCCGCGACGAAGACCCCGTCCGTCCTGCTGCGGCCACTCCGCCCGGCCTGCCCCGCCGTTTCGGCCGCGAAGGCCTCGTCCCGCGCGAAGTTTCCCCGGTCGTCCAGCCTGAGCCCGAGCTGCTTCATCAGACCGGTGCCCCGTTCGGGACCGGAGAAGCCGAGAGCGAGCAGGACCAGCTCCGCCGGTATCACCCGCTCGGTGTCCGGCCGCGGCTTTCTGGCCCGGGGTTCCACTTCCGTCAGGTGCAGCGCGCGCACATGGCCGGCCGGGCCGCCTTCGAAGCGGAGGGTGGCGGACGAGAAGAGCCTCGGATCCGTGCCCTCCCGCCCACGAGCCTCTTCATGGGCATGGGAGATCCGGTAGACCTTCGGATAAATGGGCCAGGGCTCAGTGTCCGGCCGGGCGTCGCCCGGCTCCGGGTTGATGTCCAGCTGCACCACGGAGACCGCGCCCTGGCGCAGGGCGGTGCCCAGACAGTCGGAGCCGGTGTCCCCGCCTCCGACGATCACCACATGCTTGCCCTCGGCGGTGACGGGGGACGAGGCGTAGTCGCCCTCTCTGACCCGGTTGGCAAGAGTCAGGTAGTCCATGGCCTGGTGGATGCCGTACAGCTCACGGCCGGGGACGGGGAGCTCCCGCTGCTCCGTGGCTCCGACGGCGACGACGATCGCGTCGTGCCGCCTGCTGAGCTCGGTGGCGTCGAGATCGCCGCCGACGTCCACGCCCGTGCGGAACTTGGTGCCTTCCGCCTGCATCTGCTCGATGCGGCGGTCCAGGTGCCGCTTCTCCATCTTGAACGCGGGGATGCCGTAGCGCAGCAGCCCGCCGATGCGGTCCGCGCGCTCGTACACCGCGACCGTGTGGCCCGCCCGGGTCAGCTGCTGGGCCGCCGCCAGTCCCGCGGGTCCGGAGCCGACGACGGCGACGGTCTTCCCGCTGAGCCGCTCCGGCGGCTGCGGTGGCGCGTACCCGCGCTCCCAGATCTGGTCGGCGATGGCCTGCTCGACGTTCTTGATCGTCACTGGATCGGCATTGATGGTCAGTACGCAGGCGTCCTCGCACGGCGCCGGGCACAGCCGCCCGGTGAACTCGGGGAAGTTGTTCGTCGCGTGCAGCCGCTCGGCCGCGGCCTGCCAGTCGCCCCGTGCCGCGTACGCGTTCCACTCGGGAATGAGATTCCCCAGCGGGCAGCCGTGGTGGCAGAACGGTATGCCGCAGTCCATGCAGCGCCCCGCCTGCTCGGACACGAGAGGCAGCAGCGCCTGCCCCGCGTAGACCTCGTTCCAGTCGCTCAGCCGTTCCTCGACGGGGCGCGCCGGGACGGGCCGACGGGGGATCTTGAGGAAGCCGAAGGGGTCGGTCATGCGCCGCGCCTCCATCGCTCATTCGCGGTGCAATAGGGCGTTCTGGCCAGCCTACGCCTGCTTTGTTCCGCTTTCACCGGTCGATGGAGCGGAGCCCGGCAGTCTGCGGTGTCCGGCGCGGCCGATCATCAGGCGAGCCAGCTGTAAGGCAGGCGGAGGATCGCGGCGACACGTGCCGCGATGACAGGGGCGTGCGGCGGAACGCCTCCGTCGGCGAGGCCGCGGGTCAGGTGGAGATGGAGCGACTGAAGCGTGGCGAAGGTGTTGAAGGCCCAGGGTGGTACGGGGCCGGGGCCGCCACCGTCGAGGGCGTCCGCCACTACCCCCAGCCAGTCGGTGGCCTGCTCGGCCGTGAGGTCCCCGGTGAGCAGGATGAGGCTGAGTGCGCGGGCAAGGCGCGCATCCTCCAGCTGCGCATAGCGGTAGTCCGCGTGCGCGGCCGTCATCCGGTGAGCGCACAGTTCCAGCAGTTCGGTGCGGTGGGCAGGCAGGGCCTGCGCGAACGCCGCAGCCGCGTCGGCGCCGTGGGCGACAGCGTGCAGCCAACCGAGGGAGTCGTCCCAGCCACGGGTGTCGCGCTCGGACGGGTACCAGGAAGAGAAACCGGAATACCAGCGCTCCGCGGCCGCCTCCGGCACGGTGCCGGGTACGGCGTGTCCGCGCGTCAGAACGCACCGGAGAACGAGCGGAGCGAAGGTCCGGGCCTGAATCTCGGGATGGGTGAAACGGTCCGCGGCAGTGTCACCGAGGTCTGCCAGGACCTCATCGAGGTGCCCTTCCCGTATCCAGCGCGCGGCGGCGGTGTAGGCATGCTCGTCACGGACCTCGGGGTCAGCAGACACGAGCATGGCCGACAGTTCGTCGCGGACCCGGAAAGCCGATACGGCGTCGGGGAAGGGAAAGCCCTCGGCGGCGATCGACGGCCAGTGGACAAGATCCGTACTCACCGCAGCAGCTTTCCACGCGCTGCGGAGACCGGCAAGGAAGGTCGGCGGCGAACTCGCGCAGCAGCCCCACCAGTTGCGGGAAGGTGTGGAGCAGCGGGGTACGCGGTGCTGCGCAACAGGCCCAGGCCCAGGCCGACTGGGTAGACCTCCGCGATCACCGGTCGTGACTGCGGCTTCGGGTGCGCCGGTCGCGCGAGGCCTCGCTGAAGAGCTGTTCGAGGATGACCGCCACCCCGTCGTCCTCGTTGGAGGCCGTGTGCCGCGGTACTGCGGACAGGACCGTCGGGTGGGCGTTGGCCATGGCATAGCCGGTACCCGCCCATTGCAGGATGGTCAGATCGTTCGGCATGTCACCGAAGGCGACGACTTCCGTGGAGTCGATTCCGCGCGCCGCGCACAGGGCGGAGAGAGTGCCCGCCTTGCTGACGCCCGGCGCGCTGATCTCCAGCAGACCCTGGCCGCCCGAGTGGGTGAACTGCGCCACGCCGCCGACCGATGCTTCCGCGAGGGCCAGCAGGTAGTCCGCATCGAGCTGCGCCGACCAGGCAAGGAGCTTGGTGATGGGGACGTCGGTGAGCCACAGGTCCAGCAGGGACGCGACCGCCACCTCGGTGTCGGCGCCTCCGGGGAAGCGCAGCCCGAACCCGGGCTCGTACAGGACCTGGTGGCCGGTCTCCACAGCGAAGCCGAGCCCCGGGGTCGCATCCGACAGCGCGGTGGCCACCTGGCGGGCTGCGGGTACCGGGAGGGTGCGGGTCTCGATGACGGTGCGCGACGCGATGTCGTAGACAAGGGCACCGTTGCTGCACACCGCGGTGCCGACCATGCCGGTTGCGGCGGCGAGCATGTCGACGAACCGGGGTGGGCGGGCGGTGACAAGGACGACCTCGGCGCCGGCGTCGACTGCGCCGTGCAGGGCGCGCAAGGTGCGGTCCGAGAGGATGCCGCCGCGGCGCAAGAGCGTGCCGTCGAGATCGGTGGCGATCAGTCGAGGATGGTTCATCGCCCGATGTTACCGATGCTCTGGGCGTCCCCGTCCACATACTTTGCGGCTGCCGTCAGCATCGGCCGACTGGCCTCCGACGACGACTTACCCGCGGAAACACCTTTCCCTGCGGAACCGGCTGCTCCACTATGGGCACTTGTTTCTGCTGGTAAAACCGGCGTGTTTCTGTCTGGACAGGCGGGTCGGTCGCGCCGTAGTGAGGAGTCAAGAGGGTGCCAGAGCTCCACCAGGTCGGTCCGGATTCCGCGGACGAGACAACGGTGTACACCGCCCTGTCGGACGCGGAGCTCACCGAACGCATCCGGTCCGGTGCCCCGCGCGCCCATCCCGCCGTCCAGGAGCTCAAGCGCCGCCATCTGCCCGCTGTGCTCACCTACGCCCGGCTCTGCGGACGCAACCAGGTAGCCGGGAACCAGTTGGTCCTCCAGACCTTCGATCTCGCTGCCCAGGAGGCGTGCCGGGGCATCGAGCCCCGGGGGAACTGGCGTCACCATTTGCTGATGCTTGTTCAGCGGGTGGGCCTCACCTGGGCCGACAGCAGCCGCGTGGACCGGCTCGAACGCGATTTCGTCGCCTGGATCGATGACACCGCCGACGTCACCGCACCGGGGCTGCCGGAGCCCCGGCGCCTTCGGTTCGAGGAGTCGTCCGCCATGCTCACCAGCTTCTACCAGCTGCCGGAGCTGACGCGGGGCGTCCTCTGGTACGCGCTGGTGGAGGAGGAGGCTGACGCCACGGTGGCCGGCTTCCTCGGCGTCGAACCGAACTTCGTTCCCGAGCTGCGGGAAAAGGCGCAGAACGCCATGCGACAGGCCTACGTCCGGGCGTATCTGGAGCGTTGCGGGGACCGGAAGTGTCTGGGATTCCGCCGCATCATCGAGGTGTCGGCGCGGCCGGGGGACGGGCGCCGCAGCGAGGATCTGACGCTCCATCTGACGGAATGCCCCAGCTGCACCCGGCTGGTCGCGGAGCTGACGCGGATGGCGGACAACCCGCGGGCCGTGTTTGCCGAGGGCCTGCTCGGGTGGGGCGGCGCGGCCTACGTGGCCCGCGGCCCCGTGCGTGGCCTTCTCGACGCCGTACCGGCTCAGCCCGACCGGTCGAAACCGACGGCCGGCATGTCGGCGTTCACTGCATCCGCGAAGTCGCCGCAGAGCGACGGGATGCCGCGGAAGAGTGCACGGCGGCTGTCCACGCCCGTCGTCCTTGTCGCTGTGGCGGTCGCGCTCGCGGGCGTGGTCGTCGCCGGCACTCTGCTGGCGGCCGCCTCCGAGGACTCCGGCCCGGCCCGCGAGCGGGCGAAGGAGCCCCCGCTCCGCGCCACTTGGCCCACCGTGGCCGCGCCCACTCCCTCGCCCACCCCATCGGCGAGCCCCACCCGGGAGCCGTCCAAGAAGCCCTCACCCTCGCCGACCGCCACCACTTCAGCGCCGGCCCCCAAGCCGCCGGCGCCCGCTCCCTCGAAGAGCGTCCCGCGCCGGCCGGCGGCGATCGTCCCGGGGGGCGGCTTCACCCAGGTCGTCAACGCGGATTCCGGACTGTGCCTGGACATCGTGGACGGTGTGATGGCGAACCGTACGGACGTCTTCACCACCCGCTGCAGCGGTGCCCCTACCCAGCTGTGGAGTCTGGACTCCATCGGCCTCCTGCGCAGCAACGCGGATCCCGACTACTGCCTGGACTCGCGCGGGGACACCGACCGCGGCGTCGGCATCTGGTCCTGCGCCTCCGTCAACGGCCAGAACGGCGTCAATCTGCTCTTCTTCGTCGATGGATCAGGAGCCATACGCCCACGGATCGCGCCGGACTTCGCCCTTGAACCGCTGGGAAGTTCCGAGGGCAGTCCGCTCGACTTCGACCCCGCCGACGGAGACAGTGACCAGCGCTGGACCGCCGGGGCATAGGGCGCGTCGGCGCGTGTCGTCCAGCTGCCGCCCGATCCGCTTCCGGGCCTCTGACCGGGGTCTTACACCGGTCAGCGGTGGGATCGGGCGACGCCGGCCTCAGTGGTGAACGTTGCCTGTACCGGTACTGGTTTGACGAGTGCCAGATAGACCGGGCAGCGTTCCTGCCAGATCTCGAAGAGCCGCCGCAACCTGTCCGCGGGCTCGGGCGAGACAACATGGATCTCGACCGCGACGTCACCCAGATCCGGGAGGGCACCAGCCATCCCCAGCAGTCCTCGCGCATCCGCGGTGCAACGGGCAACGGCGCTCACCTCGTCGAGTCGGAGACCGAGTTCGGGCGCGAGCGTGTCGTGTACGAAGACGACGGCGCAGCCTGCGAGCGCGCCGAGCAGGTAGGCGGTGGGGCTGGGTGACACGTTCTGCCCGCCGACCGCGGGCGGCAGATCGGCGTCCCAGTTGAAGGGCCCGGCTGAGAGTCGCGCATGCCCGTTGACCAGTGACGCCGTCACGGCCGGAGCAGATCGCGCCGCGCTCGGCTCGGCCAGGAAGCGCACTTTGCTGGCCTCGATCACATTCGCTGACATGATCCACCTTCTCTCGGTTCCCTTGGCTGGAAGGCCCCTTGGCTGGAAGCTTTCGGCTTCTCACGGTAGAAGCAAGGCAGTTCAGGGGCATCCGTGCCAGCACGCACCGTCGCTGTTGCTCGCACCAGCAGGGGGCCGGCATGCACGCAGGATCAGCCCGGCAACTCCGGTGCCGGGTGGCAGCGTTTACGCCAGGCCGCGGCGAACCAGATCGGCGACGGCAGCCGCCCTTCCCGCCCTGCCGCTGACGCCGAGCTTGAGGTAGGCGTTGGACAGGTGCCGCTCGACCGTACGTACGCTCAGCGCCAGGGACCCGGCGATCCCGGAGTTGTCCAGCCCAGCCGCGGCCAGCCGGAGGACCTCGAACTCGCGCTCGGTCAGATCGGCCAACGGAGCCTGATGCGCGGTGGGTTGCGCAGCCGCTCGATCGGGTTCGGCGAAGGCGGCTACCTCATGTAAGAAGACGCGCCAGGCCGGCTCGTCAGCCAGGAGAATATGATTGCGGCTCTCCAGCGGTACCAGACTGGCGCCGCGAATCGACGATGCGACTCGCCGGGCCTCGTCGAAGCCGGCCATCGCGTCGTCACGCGAATGAAGAACCAGCGTGGGAACGGCGATCGCGGGTAGCAGATCGTTGACGTCGACCTTTTGACGCTCGGCGCACAGCGCGGCCGCGTTCTCCGTCGAGGTGGACATCCGTTGTAGCGCGTCGACCCAGCGCATCTGCTCCTCGGACGCCCCGGGGATCAGCATGGTGGTGAACACGCGGCGGAACAGAGAATCCGGCCTGGCCCAGCCCACTCGGATCATGCTCGCCAACGTCTCGAGAAGCTCCACGTCCTCCGGTGTCCGCGCGGCGGACGCCCAGGTGCCCGACAGGATCAGGCGAGTCACCCGGTCGGGATGCGCGGCGGTGTACTTGATCGCCACGGGGCCGCCCTGCGACATCCCAACCAGCGCGAAGCGGCCAAGGCCGGCCGCCTCGACCACAGCCTCCAGGTCGGCGACGCGTGCCTCGAGCGAATAGTCCTCGATCTCCCAGTCAGACAGGCCGTAACCGCGTTCGTCGTACCGGATGACCGTGAAGCGCGCGCCAAGGTCCTCGAGAAAGTGGCGCCAGACCGGACTCTGCCAGTCGAACTGGAGGTGACTCAGCCAGCACGAGTCGATCACCAGCGGCGGGCCCTGCCCGTGGATCGCGTAGGCGAGCCGGACCCCGTCCGGCGCGCGACAGAACCGGATCTCCTGCCCGCCTCCGCCGCCGGGAGGCGCCCCCGCATTGCCCACTTGGCGTGGCATGGGCGAATCGTACTCCGACCCGGTGCCGGTCCGACCGGCTTGCCGGCTGCCCCGCCGCGACGCCGGCGCAGAAGGGCCGAACGGTCCGCCGGGCAAGCCGACGGGCCGTCAGAGAAGGCCGAGGTCTGCGCCCCGCGGCCCTACTCCCGGGTCCAGTTCTGGCTCTCGGAGCCGTTGCAGTCCCACACGACGATCTTTGTCCGGTTCCCTCCGTTGCGGCGGGTGTCCAGGCACTTGCTCTTGACCTGATTGGCCACGATCACGGCTTCAGGGTCGGTAGGCGAGGCGATCACCTGCCACCGCTCGGAGCCGATGGAGTCGGGGAAACAGAAATACTGCTGGATCGTCGTGCCGTTCACCACCTGGTCATCGCTGCCGGCCCGCAGGTCCAGGCAGAGATTGCTGTTGAGGTTGCGCAGCGAGTACCAGCCCGGCGCCGACGGGACCTGCTCCATGAGCCAGTTCTGGTTGGCATCGTTGGAGTCGCAGTCCCACTGCCACACCATGCCAGGTTCCTTTGACTGCCTCGCATCCAGACAATTTTCGGTGACCGTGTTCTTGAGCGCGAAGGCGGCCCCGATGCTGCGGGGTTGTGCGGTTCCGGTATCGCGCTCGACCGCACTGGCGGCCTGAGCGGCTCCCCCCGGCACCAAACCGGCCGCGGCTGCCACCAGGCCGGCCAGAACAAGGCCGGCCGCTCTGTACTTCCTCATGTCCCCTCCTGTGTGCTGCTACAGCCCTCACTGGGAGCTGCCTGCTTCTCACAGTAGGAACCGGGCTGTTCGGAGGGATCCGTGCTCGCACCCAGCCCCGGCTGCCGCCGACGGCAGCCGGGTGTCGGGGTACACGCAGATACGCTCTCCGTCAGCAGAGCACCTTGAGTGCCCCCGGCTGCACCCTTGCCGTCACCGGCAGCGTCGCCTCGATCTCGCCGTCCGCGCCGTAGGGGATGTCGCGATCGGCCTCGATGTGAATCTCCTTGCCCCGCAGGATCTCCACTTCCGGGCGCTGCACATGCGCCCCTGTTTTGAGCTCATTCATGATCGCGAAAAACAGCCGTTTCGGTGCATGCCGGATGACGACCACGTCCAGCAGCCCGTCGTCGAGCCGCGCGTCGGGGGCGATCTGGCGGCCGAACCCGTAGAAGCGGGAGTTGGCGGCCACGACCGTGTAGCCGCGCCGTTCGTGCAGTACGCCGTCCACGGTGATGCGATAGGAGACGGGGCGCCAGGTCAGCACGGCGCGCATGCCGCCCGCGTAGTAGGAGGCGGCGCCCCGCAGCAGTCGGGCGGTGTTGGCGTACTGGTTGGCCACCGCGTCGACTCCCGCGTACACACTGCCCAGCACGCATGTTCCGGGGTGCACCGCTGATTCGACCTGGATGGTGTCGATCGCCCGCGGCGAGGCGTTGAGCAGCAGTTCGGCCAGGGCGGGTGCGTCGGACGGAAGGCCGAGCGCGCGGGCAAAGTCATTGCCCCGGCCGGCCGGGACGATGCTGAACACGGTGTCGGTGCCACTCAGCGACCCGCCGACACAGCCGGCAATCCCGTCGCCGCCCACGGCGAGCACCACGTGCCCGCGTTCGCCGGCCTGCTGTGCCAACTCCCGCGCGTGCTCCAGGCTGCGGCTGTACTGGGTGTCGAGCTGCGCCCCGGCCTCCCGCAGCAGGCGGGCCAGCGGGAGCAGGGCCGCCGTACCGCTGGAACCGCCTGCGGTGGGGTTGACGATGGCGGTGAAATGTCGCATGAATGCGCCTCCGGTCGGCACGGGGCAAGTCAGCGGACGGGGATGAGGACGCCGGGGTTGAGGACTCCGGCCGGGTCGATCTCGTTCTTGACGGCCTGAAGGATGTTGACTCCGACAGGGCCGATCTCCCGCGTGTACCAGTCGCGGTGGTCGGTACCGACTCCGTGATGGTGGCTGATGGTGCCGCCGGCGAGAAGGATCGCGTCGTTGGCGGCCCGCTTCACGGGGGCCCAGTGGGCGATCGGATCGTCCCCCTGCGCCGAGACCACGGTGAAGTACAGGGACGCGCCGTTCTCGTACACATGGGAGATGTGGCACATGACCAGGGGCGCAGTGCCCGCGTCGGTCAGGGCCGTGGTGAGCGCCTGGCGCACCGCGTCGTACAGAGCGGGCAGGCCGGACCAGAACGTCGCCGTCTCCAGGGTCTCGGCGAACGCGCCGGCGTCCAGCAACGCGTCGCGCAGATACGGGGCGTTGTAGCGGCCGTGGGCCCACCGGTCGCCCGGTTCCTCGCCGAGGAGTTCACCGCCGCAGGCGAGCAGCACCTCCCGGGCCCGCGCACGCCGGTCCGCAGTGTCCTCGGCTGTGCCCTCGTAACCGGCGATCGCCGTGCAGCCGGCTGCCTGCGGGGCGTCGGACCCGCCGATGGCGTCCGGCTGCGCGAGGCCGATGAACGTCTCCGTTTCGTCCGACAGCCGTAGCACGGTCGGCAGCGGTCCGTCCTGGGCGAGCTTGCGCAGTGCCAGCGCGCCCGCCTCGAAGGACGAGAAGCGCCAGCCCTCGTAGATCCTGGTCTGCGGTACGGGCCGGATCCGAACGGTCACCGATGTGATGACACCCAGTGCGCCCTCGGAGCCGAGGATCAGCTGGCGCAGATCCGGTCCTGCCGCCGAGCGGGGCGCGCGCCCCAGTTCCAGGGTGCCCTCCGGGGTGGCCACGGTGAGGCCGAGCACCATGTCGTCGAACCGGCCGTAACCGGCCGAGGCCTGGCCACTGGACCGCGCCGCGGCGAACCCGCCGATCGAGGCCCACTCGTACGACTGCGGGAAGTGGCCCAGGGTGAAGCCCTGTTCGTTGAGGAGCGCCTCGCAGTCGGGTGCGCGCAGCCCGGGCTGCAGAACGGCGGTGCGGGAGACCTCGTCGAGGACGAGCAGACTGTCCAGTCGGCGCAGGTCCAGCGCGATGAAGCCGCGTTGCGCCTCGGGGGCCAGTCCGCCGACGACGGAGGTCCCGCCTCCGAACGGCACGGCGGACACGCCGTGTTCGGCGCAGACTCGCAGCAGGGCGAGTACCTCGTCGTGGCTGCCGGGCAGTGCGACGGCTGCCGGGATGTCGTCGACCTCGCCGGCCCGGATGCGCAGCAGGTCGGGGGTGGACTTGCCCCGGGTGTGCCGGATGCGTGTCTCCGCATCGGTGCGCAGATGTGTGGCGTCCCCCAGGCAGTCGACGAGCGCCTGCCGGGTCTTGTCGGTGAGGGGGGAGTCGGGAGCGGGGATGCTGCCGATGTGCGCGGGTCCGCTCTCCCTGGGCGTGACGCCGAGCAGGTCGCGCAGCAGGCCGATCACCGTGTCGGGCAGCGGGGCCGCCTTGGCCGGGTCTCCCCAGCCGCTCCACAACATGTCCACTTGGATCCTCACCCTCGGTTTTGCGGGTCGCCGTGCCGTACGGCCTGCACTGCGATTACACTGTGACAGATGACGCCCATTCGTCACAACCGTTCGGACGGAGATGCCGTTCTCGACGCGGCACGCGACTGTGTCCTGGCTGTCGGCGTACGCCGCACCACCCTGACCGACGTGGCCCGGCGCGCCGGAGTGTCCCGTATGACGCTCTACCGCCGCTGGCCGGACGTACGGACCCTCGTCGGCGACGTGATGACCCGGGAGTGGATCGCACTCGCCGTCGGCACGATGACCGGCCCGGAGCCCGACGTCCCCACCCGGACCCGGCTCATCGACGGAATGGTCGCCGGAGTCGCCGCCTTTCGCGCCCATCCGCTCTTCCGCAAGATCATCGACGTGGATCCCGAGCTGCTGCTGCCCTACGTGCTCGACCACCGGGGCACCAGCCAGGACGCACTGCTGGGGCTCATCACCGGTGCCCTGCGGGAGGGCCACACCGACGGGTCCGTCCGCCGGATGAACCCCGACCTTCAGGCCCGTTCGCTGCTGCTCGTCGCGCAGTCCTTCACGCTCTCGCTGCGCACGATGACCGACGAAACCGACCCCGAACTCACCGAAGCGGCCTTCCTCGAAGAGCTGCGGACCCTCCTGGAGAGGACCCTTACGCCATGAGCCGCTCACGTGGCCGTGCTTCCGCCCCCTCCTCGCTCGGCGCGGCACGCCGACGCCGCGAACTCGCCGAACTCGCCGACGGCGCCCGCGTCGACGTCCTTGTCGTCGGTCTCGGCGCGACGGGCGCCGGAGCCGCACTCGACGCCGCCGCACGCGGGCTGACCGTCGCCGCCATCGACGCCCATGACCTCGCCTTCGGGACCTCACGGTGGAGCTCGAAGCTCATCCACGGCGGACTGCGCTACCTCGCCACCGGCCAGCTCGACGTCGCCCACGAAAGCGCCGTCGAACGCGGTGTCCTCATGGAACGCACCGCCCCCCACCTCGTACGCGCCCAGCCCTTCGTCCTGCCGCTCACCCCCATGGTCTCCCGCGGCCAGGCGGCGCTTGCCTGGGCCGGCTTCAAGGCCGGCGACCTGCTGCGTGCCTCCGCCCACACCTCACGCACCACGCTGCCCGCCCCCCGTACGCTCTCCGCGGTGGAGACGCGGCACATGGTCCCCGCGCTGCGGCCGACAGGCCTGCGCGGGGGACTGCTGTCATGGGACGGCCAACTCACCGACGACGCACGTCTGGTGACCGCGATAGCCCGCACAGCCGCCGCGCACGGCGCCCGCATCCTCACCCGCACCCGCGCGCTCTCGCTCACCGGCTCCGGCGCCATGGCCCGCGACGAACTCACCGGAGCGGAACTGGAGATCCGTGCCCGCACGGTCATCAACGCCACCGGGGTCTGGGCAGGCAGCCTCGTCGATGATGTACGGCTGCGCCCCTCTCGCGGCACCCATCTGGTCCTGCGCTCCGAGGAGATCGGCGGCCTCGCCGCCGGGATGCACATCCCGATCCCCGGCGAGTCCAACCGGTTCGTACTCGTCCTGCCGCAGGGCGACGGCCGGGTGTACGTGGGGCTGACCGACGAGCCGATCGAGGGCGCCGTCCCCGACGTACCGGAGGTGCCCGAGACGGACATCGGCTTTCTCCTCGACGTGCTGGGCTCGGCCCTCGACGTGTCCGTCAGCCGCGATTCGGTGGTGGGAGCATTCGCCGGGCTGCGGCCGCTCCTGGACACCACGACGCCGGACACCACGCGGCCGGACACCGCCACGCCGGGCACCGGCCGCACCGCCGACATCTCCCGCAAGCACGCCGTTGTGACGTCGACCCAGGGTGTGGTCACGGTCGTCGGTGGCAAGCTCACCACCTACCGGCGGATGGCCCAGGACGCCGTCGACGCCGCCGTCACCGGGAACGGTCTGACCGCCGACCGGTGCCGTACGACCTCGATCCCCCTTGTCGGCGCCGCCCGGCCCGCCACGCTTGCGACGCTTGCCGCGCCCCGGCGCCTGGTCCGCCGCTACGGATCCGAGGCTCCGGCCGTCCACGCACTCGGCCTCGCCGACCCGTCTCTGGCGCTGCCCGTGGTTCCCGGACACCCCGTCACCGGCGCCGAACTGCTGTGGGCGGTGCGCCACGAGGGCGCCCTCGACGAGTCCGACATTCTCGACCGGCGCACCCGTATCGGCCTCGTCCCGCACGACCGCGAGGCGGCGCGCGAAGCCGCCCGCGAGGCACTGGCCCGCTGAGCTCTCCGGCCGCGTTGTTGCGGCGGAACGGCTCGGACGACGGCCGAGGCAGGGGGGAGGGGAAGGGCGGGCGGCCACTTGTTGCGCCGTCCACCTCACGCCCGAGGTCGTCGAGGCCCGGTCCGCGGATACGCGAATCAGAGAAGGCCGGCCTTGCGATAAAGTGCCGAGGCTCGCCAGGCCTGATGAATTGCGTAATAAGGGATGCTCGATGGACCCCATGAAGGACCCTCGGATCAAGAGATGGGCGAAAGGTGCGCGTGCTGACCTCGATTACCTGGACTTCCTCTCCGCGCATACAGGGTTGACCGAATGGATCGCCCTGTCGCGCGTGTTCCTGCCGCAGTTCGTCGAGGTGGAGGGGTGTGTGCTGTGGGATCGTTCATACGATCCCGACAATTTTCGGACGTGGCACAGCGCATTGAAGGGGGATGCCGTCTCGATCGAAGCGACCCTGAACCAATTCAGGCTGTGGCAGTACATCGGGATCGAGGAAGACGCCGAATCCGAGGCCAACGCTTTTGCGCTGGCCCAGGAGATCGCGACCTCTTGGCGCCTCTCTCTCGGGCGGGCATTTCCGCGGCGGAGCTTTGATGTACAGGCGATCGACACGGTGGACGGCCCGATCGTGTCCTTCACGAGCCTCCCGTAGGACTCGCGTCCAGATCTGGCCGTCACCCGTGGGGCCCGTGCGCCCGTGCGCCCGTGCTGCCCCCCCATCCGGGTGCCCCCGCCCCCGTACCAGGGGCATCCTGGGTTCGGGCACAGCTCCAAGCCCCCTGGCCGTGAGCAGGCAATGCGGCCGGAGCGGAGAGGAGAGCGACGATGGCGCAGCCGATCCCCGCGACGACGTCCGCCTGGGTGGTCGAGCGCCCGGGTCCGATCACGTCAGGCCCGCTGCGGCTGGTGGAGCGCCCGCTGTCGGCGCCCGGCCCGGGCGAGCTGCTGCTGTGCGTGCGGACCTGCGGGGTGTGCCGGACCGACCTGCATCTGGCCGAGGGCGACCTGGCACCCCGCAAGGCGCGCTGCTCGCCGGGCCACGAGGTCGTGGGCGAGGTGATCGCCACCGGGCCCGCTGTCGAGCAATTCCGCGTCGGTGACCGGGCGGGGGCCGCCTGGCTGGCGGGAACCTGCGGGCAGTGCCGCTACTGCCGTACCGGCCGGGAGAACCTGTGCCCCGACTCCCGCTACACCGGTTGGGACATCCACGGCGGATTCGCCGACCATGTCGTCGTGGACGCCCGATTCGCCTACCGCCTGCCGGAAGGATGGAACGACGAGGAGGCCGCACCTCTGCTCTGCGCGGGAATCATCGGCTACCGGGCACTGCAGCGGGCCGAACTCCCGTCCGGCGGGCGGCTCGGCATTTACGGGTTCGGGGCTTCCGCGCATCTGACCGCTCAAGTCGCCATCGCCCGCGGTGCCGACGTCCATGTCGTGACCCGGTCGCCGCAGGCGCAGCAGTTGGCGCTGGACCTGGGGGCGGCGTCCGCCGGAGCCGGTGAGCCCCCGCAGCCGCTGGATGCTGCGATCTTGTTCGCACCGGTCGGCACGCTGGTGCCGGTGGCACTGGCCGCGCTGGACCGCGGCGGGACACTCGCGATCGCCGGGATTTACCTGAGCGACATACCGCCGCTCGACTACGCGCGCCATCTGTTCCAGGAGCGGACCGTACGCAGCGTCACCGCCAACACCCGCGACGACGGCCGTGCCTTCCTCACCGAAGTGGCCCGGATACGGCCCACGGTGCGGGTCACGCGTTACCCGATGAGGCAGGCCGACCGAGCCCTCGGCGATCTGGCGGCCGGACGGATCACCGGGGTGGCCGTGCTCGTCACCGAGTGACCGCACGGCCGTCAGCAGCGTGACCTGGTGAGCCGGCTGTCTGGGCAGGGACGGTCCGGTCGGCGAACCAGCGCCTCGGTGGTCGGTCCTGCCTCACACGGTGATGACCACCTTGCCGCGTGCGTGGCCGTTGCGCAGATACCGGATCGCCTCGGGGACCTCGCTCAGCGGGTACGTTCTGTCGATGACCGGCGTGATCTTGCCCGCCTCGATGAGCTCCTTCAGGAGCTGTAGATCCTCCTGTCGCTCCGCCGAGATCAGCCCGAGCAGCTTCTGGCGTGTGAACGGTGACAGCAGAAACGCTCGGATCAGGCGCTCGGTGCCCCCGAGCCACCGTCCTCCCTCCTCACCGCCGACGATGACGAGCGTTCCCGCCGGGGCGAGTGCACGCCTCAGGTGTGACAACGACCGGTTGCCCGCGATGTCGAGGATGACGTCATAGCGGCGCGTCCCGTCCGCGAAGTCCTCGCGGGTGTAGTCGATGATGTCGTCCGCACCGATCGATCGGACCAGATCCGCCTTCGTCGTACTGCACACGCCCGTGACGTCCGCTCCGAACATCTTGGCCAGCTGCACCGCGAACGTCCCCACACCTCCCGCCGCACCGATGACGAGGACCTTCTGCCTTGCCTGAACCCGCCCCTTGTCGCGAACCGCCTGGAGGGCGGTGAAAGCGGAGATGGAGACGGCCGCCGCCTGTTCAAAGGTGAGGTTCTCCGGCTTCGGAGCAAGCCTGTCCTCCCGGGCGCACGCGTACTCGGCGAAGGAGCCGTCGCAAGCGCCGAAGACCTCATCACCCACCTGAAAGCGGGTCACCTTTCTGCCGACCGCCTCAACGCGTCCGGCCACGTCCATGCCCCGCACACCGTTCTTCGGTGCGCGGAGCCCGAAGCCCCCGAGACGAAGCAGGTAGGGCAGGCCCGTCATCAGGTGCCACACGCCCGCATCGAGGCCGGCCGCGTGTACCCGTACGAGCACGTCGCCGTCCCCGACCGTCGGCGGGTCGATGTCCCTGAGTTGCAGCACATCGGTTGAGCCGTACACGTCCTGGACGATGGCCTTCATGGTGCCTCTCCTTCAATTTCCGTGTACTGGAACACGGTGTCGAGCGGGACGTTGAACACCCGGGCGATCTGAAAGGCCATCTCGAGGGAGGGCGAGTAGCGGCCTTTCTCGATGGCGATGACGGTCTGGCGGGTCACACCGATGAGATCCGCCAGCTGCGCCTGCGTCATCTCTTTGTTCGCGAATCGGAGGGCTCGGATCGAGTTCGTGACTCTGGTCGGCCTCACCACGGCTGAAAACCTCGGCGGTAGGCGACGAGCTTTGCCACGCAGCCAAGGACCGACGACAGGGCGAACGCCAGGTAGATCGCGTTGGCGATCCAGAAGTAGTTCAGCTCTGCCATCGACATGCCGAGTGCCGCAACGGCGCCGATGACGACGAAGGAGTGGCCGATGTACTCACCGAACCGGCCGATCTCCCTGTCGCGCTGGTCCTTCTTGTCGGCGTCCTTGGGCGAGGCGATGGCCATCACGATGTGGAGCACGATCGACACCGCGATCGCGGCGCCGATCGTCCACAGCAGTGTCGAGACGTACGGCACCTCGGTCAGAGGGGTGCTCTCCGCCCGCCCGAGGATGATGCCGAGGTAGGTCGCATAGGCCCCCACCGTGACCACCGCCATCATCCACGTGCGCTTCTCTTCGAATGACACGCCTGCTCCTATGTAAAAGAAACTTGACATGGATGAATGTAAGAAGTCCTAGACCTCATGTCAAGGATTCTTAACTTCAGCTGTACGGCGATGTGCCCGTCCTGCCGGGCACCGGAGGCCGGGAAGGCTTGTCGTCTTACTCGTGTGAACGTGCGCAGGTGGCCTGAAGTGGACCCGCCTCAGGGGCACTTGGCGCTGTCCAGGGCCAGGGCGGCCGGTCTGGCCTTGGAGGTTTGGCCAGGTGGAGCGCCCGTAGGCGGCTCCTTCTTTGGAGGAGTCTACGATGTTCGCCGAGTTACCGTCTGGCGTTGGATATGCGTTCAACAGGACGAAGGGCCGGCGGAGACACCGCGAAGCTTCGACCCCCATGCGACTGGCTGAAACCAGGGTGCGCCATCGTCGTCGCGCCAGGGATAACCAGAGCTTCCTCTCAGTACCTACCTCTTGAAGGGCAAGGCGGAGATGGCACGAGTCGCTTGGCTTTCCGCTGCCGGAAAGCAGAGCGAGCACCCGGTCGACGAGGTGCTCCCCCTCCCGAAACTGGCACTCTACGGTTTCCAGCACGTCCTGGCGTTCTACGCCGGTGCCGTGATCGTCCCGATCATCGTTGGCGGGGCCCTCGGGCTCAGCCGAGAACAGCTCGTCTACCTGATCAACGCGGACCTGTTCACCTGCGGTATCGCCTCGATCATCCAGGCCTTCGGCATCGGCCGGATCGGCTCGCGGCTGCCGCTGATCCAGGGAGTCACCTTCACCGCGGTGTCCCCGATGATCGCCATCGGTCTCGGCGCCGGCGGCGGCACGGCCGCACTGCTGGTCATCTACGGCGCGGTGATCACTGCGGGTCTCGCCACCTTCGCCTTCGCCTGGCTTCCCGCTCCCGCCTTCAGGGCGGTGCTGAGGCTCTTCCCGCCGGTGGTCACCGGCACGGTGATCACCGTCCTCGGGCTGGTCCTCATCCCGGTGGGGCTGAACGACGCGGCGGGTGGAGTCGGCAGCCCGCACTTCGGCGATCCAAAGAACTTCGCCTACGCGGGCGGCACCATGGTCTTCATTCTGGTGCTGATGAAGCTCGGCCGGCCGTTCCTGTCCAGCATCGCCATCCTGCTCGGGCTGGTGGCCGGCACCGCGGTCGCCTTCCTGCTGGGCGACGCGAGCTTCGCGGACGTCGGCAAGGCGAACTGGCTGGGTGTCATAACGCCGTTCCACTTCGGCGCCCCGCAGTTCCAGTGGTTCCCGATCCTGCTGATGCTGATCGTCATGCTGATCACCATGGTCGAGACCACCGGTGACACGTACGCCATCGGCGACATCGTCGGCAAGAAGATCGACGGCGAGACCGTGGCCCGTGCGCTGCGCGCCGATGGCGCCGCGACCGCCCTGGGCGGTGTGCTCAACTCCTTCCCGTACGTGGCCTTCGCCGAGAACGTCGGCCTGGTGCGGATGACGAAGGTGAAGAGCCGCTTCGTGGTCGTCGCGGCCGGTGCCTTCATGATCGTGCTGGGCATGCTGCCGAAGGCCGCCGCCGCAGTCGCCTCGGTCCCGCACCCGGTGCTCGGTGGCGCCGCGACCGTGATGTTCGCGATGGTCGCGCTGGCCGGTATCCAGACCCTGGCCAAGGTGGATCTCAAGGAGGAGAAGAACGCCCTGGTGGTGGGCGTCTCGCTGGCCGTGGCCCTGCTGCCCTCCACCGTCCCGGTGCTGTTCAAGGACCACATGAACGCGGACCTGTCGTCGCTGCTGAACAGCGGCGTCACGCTCGGTGCGAGCACCGCGATCCTGCTGAACCTGCTCCTCAACGGGCTCGGCCGAAAGGAACCGGAGATCGAGCCGGGCGTGGCCGACAGCGTGGTGGCGGGTGTGGACCCGGCGGACGCCGCAGCGGCTGACCCCGCTCCCGCCGGGGTAGCGGCTCAGAGTGCCGCAGTCGCCTCGGTCCCGCACCCGGTGCTCGGTGGCGCCGCGACCGTGATGTTCGCGATGGTCGCGCTGGCCGGTAT